>NZ_JACHXA010000003.1:0-300000 GCF_014191775.1 Limibacillus halophilus | reverse complement strand
CGGTGCGGAGTTGCTGGTGTCGATCAATGCCAGCCCTTACGAGACCAGCAAGACGGATGTAAGGTTAAATCTCGGTGTCCAACGGGTGACCGAGAGCGGTCTTGCCGCCTTATACGTAAACATGGTCGGAGGCCAGGATGAGTTGGTTTTCGACGGCGGCTCCTTTGCCCTCAATCCTGATTGCGGCTTAGTCGCGCAACTTCCTTCTTTCGAAGAACATCTGGCCTTTACGACCTGGGAACGGGACGAGGAGGAGCGCTGGCACTGCACCCAAGGGCACTGCGAACCCGGTCCCGAGGGTGATGACGCGGTTTACCGCGCCTTGACCTTGGGCTTGCGCGACTATGTCACCAAGAACGGCTTCCCGGGCGTGCTCATTGGCATGTCCGGTGGCATTGATTCCGCGCTTTCGGCCGCGGTCGCGGTCGATGCATTGGGCGCGGAGCGAGTGCATTGCGTGATGATGCCCTCACCCTATACAAGCCGGGAAAGCCTGGAGGATGCTGCGGACTGTTCAAAGCGTCTGGGTGTTCGGCTGGATGAGATTTCCATCGAACCGGCGATGACGGCATTCGGCGAAATGCTGGCGCCCCTGTTCGCCGAGCGACAGGCCGATACGACCGAGGAGAACATCCAAGCGCGATCACGCGGCCTGACCCTGATGGCCCTGTCGAACAAACTGGGGCACATGGTATTGTCGACCGGCAACAAGTCCGAGATGTCGGTGGGCTATGCAACGCTCTACGGCGATATGTGCGGCGGCTACAACGTTCTAAAGGACGTTTACAAGACTCAGGTTTTCAGGTTGGCGCGCTGGCGCAACGATCATCGCCCGCCCGGCGCATTGGGGCCGGAAGGCCAGGTGATCCCTGATCGTATCATCACCAAGCCTCCGACTGCCGAATTGAAGCCCAATCAGACCGATCAGGATACCCTGCCAAGCTACGACGAACTCGATGCCATCCTGGCGGGATTGATCGAGAGCGAGGCAGGTGTCGGCGATCTGGTGGCCAAGGGGCACGACCGGGCGGTCGTCAACCGGGTCTGGCGCATGTTAGAAAACGCTGAATACAAGCGCCGTCAGGCGCCACCAGGGGTAAAGATCACGCCGAAGTCATTCGGTCGCGATCGTCGGTATCCCATCACCAATGCCTATAAAGGGCCATACTAGAGTCTGCACGAACAGGCCCGAGGGGAGCAGAGAATCTCGTGAAAGTTCGTTTCGCCCCAAGCCCGACAGGGCTTTTGCATGTCGGAAATGCGCGTATCGCCCTCCTGAACTGGTTGCTGGCGAAGGCGGCGGGAGGGCAGTTCCTGCTTCGTCTCGATGATACCGATACGGAGCGTTCCGAGGAACGGTTTGCCCAAGCCATCGAGCGGGACCTGACATGGCTTGGTTTGGAATGGGACGCCTTTGCGCGCCAATCCGACCGCATGGACCGCTATGATGCGGCGGTAGAAGCGCTCAAGGCAGCGGGCCGTCTCTATCCCTGTTACGAGACTGCGGAGGAATTGTCGCTCAAGCGCAAGGCGCAGCTCGCTGCGGGCAGACCACCGCTCTATGATCGTGCCGCCTTGAAGCTCGATGACGCTGCGCGCGCGGCGCTGGAGGCAGAGGGTCGGCGTCCGCACTGGCGCTTCAAGCTGGCACCCGATTCGATCGAGTGGAACGACCTGGTGCGTGGCCCCCAACATTTCGAAGGCCACAACCTGTCGGACCCGGTTTTGATCCGCGAGGACGGGCGGCCGCTCTACACTCTTTCCTCGGTTGTGGATGACGCCGAACTGCATGTGACCCACGTGCTGCGCGGCGAGGATCATGTCGCCAATACTGCAGTTCAAATTCAGCTGTTCCAAGCCTTGGGTGCGGCTGTTCCTACTTTCGCGCACCTCTCTTTGCTAACCGATGCCGAGGGCAGGGGTCTCTCCAAACGCCTAGGCAGCCTCAGCTTGGAATCCTTGAAGGCAGCTGGGCTGGAGGCCATGACCATCAACTGCTATCTGGCGGCTTTGGGCACGCCCGATGCAGCAGAGCCGACCGCTACCCTGGAGGCCTTGGCCGCCGGTTTCGACCTCACGCGTTTTGGACGCGCAGCGCCCAAATTCGATCCGGCGGAGTTGGAGCATTTGAACGCCCGCCTATTGCACGTCATGCCCTTTGCCGATGTCGCGGGGCGTCTTTCCGGCCTGACCGAGGCAGACTGGCTGGCGATCCGTCCCAACCTCACCAAACTGGCCGATGCCGAGGATTGGCTGGCTATTTGCCACGGTCAGGTGGAGCCGGTCCTAGGCGATGACGAAGGCTTCCTGGCCGATGCCGCCGAGCGCTTGCCGCCCGAACCTTGGAATGCGGAAACCTGGGGGCACTGGACGGCTGCCGTCAAGGCCGCGACAGGACGGAAAGGAAAGGGCCTGTTCTTGCCGCTCAGGCTGGCGCTGACGGGGCGTGAGCATGGACCCGAACTGAAGTCCTTGCTACCTCTGATCGGGCATGACAAGGCGGCACGGCGGTTGAGAGGGGAGAAGGCGTGACCATCCGGCTTTACAACACCTTGCAGCGGCGCGAGGAGGAGCTCGTGCCGATCGATCCCAAGAACGTGCGGATGTACGTCTGCGGGCCGACGGTCTATGACACCGCGCATATTGGCAACGCGCGCCCGGCAGTGGTTTTTGACGTGCTGTTTCGGCTGCTCCGCCAGGTCTATGGGGCCGAGCACGTCACTTACGCGCGCAATATCACCGACGTGGACGACAAGATCATCAAGGCTTCCCAGGAAACGGGCGAGCCGATCGAGAGCATAACCAAACGCACCACCCTGGCCTATCAGACCGACATGGCAGCGCTCGGGGCGTTGCCGCCCACGGTTGAACCGCGCTGCACGGCGCACATTCCACAGATGGTCGCCATGATTGAGACCCTTATCGCCGAGGGCCATGCCTATGCAGCCGAGGGACACGTGCTCTTTGCGGTCCGGTCTGACGCCAACTACGGGCAGCTATCGCGCCGGGACCGCGACGAAATGATCGCGGGCGCCCGGGTCGAGGTGGCGCCCTATAAGCGCGACCCTGCCGACTTCATTCTCTGGAAACCCTCGACGGACGATCAACCCGGCTGGGACAGCCCCTGGGGCAAGGGGCGGCCGGGCTGGCATATCGAGTGCTCCGCCATGGCCAAGGAACACCTGGGGGTGACCTTCGATATCCACGGCGGCGGCGCGGACTTGATCTTTCCGCACCACGAGAACGAGATCGCGCAATCGACCTGCGCCAACCATGCACCTTTCGCCAATATTTGGATGCACAACGGCTACGTCGTCGTTAACGGCGAGAAGATGTCGAAGTCACTGGGCAATTTCTTCACTGCGCGCGCCTTGCTGGACGAAGGCTGGCATGGCGAGGTGATCCGTCTTGCGCTGCTGTCCGGTCACTACCGCCAACCGCTCGACATCACGCGCGAGAAGCTGGAAGAATGCAAAGCGCAGCTTGATAAATTTTATATGCAAATCATGAAGTTAAATAAACATTCTATTGAATCAAATGAACCAAGCGCGGTAACCATTTCTGCCCTTTGTGATGATCTCAATACCCCAAAGGCAATTAGCTCGCTTCATGAGCTTTACAGTGAAGTTCAGCCTGCAAGTAGTGGTTGGGAAAGAGATTCCTTACCCGCCCGGGATAAGTTCCTCGCGAGTGCTCGGTTGATGGGCCTGCTTGAGTGTGACCCTGTTGCTTGGTTCAAGGGCGATGTAGGCGATGATGAGGCCGCTGAAATCGATGCCTTGATTGCCGAGCGTCTAGCGGCCAGAAAGGCGCGGGACTTCGCGGCGGCGGATCGCATCAGGGATAAACTGACGGCGCGGGGCATTCTGCTTGAGGACGGACCGCAGGGCACCACCTGGCGGCGGGCCTGACTTCCTCTTTCTGGTAGCGATCATTCCAGTTTGCGACGGTAAAGCAACATGCGGTGGTGACCGGCGCGCGTGCCCTCGCGTTCCTCGCTCGAAAACTCTTCGAACAGGAGCTTGCTGAGAACCCGTTTCGAGGCGGCGTTGTGCGGCGCTACCGCGGCGAAGAGTTCATTCAGCTTCAGATGATCGTGAGCGTACTCGGTCAGGGGGCGGCAGGCTTCGCTGGCGTAACCCTGGCCCCAGTAACGCGGCGCGATCCAGTATCCAAGATAAAAGCGCGTGCTGCCTTCTTTGCGCTCCAGGGTTGCTGCGCCGATCAGGTCATCGCTGTTGATATCGGCAACCAGGAACATGCCAGGTTCCGGTCCGTTCAGGTTGTCGATGACGGCGCGCAACCAGACTTCGCCGTCCGCTTCGTGATGCGGGTAGGGCAGACTGTCGAACCATTGAATGACGCGCCAATCGTTCATGGCGTGTAGCAGCGGTTTCAGATCGCTGTCCCTCGGGCCCCTCAAGCGAAGTCTTTTAGTTAGTAGTTCCATTGGTTTCTTTTCGCGGTTGCTGGTCGCTTTTGTTCGAGTCGCGATTATAGCCTGTGGCAGAATGAAAAAAGGGTAATTCGTTCCACAAGCACCCTTTTGCCGGTTCTTACGAACCTGGAGGACGCAGCGATGCCGAGTGGCAAGGCAGCCAACATTCTTTTCATCATGGTCGATCAGATGACGCCTGGGGTCTTGCCGAGTTATGGAGGCAAGGTTGTGCGCTCACCGCATCTGGATGCGCTTGCAGAGCGTTCGGTCCTTTTCGATAGCGCCTATTGCAATGCGCCACTGTGCGCACCGTCGCGCTTTTCGATGATGACCGGACGTTTGCCCAAGGCTATTGGCGCCTTCGACAATGCCTGTGATCTCGCCGCAGATCGTCCGACGTTCGCGCATTATCTGCGACATGCCGGGTATCGCACCGCCCTTTCGGGGAAGATGCATTTTTGCGGACCTGATCAGTTGCATGGCTTCGAGGAGCGCCTGACCACCGATATCTATCCGGCGGATTATGGTTGGTTCTGCGACTGGGAAAATTTCGAAACCCGGCCAAGCTGGTACCATAACATGGCCTCTGTCCTGAATGCCGGACCCTGCGTGCGGAGCAACCAGTTGGACTTCGATGACGAGGTGGGATTCAACGCCGAGCGCTGGCTTTATGATTGGGTGCGCGGAAACGATGAGCGGCCCTTTGCCTTGACGGTGTCTTTCACCCACCCGCACGATCCCTATGCTATCGGTTGGGACTACTGGCGGCGTTACAGCGACGATGAAATCGATATGCCGCAGGTTAAAATCGATCCGAAGGACCTCGATCCGCACTCCAAGCGCTTGCGCCATGTTTATGCGCTGGAGGGGTTGGACATCCCCGAGGACAAAGTGCGCGCCGCGCGACGCGCTTACTATGGTGCGATTTCCTACCTGGACGACAAGATTGGCCGCTTGCTGTCGGTACTCGACCAGATCGGTGTGGCCCGCGATACCTATATCGTCTTTTCAGGGGATCACGGCGACATGCTTGGAGAGCGCGGCCTTTGGTACAAGATGAGCTGGTTCGAGCCTTCATCGCGAATCCCCTTGATGATCGCCGGGCCCGGCATCCGGCCGGGGCAGGTGTCCTCCTCCGTTTCTTTGGTCGATCTGTTGCCGACACTGGCGGAACTGGCGGGCGACGGTAAGGCGCCGGACTACGCCACCGAGATCGACGGGCGCAGCCTACAGGGACATCTATCGGGCTCCGGCGGCCACGACGAAGTCCTGGGCGAGTATTGCGGGGAGGGGGCGATTGCGCCGCTCTTCATGATTCGCAGGGGGCGTTTCAAGTACATTGCCACGGCGCCGGACCCCGATCAGCTTTTCGATCTGGAAGCTGATCCTCATGAACTCAACAACCTGGCGGAAGACCCGAACGCGGCCGCAACGCTCGCTGCTTTTCGAGAAGAGGCGGCGACCCGTTGGGATGCGGAAGGCTTGCGCGATCAGGTTCTGGACAGCCAGCGCCGCCGTCGTCTGGTCTATCAGGCGCTTTCCCAAGGCGAGCGCCTGCCTTGGGATTTCCAGCCGCTCGTCGATGCGAGTGAGCGCTATATGCGGAACCATCGCGACCTAGACGACGTAGAAGGCGATGCGCGTTGGCCGAGGACCGAATGATTACCGGAACCATTGCCGTCTCGCCGATATGGCGCTGGGCCATTGACCTTGCCCCCGGCTCTGCGCTCTAAAGAGGCACGGGGGAGAGCGCCCTTGCGATCAAGGGAGCCACATAGGCGGGATAGAGAGACAGACGATGGCCGGGAATGACGACGGTAGGAACGACGAGAGGCGCGTTCATATCTTTGATACAACGCTACGCGACGGCGCGCAGACGCAAGGGGTCGATTTCGGTGTTGCCGACAAAATCGCCATTGCGCGCGCGCTCGATGACCTGGGCGTCGATTATGTCGAGGGTGGTTGGCCCGGTGCGAACCCGACGGATGATCGCTTTTTTGCGGAACCGCCAAGCTTCAAGAATGCAAAACTCGTCGCCTTCGGTATGACACGCCGTCCGGGCCGGAGCGCGGAGAATGACCCGGGTTTGGCTGCGCTCGTCAATTCGAAGGCCGATGCGCTTTGCATGGTGGGTAAGGCCTGGGATTTCCACGTTGATGTGGCGCTGGAGATCGACCGGCAAGAAAATCTGAAGATGATCGAGGACTCCATCGCCTTCGCGAAGAGTCGCAAGTCTGAGGCGATGTTTGATGCGGAGCATTTCTTCGACGGCTTCAAGGCCAATCCGGAATACGCCCTGGCTTGCGTGAAGGCTGCTGATGCCGGGGGCGCGCGCTGGATCGTGCTTTGCGACACCAATGGCGGCACCTTGCCCCACGAGGTGTCGGAGATTGTCGCCGAGGTTGCCAAGCAGGTGCCGGGTGCGCGTTTGGGCATCCACTGCCACAACGACACCGAAAACGCCGTGGCGAATTCCCTGGCCGCCCTTTGGGCGGGCGCGCGACAAGTGCAAGGAACGCTCAACGGACTGGGTGAGCGCTGCGGCAACGCCAATACCATCTCGCTCATCGCCTCCTTGGCCTTGAAAAGCGATTTCAACATCGGCGTTAGCAACACGCAGTTGGGCCATCTGACACACGTATCGCGATTGCTCGATGATCGTCTGAACCGTGCACCGAACCGCCATCAGCCCTATGTCGGGGATTCGGCTTTCGCCCACAAGGGCGGCCTGCATGTTTCCGCGGTGGAGAAGGATCCGCGCACCTACGAGCACATCGACCCGGAGATCGTCGGCAATCAGCGGCACATCGTGGTCTCCGATCAGGCCGGGCGCTCCAATTTTCTGGCGCGTTTCCGCGAGATCGGCCTGGAGTTGGAAGCCGGAGACAAGCGCGTCAATCGCTTGCTGGAAGAGGTGAAGGACCTGGAAAGCCAGGGCTACTCATTCGACGGTGCGGAAGCGTCTTTCGAACTTCTCGCCCGTCGCCGTCTGGGCGAGGTGCCGGATTATTTTCGCATGGAGCGGTTTCGCCTCATGGATGATCGCCGTTGGAATGCGCGCGGTGATCTGATTACCGAAAGCGAGGCGACCGTGACCGTCGAGGTCGGCGGCCAGTTGCGCCACGAGGTGGCCAGCGGCAACGGCCCGGTCAATGCTCTCGATGTGGCCCTCCGCAAGGCGCTGGTCTGGGCCTACCCGGTGCTCGAAGGCATGGCGTTGTCCGACTACAAGGTGCGTATTCTGACACCTCAGGAAGGAACTCGGGCGGTGACTCGCGTCATGATCGAGAGCGCTGCGCCGGATGGTCAGCGCTGGACGACCCTGGGCGTATCTCCCAACATTGTCGAGGCCTCCTTTACGGCGCTGGAGGACAGCTATAGCTGGCGATTGTTCAAGGCCGGTGTCGAGCCTTTGGGGCCCAAGTCGGCCGCGGCGCGCAATTAGGGCGCGATAGGACGATGGCCGGTACCGACCGATCCCGCCCCGATGTCGTTTTGGACCGCAACCCGGTTGTCGTGCTGGTGCGCCCGCAGCTTGGCGAGAACATCGGCATGGTTGCCCGTGCCATGATGAACTGCGGCCTGGGCGAATTGCGGTTGGTGGAGCCGCGCGACGGATGGCCCAACGAGGCTTCGGCGGCGCCAGCTTCCGGCGCCTTGCCAATCCTGCAGGCTGCCAAGCTTTACAACAGTGTGACGGCGGCCCTTGAGGATTGCCACAAGGTCTATGTGACCACGGCCCGCCAGCGCGAGATGATCAAGCAGATCATGACACCCAAGGCCGCGGTAAGGCAGCTCCGCCAGCAGATTGCTGACGGCATGAAAACGGCCCTTGTCTTCGGGCCGGAGCGCACGGGTCTGGAAAGCGATGAAGTAGCGCTGGCCGACACGGTAATCGAGGTGCCGCTCAATCCTTCCTTCAGTTCCCTGAACCTGGCTCAGGCAGTGCTGGTGATTGGCTACGAGTGGTACCAGTCCGGCGACGATACGCCGGAGGACAGGCGCGAGGTAGGCCACACGCCACCTGCCGACCACGGTGAGATAGATGCTTTTTTCGAGCGTCTTGTCGACGAGCTGGACACGGTCAATTTCTTCTGGCCGGAGCATAAGCGCCAAGCCATGCTGCGTAACCTGCGCTCACTCGTGAATCGCCTGGAGCCGACCCAACAGGATGTGCGGACGCTGCATGGGATCGTTTCGGCCCTGATCGAGGCGCGGCAGCGGCGAAAAGGTATGAAAAAGGGCTGAGACAAGCGCGCTTCGGCCCTTGCCAGACTCGGGGTGCGAGGGTAAGTTCCGCGCCAAGCCAACCCCTATGATGTTTTGCAGGTGGCCACCCCCATGAAAGTCAAAGTATTCGTGACCCTGAAGTCCGGTGTTCTCGACCCACAGGGCAAGGCAATTCAACACGCCCTGGGCAGTCTCGGTTTCTCCGGCGTCGATGAGGTGCGTCAAGGCAAGCTCATTGAGTTGAATCTGGAGGAAAGCGATCCGGGCAAGGCCGAGGCCAGTGTTCGGGACATGTGCGAGAAGCTGCTCGCCAACACGGTGATCGAGAATTACCGCATCGAACTGGAGGGATGATGAGCCTGCGGACCAGCGAGGTCTGCTGGGTCCCACTGTCGGACCCTGGCTTCGAGCACCTTCGGCTGCGCCAGTCGGAGGTGGAGTCCGAAGCCAATGGCGCGATAGTGCGTGTGCTCGATGGTGAGGCGCTGCGGATTGGCTATTCGATCCAGGTGGATGCCGCTTGGTGCCTGCGTCGCGCCGAGATTGCGGTTGAAGGTGGGGCGAGATTGTTGTTGGAGGCCGACGGCGCAGGCAATTGGACAATGAACGGTAAAGCCGCGCCGCAGTTCCAGGGCTGTTACGAGATTGACATTCAGGTGACCCCCTTCACCAACACGCTGCCAATTCGCCGTCTGCCCTTTGTGGGCGACAGCCCTATAGACATTCGGGTGGTTTATCTGCCCTTACCCTCGCTAGAGCCACGCGTTGCCGAGCAGCGCTATCGCCGATTGGGCGAGGGCCGCTATCTCTACGAGGGCCTGTTTCGCGATTTCAAGGCCGAGTTGCCCGTCGATGACGATGGGCTGGTACGAGACTATCCAGAGACCTTTCGGAGGGTATTTCCGTGATGAAGGCCGCCGTCATTGTCTTCCCGGGTTCGAATTGCGACCGGGATGTTCAGGTTGCGCTCAGACAGTCCATGGGGCGCGAACCGCTCATGGTCTGGCATAAAGACGCCGATTTCGACGAGGTGGATCTGATGGTTCTGCCCGGCGGCTTTTCCTTTGGAGACTACTTGCGTTGCGGCGCCATGGCGGCGCGTTCGCCGGTCATGAAGGAAGTGGTCAGGCGCGCCAAGGCCGGCGTTCCGACCATGGGCATCTGCAACGGCTTTCAGGTGCTCTGCGAAAGCGGGCTGCTGCCGGGCGCACTGATGCGCAACGCTTCGCTCAACTTTGTCTGCCGGGATGTTCATCTCAAGGTCGAAACCAGCCAAACGGTTTTCACCAACAAGTATGAAGCCGGACAGGTGATCCGCGTGCCGGTGGCGCACCATGACGGCAACTACTTCGTGGAGGCCGAAACGCTCGCTGCGATGCGCGAGCGTGACCAAATCGCGTTCTCCTATTGCGCGCCGGACGGTGGCGCGGCGGCTGATGCCAACCCGAACGGGTCTCTGGAAGATATCGCCGGTGTCTACAACGAAACCAAGACGGTGCTGGGCCTGATGCCGCACCCCGAGCGTCTGGCCGATCCGCTGTTGGGCGGCATCGACGGGCGCCCCCTTTTCGATGGCCTTGTGGAGGCGCTTTCATGAGCTTGCCGAACGAACCCGCCATGACCCCGGAGATCGTTGCCGAGCATGGTCTGTCGCCGGAAGAGTATGATCGCGTCCTGCAGATCATGGGTCGCGAACCCAATCTGTTGGAGTTGGGTATCTTCTCGGTCATGTGGTCCGAGCACTGCTCCTACAAATCCTCCAAGAAATGGCTGAAAACCCTGCCGGTCGACGGCCCACAAGTGATTCAGGGCCCCGGTGAGAACGCAGGCGTCGTGGATATCGGCGAAGGCTTGGCCGTGGTCTTCAAGATCGAGAGCCACAACCACCCAAGCTTCATCGAACCCTATCAAGGTGCCGCGACCGGCGTCGGTGGCATCCTGCGCGATGTTTTCACCATGGGTGCGCGTCCGGTTGCAAACTTGAACGCTTTGCGGTTTGGAGAGCCCGATCACCCCAAGACCCGGCACCTGGTGGCAGGCGTCGTCGCGGGCATCGGCGGATACGGCAACTGCGTCGGCGTGCCGACCGTGGGCGGGGAGGTCAATTTCGACCCTGCTTACAACGGCAACATCCTGGTCAACGCCATGACCGTCGGTATCGCACCCGCCGACCGTATCTTCTATTCCAAGGCGACGGGTATCGGAAATCCGGTCGTCTATGTCGGCTCCAAGACCGGGCGCGACGGTATTCACGGCGCGACGATGGCCTCTGCCGAGTTCGACGAGGATTCCGACGAGAAGCGGCCGACGGTTCAAGTCGGCGACCCCTTCACCGAGAAGTTGTTGATCGAGGCCTGCCTGGAGTTGATGGCCACCGACATGATCGTCGCCATTCAGGATATGGGGGCGGCGGGCCTGACGTCCTCGTCTTTCGAGATGGCCTCGAAAGGCGGCACGGGCGTGGAGTTGGACCTGGATAAGGTTCCCTGCCGGGAAGAGGGCATGATTCCCTATGAGATGATGCTGTCTGAGAGCCAAGAACGCATGTTGATGGTCCTAAAGCCCGGCCGCGAAGCTGAGGCACAGGCGATCTTCGAGAAGTGGGACCTGGATTTCGCCGTCATCGGTCGCTTGACCGATACGGGCCGCATGGTTCTGACGTTCGGAGGCAAGGTCGTCGGCGATCTGCCGATCGACCCTCTGGCGGAAGCCAGTCCGGAGTACGATCGTCCGCATGAGGCAACGCCGCTGCCGCCAAAGGTCGCAGCAAACTCCTTGCCGGAACCGGCCGATTACGGTCAGGCGCTCAAGCAGTTGCTGGGAAGCCCGGATCTGGCGTCGCGCCGCTGGGTGTGGGAGCAGTATGACCACATGGTCATGGGCGATACGCTGGGGCATGGACGGCCCGGCGGCGATGCGGCATTGGTGCGCATTCACAACAGCAACCGTGCGCTCGCGATCACCACCGACTGCACGCCACGCTATTGCAAGGCGCATCCGGAAACCGGCGGTGCGCAGGCCGTGGCCGAGGCCTACCGCAATCTGGTGGCGACGGGCGCGCGCCCCTTGGCGGCGACCAATAATCTCAACTTCGGCAATCCCCAGCGACCAAGGATCATGGGTCAGCTTGTCGGTTGCGTTCAGGGCATGGGCGCGGCTTGCCGTGCGCTGGATACGCCGATCGTGTCCGGCAATGTCTCGCTCTACAACGAAACCAATGGCCAGGCTATTCTGCCGACGCCGGTCATCGGCATGGTCGGTCTCGTCGATGATATCGAACGGACCTGCGGCATCGCCTTGTCTGAACCGGGTTTGGCGCTGGTGCTCTTGGGCGAGACACGCGGTGAGCTTGGCCAGTCGCTTTATCAGCGCGAACTGCATGGCCGCGCCGCCGGCGCGCCGCCGCCGGTCGATCTGGCATTGGAGCGCAGGACCGGCGAGTTGGTTCTGTCTCTCGTCGGCTCGGGCAGGTTGGCGGCCTGTCATGACCTTTCGGATGGCGGGTTCCTGATCGCATTGGCGGAGATGGCGCTAGCCGGTAACACCGGCGCAGAGCTTGACTTGTCTGCGACAAACAGCGCATCGCTGGCGGCATGGCTGTTCGGCGAGGACCAGGGACGCTATCTTGTGGCGACCCGTGATGCCGATGACGTTTTGACTGCGGCGCGCGAGGCGGGCGTTTCGGCGACTCTCGTTGGCCGTAGTGGCGGCGATACGTTGAAAGCAGGCGACAGCTTCACCATATCGCTTGCGGAACTGAGGCGCGCTCACGAAGATTGGTTCCCTGGCTATATGGCCGCGGGCCTTTAGACCCGAACCAGGGACAACCGAGAACGGAAAAGGGAAGCGACTTCATGGCGATGGACGCTGGAGAGATCAAAAAGCTGATCAAGGATGCCTTGCCGGACGCAACCGTGACGATCGAAGATCTGCGCGGCGACGGCGATCACTATGCGGCCTACGTCGTGTCGGAGGCGTTCAGAGGCAAGACACGCGTCCAGCAACATCAGATGATCTATCAGGCCCTGCAGGGACGCATGGGCAATGAATTGCATGCGCTGGCGCTGCAGACCTCGACACCCGAGGCTTGAGCGGCACCAGACGAAAATAAAAGGAGTGAGCGACCGATGAACACGCCGGTAGCCGAGAGAATTCAACAAGACATCAAAGAGAACGACGTTGTGTTGTTCATGAAGGGTACGCCCGTTTTTCCACAGTGCGGCTTTTCCGCCGCCGTGGTTCAGGTGTTGAGCCATCTTGGTGTCCGCTTCAAGGGCATCAACGTGTTGGAAGATCCCGGTTTGCGCCAGGGCATCAAGGATTTTTCAAGTTGGCCGACCGTGCCGCAGCTCTATGTGAAGGGCGAATTCGTCGGTGGCTGTGATATCGTCCGCGAGATGTTCCAGTCCGGCGAACTGCAGCAGTTCCTGCAGGATAAAGGCATCGATACGCAAAACGCGGCCTGATCGAATTCTCGCTCTTTGTTTTGAGAAGGCCGGTGACCTTTACGGGTTTGCCGGCCTTTCTATAACCGGAGGCGTTCGAGCATGACCCTCAAATATCTTGACCATGTGAATCTGCGCACCGGCAGACTGGACGAGTTGCGGCGCTTCTATGGTGAGGTATTGGGTTTGCGGGAGGGACCACGTCCGGATTTCACTTTCGGCGGCGCTTGGTTCTATCTCGGCGACCGGCCGGTGGTGCACCTCGTTGAGGTCTCAGATACGCCGGATGCGCCGACGCCGCGAATCGAGCACTTTGCCTTTATGGCGGAAGATTTGCCGGCCTTTCGCGAGGCGCTTGAGAAGGCCGAGATCAACTACAACGCGAACATAATACCGGGGTTCGGCTGGACTCAGCTTTTCCTGCGTGATCCCGACGGCAACAAGGTCGAGGTGACCTTTCAGGAAACACAAAGTAATTTTAATATTTAGTGCTCTGAATCAGTAACCAACATTCTTAATATGCTACTGCTATTTAGCTGAGTTTTCGAATAAAGCATATCTTTTCTTATTTCTATAATTAACTTGCTAAGGTTTTCTAGCTGTTTGTTTTCATTATCATTCTCTTTCTTATCATATCTAATAAAATCTAATAGTGCCAAATATACACTATCCGGAGCAAGAATTAGTATTTCTTTTTGAGACTCATACATAAATTTTACGGCTTCTATTATTTTTTTATCTTGAGATTTGCCAAATTTATGTGTGATAGATAGCAATGATCCAAGCAGTTTTTCATAAGTTTGATATTTTTTATCTGATAGTTTTCTTTCTAATTCCCTTTTTTGCTCAATAGTATTTCTAAGAAGCCAGCCTAAGAAAGCAATTACTGCGACTAAAAATGGAGAAAGAACTGATAAAATGCTGCCAATCATTTCCATATCAGACTCCTTTTGATTTTATTGTAGAGAAACCTTTCGCCTAAAAATTTCCCGTTAGTTCATGCCAGCTTGAGAAGAAAGAAAACCGGCTCACGAATGAGCCGGTTAAGTGATGCCGATGGGATCACTGTGGGGGCAGATGGTGAAACGCAGTCACCCCCATCGGTGCTTTCCAATCAGCCTTCCCAGGGAAAGATCGTTCCTATAGGGAAGCCATCATAGGACGTGGTTGAGGATAATATATCGCGCTAAGATAGCAAGAGAAAAGAATCGAGAACGAAAAAAGCCGGCCCCGTAGGACCGGCTTTTCGAAAGCCAAAATCGGAAAGATTGTTAGCTGTAATACTCGATGACGAGGTTCGGTTCCATGTGAACCGGGTAGGGCACGTCGGCCAACTGCGGACCGCGGATAAAGCGTGCCTTCATCTGGTTGTGGTCGACCTCGATGTAGTCGGGAACTTCGCGTTCGGGCGAACCGGACGCTTCCAGGACCATAATCATCTGGCGGCTCTTCTGGCGCACTTCGATGATGTCCTCGTCCTTTACCATGTAGGAAGAGATGTTGACGCGCTTGCCGTTCACCAGGACGTGTCCATGGTTGACGAACTGACGAGCGGCGAACACGGTCGGCACGAACTTGGCGCGGTAGACGACCGCGTCGAGACGGCGCTCCAAAAGCTCGATCAGGTTCTCGGCGGTATTGCCCTTGCGGCGCGATGCCTCGTCGAAGTACCGGCGGAACTGTTTCTCACCGATGTTGCCGTAGTAGCCCTTGAGCTTCTGCTTGGCCATCAGCTGCGTGCCGTAGTCGGTCGGCTTGCGGCGGCGCTGGCCGTGCTCACCGGGACGGTATTCGCGCTTGTTGAAGGGGCTCTTGGGGCGACCCCAGAGGTTGACGCCAAGGCGTCGGTCGATCTTGTACTTTGATGCTAGGCGCTTACCCATGCCTGCAATCCTCCTGTTAAATCAGAGCGTTGTTGTCCCGGTAGTCTCTCGGTTCGTCGTTTCCTTCGGACCTTGAGCGGGGTGCAGCTTCATGAGGCTGTCCCACATTCCCGGGAGTGAAGGCGCGGAAATAAAGGAATTCTGCGACAAAGTCAAACCCGCCGAGGTGGTCGGAAGGGCTTTTTTACGGCAGTAAACCTCAATCCCGTCGATTGGATTACTGAATGGTCTGCGGCGCCGGCGCGTCGGAGGGGCCCGCTTCAGGTAGGACGCCCAGACGGCGGGCGACTTCCTGGTAAGCCTCCTCTACGCCGCCCAGGTCTCGTCGGAAGCGATCCTTATCCATTTTCTCATTGGTCTTGAGGTCCCACAAACGGCAGGAATCGGGGCTGATTTCGTCAGCTAGGACGATACGCATCTCGTCATTATCCCAAAGTCTGCCGAACTCGATCTTGAAATCCACAAGCTTGAGGCCGATGCCGATGAAAAGGCCGGATAGGAAGTCGTTGATCCGCATTGTCAGTTGGATGATGTCATCCAGATCCTGGGCGGTCGCCCAACCGAAGGCGGCGATATGTTCTTCTGCCACCAATGGGTCGCCCAACTCGTCGTTCTTGTAGCAGTATTCGATGATCGGGCGGGGCAGGGCCGTGCCTTCCTCGACCTTGAAACGCTGCGCGAAAGACCCTGCGGCGAGATTGCGGACGATGATCTCCAGTGGCACGATCTCGACCTCGCGAACCAATTGTTCGCGCATATTCAAACGGCGGATGAAGTGCGTCGGCACACCGATCTCTGCCAGGCGCGTCATCAGATACTCGGAGATGCGGTTGTTGAGCACGCCCTTGCCGGTGATCGTGCCCTTCTTCTGGGCATTGAAGGCTGTGGCGTCATCCTTGAAATACTGAACGATGGTGCCGGGCTCGGGGCCTTCATAAAGAATCTTGGCCTTACCTTCGTAAAGGCGTCTGCGTCGCATCGATTCCATCCTTCCCTCGCTTAGGCTCGGTCGGCTTCATCCAGCCAGATCAATGCTGAGGTATAGCAACCCGCGTGGCCCCGCACAACGCGCGTTCTTACGGGGCTGACGCCTATCGCTCGAACAGCGGCAACGGCTCGAAAGCCTCCCGGTCCGGACGGCCTGGACAAAAGCGCCATTGGGGGTCTTTCGAGGGGTTTTCAGTTAAGGCGATAAGGGAAGAAGATACCGTGGCGAAGCCGCCTTCCATCTCCACGCACATGGCGCCCCCCGGGCCGGCCGCCTCGCCATAGCTGCGCGAGGCCAGCAACGTCTCCCACGCGCGCCAATCGCCGGTGTCGGGATCAGGAGCCGGTGCGACTTCAAATTGCGGCTTATAGAGTTGGATGCGCGGGCTGTCGGGGTCGTTCAGCTCCCGCGATGTCAACATCGATAGGCCGGTCGGCAGGGGCTGGCATTCGATCGCCGATTCTTCCGGCCGCAGGGTCAACCAGAAGGCATGGCGCGTGTCTGCGATAACCAGGTTGAAACCCCGGTAGGCATCGGGATTGAGTTCGCTGAGCGCCGCGGCGGCCGTTGCCGCATCGGCGTGGTCAAGAGCCTCCAGCACCAGTTCACCGCGTGAGCGCTTGCCCGGTGCGGGGCCAAGCGTGCCATAGCGGTTCAACACAGCCGCGACCACGCCGTCACGATTGATACCAAGCCAACTACCGCCGGATAGTGCGTCCCGGCCCGCGATCACGTCCTTGCGGTCGGACCAGTGAGGGCCCGGCGCCTGCCAGGGTCGGTCGACCATTTCGTCCCGGTTGGCTGCCAGCATCAGGGGCCAATCGGTCCCCGGTCGTCTTAGAATTACGAGCGTACACATAAAGGCCCTTTCGCCCTCGTCAACGACATTATTCGCTTAAGACCCTGCAAGCCAAGGTTCACAAATGGGCACCGAAGGCGCTATAAGCTACATCCAAAGCCATAAACCCAATTCGGAGTGCATGACGCCATGACCACCTTTGATCAACGCGAGAAGGTTTTCGAAGACAAGTACAAGCACGATCAGGAACTACAGTTCAAGGTTGAGATGCGCCGCAACAAGTTGCTTGGCCTTTGGGCGGCGGAACTGCTTGGTCTGACCGGCGATGAGGCAAACGCCTATGCGCGTGAGGTTGTGGCCTCGGACATGGAAGAGCCGGGCGATGCGGATCTGGTCCGCAAGGTAATGGGCGATTTCGCTGCCAAAGGTATCGAAATGTCTGAGCATCGCCTGCGGGTGAAGCTGGAAGAGATACTGGGTGTCGCCAAACAGCAGGTCATGACCGAATAGAGTCGAAACAACCGTCAGCACCATTAGAAAAAAGCGCCGTCTGTCGTCCTTCAGGCGGCGCTTTTCTTTTCTGAATCAACAAATCCAGCGACTTCGTCAGTGCGGATCGTTCATTGGATTGCCACCGAGGTCGGCGACGAGTTTGAAAACCTCGGCTGCGGCGGCGGAGAGCCGCTCGTCGTCGGTGTCCCGCAAGACCAAATTGGTGCCATAGTTGCCCGCACGGAATGACGGATAGCTGCCAATCTGCACTTCCGGGAAATGGCTTTGGATTCTTGCGAGCCCCTCGGCGACGCGACCTTCGGGGAGGTCGCAGACGACGGTGCGAGACAGCAATGGTTTGCCGCCTACCAGTGTGGGTGCGACGCTCTCGAACATGGCTTGCATGATGCGGGGAACGCCGGCCATCACATAAACGTTTTCAACTCTGAAGCCCGGCGCGGTGCTGACGGGGTTCTCTATGAGTTCCGCCCCTTCCGGGGTTCGCGCCATACGCAGGCGCGCGGCATTGAGCTGCCCCGGTTCGTAGTGTGCTTCTAAAAGCGCGCGGGCCTGCGGGTTCTCGATCAGCGGCAATCCAAAGGCCTTTGCGATGCATCCGGCCGTTATGTCGTCATGCGTCGGCCCGATACCGCCGGTCGTAAAGACATAGCTGTACCGCGCGCGCAGCGCATTCAATGCCTCGACAATATCCACCTCGTCGTCCGCCACAACACGGACTTCGGCCAAACGAATACCCAGCGTGTTCAAGCGCTCGCCGATGTAAGAGAGGTTGGCATCCTTGGTCCGCCCCGACAGGATTTCATTGCCGATGATCAGCAACGCGGCCTTTACGTCCTCGTCTCTCGTCATGTTGTTTTACCAATCCCGGATGAGCGAACCCATACTCGTTCAGACTACTCGGACTTGCCGTAGCCTTGAGAATTCATGCAGCTTTGGAACAGAGACTGGCGCTGTTGCTTGTAGGCGTATGGGTCGACTTGATCTTTGAAGGACTGATAGCCGCCGCCAAAACCCATGGTGCTGTTGCGCTGATTGATATCCTGATCGATCCGTTGGGACGAGCGTACCTGCGCGTCGGCGTAGAGGTAGCAGGACTCAATAGCCTGCTGACGCTTTGCGTCCTGAGGCTCGGGAGTAATGACCAAGGGTTCAGACCCGGTGGCGGCGTTCTTGGTCGTGTCAGTGCTTTCGGTGGTGTCGGGCGCGGTGGTCCCGGCCGGAGTCGCTTCTTCCTGGCGGGGGCTGTCCGCGCAGGCAGCCAGCAGCAGCAAGGCCATGACGCTGAAACAAATAGACGTTGAAACCGACTGCATATAACGCTCCAGACAACCAATAAGCTTATTAGACTAACCTGTTCCTCTTTAACGAATCTTTCAAGACCGCAGCGAAACAAGAGCGCGTGAAACCGAAGGTTCTTGCGGAAGGCAACCTCGTTCGCGCAAGCTGCCCGCGTCATGAACCTGTCGCAGCCCCTGATACCCGCTACCCTGGTAAAGCGCTACAAGCGATTTCTCGCAGATGTTATTTTGCCCGATGGTAGCGAAACGACCGTGCACTGCGCAAATCCCGGCGCAATGACCGGGTTGGCCGACCCGGGCGCGCGGGTCTGGCTTTCACGGTCAAGCAACCCAAAACGCAAACTTCCCCTGAGTTGGGAGATGACAGAGTTGCCCAGCGGTTTGGTAGGAATCAACACTGGCCACGCCAACCGAATCGTCGGAGAAGCGCTTGTCCAAGGTGCGATTACGGAACTAAAGGGCTACCGGTCGCATCAGGCTGAGGTGCGTTATGCCGACAATAGCCGCATTGACTTTCTTCTGCAGGGGGAAGGCTTTGCCGACTGCTATTTGGAGGTCAAATCCGTCACACTGTGTCGCGCCAAGGAACGAGCGGAGTTTCCCGATGCCGTGACGGTGCGCGGACGCAAGCATTTAGAGGCTTTGGCGTCAATGGCGCAGAACGGGTATCGCGCGGTGATGTTGTTTTTGGTACAGCGAAGCGATTGCAGTCTTGTGGGACTGGCAGAGGACATAGATCCAGCCTATGCGGAGGCTTTTCGGATGGCCCGACGGAGCGGTGTGGAAGCCTTCGCCTATTGCTGTAAACTGGATCAGGAAAAAATCGTCCTGGATCACGGCTTGCGGGTACATATCTAAGAAGCGCATCCGCGTCCTTGTTGAACGCGGGCCGGCTAGGTGGGTTTTAGGATTTCAAGGAACGGAACGGCTTGCGGATGAACGAAAGCGCGATGATCAAGGAATTAACCACGCCGGAGGGGCGGGTGTCCCTCTACGGCGAGGCTGGGTATGCGGGCATGCGGGCGGCGGGCCTTTTGGCGGCGGAAACGCTGGATTTTATTACACCGCATGTTGGTCCCGGTGTGACGACCGAAGATCTGGATCGGCTGTGCCATGATTTTATCGTTGCGCATAACGCCGTCCCCGCCCCCCTAAACTACAAGGGGTTTCCCAAATCGATCTGCACCTCGGTCAATCATGTCGTTTGCCACGGTATCCCTAGCGACCGGAAAGTGCTGCTGGACGGCGATGTCCTCAACATCGACGTCACCGTGATCCTGGACGGCTGGTACGGCGATACCAGCCGCATGTTCTTTGTTGGCAAACCCAGCGTCAAAGCCCGCAAGCTGATCGATGTCACCTACGACTGCATGATGAAAGGCATAGAAGTTGTGCGACCGGGGGCAACTCTCGGCGACATTGGCCATGCGATTCAAAGCTATGCCGAGGCAAACCGCTTCTCGGTCGTGCGCGATTTCTGCGGCCATGGCCTGGGAAGAGTGTTTCACACTGCGCCCTCGGTTCTTCACTACGGACGCCGAGGCCAGGGGATGTCTTTGACCGAAGGCATGTTTTTCACCATCGAGCCGATGATCAACGCCGGACGCTATGACGTAAAAGTGCTGGATGACGGCTGGACGGCGGTGACGCGCGACCGCAAGCTGTCCGCTCAATTTGAACATTCCATCGGCGTAACGGCGGACGGATTCGAGATTTTCACGCTTTCGCCGAAAGGGTGGCATAAGCCGCCATACGGATAGGGGGAGCTTTTGCACCAGGGGGGTCTGCGGCGGTGGCAGAAAAAGAACTAAGAGAGCCGCCTCACTATTTCGGACATCGCCAGCGACTGCGGGAGCGCTTTTTGCTACGTGGCGGCAGCGCGCTGTCGGACTATGAAGTCATTGAATTGTTGCTGTTCGGCGCACGGCCGCGCGGTGACGTCAAGCCGTTGGCCAAGGACCTGCTGCGCCGCTTCGGCTCGCTGTCGGCGCTGCTGTCGGCACCGGCCGAGGACTTGGCGCGCCTTCCCGGTCTCGGCGAGGCATCGGTGGTTGCCCTCAAGATCGTACAGGAAGCAGCCTTGCGTCTGGCGCGGGAGGAGATTCGCGAGCGCCCGGTGCTGTCGTCCTGGAACAAGGTGCTGAACTACGCGCGCATCATGTTGGCCGAGGAGAAGGTTGAACGCTTTCACCTGCTGTTCCTGGACCGCAAGAACCGTCTGATCAGCGACGAAGAGCAGCAGCGCGGCACCGTCGATCATACGCCTGTTTATCCTCGCGAAGTCATCAAGCGGGCGCTTGACCTGGGAGCATCCTCGATCATTTTGATTCATAACCACCCTTCCGGCGACCCGACCCCCTCCAAACAGGATATCGCGATCACCCGTGAGATCGTTGAGGCTGCGGGAAAGCTAGGGATCGAAGTGCACGACCACCTCATTATCGGTAAGGGCGGCCACACCAGCCTCAAAAGCCTGGGCCTGTTCTGACTGGTGCGAAGTTTATGCGCGCGGTCAAAGTCGCGCCGCGCAGCCACGGATCGGGGCTTGACACATGGGGGCCTTGCCTTGCTTTTTAGGCGGCACTGTTCTTGGCACAGTGATTCCCGCCAACCCTGCTTCCGGAGTGAGACGCCCATGATCCCCCGTTATTCCCGACCCGAGATGACACGCATCTGGGAGCCGGAAAACAAATTCCGCATTTGGTTTGAAATCGAGGCCCATGCTTGCGATGCGCAGGCCAAGTTGGGCGTCATTCCCGAAGCGGCGGCAAAGGCGGTTTGGGAGCGGGGTGCTTGGGATATAGAGCGAATTGACGAGATCGAGCGCGAGACAAAACACGATGTCATCGCCTTTCTCACCAACCTAGCCGAGCACGTGGGACCCGAGGCCCGCTTTGTGCATCAGGGCATGACGTCATCGGATGTGTTGGATACCTGTCTTGCCGTTCAGTTGAAACAGGCGGCGGACCTGTTGCTGGCCGACCTGGATCGGGTCCTGGCAGCCTTGAAGACGCGGGCCTTCGAATTCAAGGATACGATCTGTCTGGGGCGTTCACACGGTATCCACGCCGAGCCCACGACGTTCGGTTTGAAGCTTGCCGGGCATTATGCAGCCTTTGCCCGTAACCGCGAACGCCTTGCCCGAGCCCGTGATGAGATCGCCACTTGTGCGATTTCGGGTGCGGTTGGAACCTTCGCCAACATTGACCCTTCGGTCGAACAGCATGTTGCCGAGAAAATGGGGTTGACCATCGAACCGCACTCGACGCAGGTCATCCCACGGGACCGCCATGCCTACTTTTTCGCGACCTTGGGGGTCGTAGCCGCTTCCCTTGAGAATCTCGCGACCGAAATCAGACACTTGCAGCGCAGTGAAGTCTACGAGGCCGAGGAATATTTTTCGCCTGGTCAGAAAGGCTCCTCGGCGATGCCCCACAAGCGCAATCCGGTCCTGACGGAGAACCTGACGGGTCTTGCCCGCGTGGTACGAGCCGCCGTGGTTCCGGCGCTGGAGAACGTGACCTTGTGGCACGAGCGCGATATTTCCCATTCGTCGGTTGAGCGCATGTTCGGACCTGATGCGACGGTCACGCTGGATTTTGCTTTGAACCGCTTGGCTGGCGTCGTTGAGAAGCTGCTTGTCTATCCTGACAACATGAAGCGCAACTTGGATATGCTGGGCGGTTTAGTCCATTCGCAGCGCGTTCTATTAGGCCTGACGCAAGCCGGAATGAGCCGAGAGGCGGCCTACAGCGCCGTCCAACGCAATGCGATGAAAGTCTGGACCGAGGGTAAGGACTTCTTGGAAGAGCTGAAGACTGACGCGGAAGTGATCGCGCATATCGCTGAAGCTGACTTGGAGACCTGTTTCGACATGGGGTATCACACCAAGAATGTGGACGTGATTTTCCAGCGAATTTTTGGTGTGTGACCACATGGAGGCGACAATGGAAGGAAGTCCTGATGATCTTTACCCTGCCCAACATCCTTACAGCCGAGGAAGTGGCGGATATCAATCGCCGGATCGAGAAGGCGCCACTCTCCGACGGAGGTAGGACGGCTGGCAAGGCAAACATCCAACGAAAAAACAACCGTGAAGTGACTGTTTCCAGTCCGGAACGCAAGGGCCTCGACGAAATCGTACGGGCAGCCCTGGAGCGCAACAACGATATCAGGTTGATCACTCAACCCAAGTTCATAGGCAACATCTTGTTTTCGCTTTATGGCGAGGGGGCCTTCTACCACGATCACAGTGACAACACGCTGATGAGCGGGCCAGAGAGGTTCCGTGCGGACCTTTCAGCAACGATCTTCCTCAATGATCCGACTGATTATGACGGCGGCGAACTGGTGCTCAATACCGATATTCGACCGGAAACCGTGAAGCTTCCCAAGGGATCCATCGTGCTATATCCGACGACGGTGCTGCACAGGGTCAATCCCGTGCAACGGGGTGAGCGGCGGGTCGCGATCCTTTGGTTGCAGTCACTGGTTCGGTCGCCGGAACAGCGTCAGGCTCTCCTTGATATCGGTCTGGCCATCAGTTTCTTCATTCGTAGCACGCCGCAGGGAAAGGAGCACCCGGAGGCGATTCGATTGGAGAAGGTCTACGGCAACTTGGTCCGCCAATGGGCGGAGATCTGAAGCTGTGGCCTTTTGCGACCCGTCGGAGACTTTGCGGGTGCAGCAGAAGAGCCCCAGTGCCACAATTCAGGACATGAGGAACGTATATATCAAGTCGCTGACCCTGGTGGCCGCAGCGGGCGTGTCCGCGCTGTTCAGCGCCGACGCTGCGCAGGCGGCATCTTGTAAAGCGATACCGGGTGAGCAATATGATATCAGGGTCGAATCCGAAATTCCCAAAGCCAGGATCGATCACTCCAAGGACCGTGCGGCCCTGGGCATTATATCGGGCGATCTCTCCGGTTCTATTCAGGGACTGCACCAGCACGGTGTCACGCTGACGCTGGAACAGCAGATCAAGTACTACCCGCAAGGGGAGGGCATTTGTTTTTGGCTGAACCGGGTTGTACTGACGGTTGCCTACGAGACCCCCGTCATCTATGTGGCCAAGGAGTACTCTGAAAGAAGTTGCAACTACCGGGCCATCCTGCAGCACGAGGCAAAACACGTGCAGGTGGCCCAAACGCACATTCGCCAATACAGGGATCGTTTCCACAAGTCGCTTAGTTCCCTGAACCTGCCGCGCCCCACCGAACCTAGATATGCCAAAGACGCCGATGCGGCCAAGGCGGACAGCCTCAACCAGCTGCGCGCCCTGGTCATGCCGATTTTCAAGCGCTTGGAAGAATCCATGACGACGACCCAGCAGAAGGTCGACTTACCCCGCGAGTACCGCGAAGTTCAGCGCCGTTGCGCGAAATGGTGAAAGAGCCCGATGAGCGTTTCCGGGGCGGCGCTAAGCCGCCCCGGTCGTGGTTTCTCAGAACAGCAGTTTGACGCCGGCGACGATGGCAAAGGAGTCGTACTCTTCGCCGTCTTCCCGGGCTAAATCTTCGGTATTTCCGAACTTGCGTTCCCAGTTTACGCCGATGTAGGGCGCCACCTCCCGGGAAACCTCGTAACGCAGTCGAAGACCGGTTTCCAGAGTCGTGAAGCCGGTCCCGGTCCCGGTAGGCTCGTCGTCGGAAAAGGCAAAATTGATCTCGGCCTTGGGTTGCAGGATCAACCTCTGGGTCAACAGGAAGTCGGTGTCGGCTTCGACGCGGGCTGACAAATCCCCTTTATCATTGAGGAACAGGTTTGCCTCCAGTTCTATCCATTGCGGCGCCAAACCGGTAATCCCAAGCACCGCGTAGGCTCGGGTCGGGTTCGGTTCCAAGTCGAAACGAGCACCGGCTTGCAGATCGTAAAAATCACTGATGAGGCGACGGTAGAGCAGTTGAAATTCCGCGGAGTCAACGTGGTCACCATTAACGATGTACTCGCCTTCGCTGCGTAGGACGGCCTTGTTGTCGTCGTCGCCTGCACGGAACTCTCCCTCCCAGACGGCTAGGTCCTTGCCCTCTTGAACCCGATACTCAAGGACTTCGATATCGATGGCTGTGAAAATTCCCGCATCCATTTCTGCGGCCCAAACGATCGATGGGATGCCCAGGATAAAGGCTGTGATTGCCAGTATCCTTAGTTGGTTCATGAAGCGGGTCATCCTTTTACCTCCCCGCCAGGCAGCGCTGCTTGCGGCCCGCCTTCGACGATGACCTTGTTAAACATGCCGGTGGCCATGTGGTAGAGCAGGTGGCAGTGAAACGCCCATTGTCCGGGGGCGTCTACCTCGGTCTCTGCATAGACCGTGGTGCCCGGCGCAATGCTGATCGTATGCTTTGCCGGGTTCTGGGCGCCTTTACCACTATCAAGTATCATCCACATGCCGTGCAGATGCATTGGATGCGTCATCATCGTTTCGTTTACGAACTTGAACCTGACCCGCTCGCCGTACTGCAGTCTGATGGGGTCCGCGTCGGAGTACTTGACGCCGTTCATGGACCAGAAGTAGCGCTCCATGTTGCCGGTCAATCTAATTTCGATCTCCCTGACAGGCTCGCGTTTTTCATAGAGCGGCGTCACAGCCTTTAAATCCGCATAGGACAGGAACCTTCCGCCTTCGACAAACGTTGTCGGTACCAGGCCACTGCCGGGCGCATAGAACGGATCGACCTCAGCAGAGACGGAGGCTTCCGGCAACGCTCCATGCTTCATCATGCCGCCGTGATCCATTTTCATGGTGCTGCCGTCACTCTTGGGCGCCATCCCATGCTGCATCATGCCGCCGTGATCCATTTTCATGGCGCCGTCGTCGCTTTTGGGCGCCATCCCATGCTGCATCATGCTGCCGTGATCCATTTTCAAGGTGCCGCCGTTACTCTTGGGCGCCGTCCCATGCTGCATCATGCCGCCGTGGTCCATTTTCATGGCGCCGTCGTCGCTTTTGGGTGCCATCCCATGCTGCATCATGCCGCCGTGGTCCATTTTC
Source organism: Limibacillus halophilus (assembly GCF_014191775.1). Lineage (NCBI taxonomy): Bacteria > Pseudomonadati > Pseudomonadota > Alphaproteobacteria > Rhodospirillales > Rhodovibrionaceae > Limibacillus > Limibacillus halophilus. The sequence goes on along the minus strand of NZ_JACHXA010000003.1, from coordinate 274,412 downwards.
ATGGCGCCGCCGTCGCTTTTGGGCGCCATCCCATGCTGCATCATGCTGCCGTGGTTCATTTTCATGGCGCCGTCGTCGCTATTGGGCGCCATCCCATGCTGCATCATGCCGCCGTGGTCCATTTTCATGGCGCCGTCGTCACTCTTGGGCGCCGTCCCATGCTGCATCATGCCGCCGTGGTCTATACTCATGCCCATGTCCGCCATGGTTAGGAGCGGCGGTTCGCGACCTTCCGGAACAGTGCTGCTGCTGCTACCACCGGCTGCGAGTGTCGCGCGTGTCATGCCGCTGCGTGACATGGATTCGGCAAGAAGGCTGTAGGCTGTTTCCTCTTTCGGTTCGACCAACACATCGTAGGTTTCAGCGACTGCGATACGGAGTTCATCCACCGTTACCGGCTCCACATTGTTGCCATCCGCCTGGACGACAGTCATCTGGAGGCCGGGTATACGCACATCGAAGTAAGTCATAGCCGAAGCATTGATGAGGCGTAGACGAAGACGCTCCCCGGGGTTGAAATCAGCCGTCCAGTTCTGCTCCGCTGTCTGGCCATTGATTAGGAGATCGTACCCCTGGACGTCGGCAATGTCGGTGGGTGTCATCCGCATCTCACCCCAGGCAAGCCGATCCGCAAGCGTGGCTGCGGTGCCTTTCTCTCTGCTGTCCTTCAAGAAGTCCAGAAGGGTTCTTTGCTGACGGTTGTAGTAATCGGCCGACTTCTTCAAGTTTGAGAGAATTGTTGTCGCCTTGTCCGGATGACGATCGGAAAGGACGACCACATAGTCCCGATCGTAATGGAAGGGGTCTGGAGTCTTCGGTTCGATGACGATTGAACCGTAGGCTCCCTCCTGCTCTTGAAGCCCCGAATGGCTATGAAACCAGTAGGTGCCGCTCTGTTTTACCGGGAAGCGATAAGTGAAGGTCTCACCCGGCGCGATTCCCGGGAAGCTGATCCCTGGAACGCCGTCCTGATCGGACGGTAAGATGATGCCATGCCAGTGGACGGATGAGCTTTCATCGAGGTTGTTGGTAACGGCGATTACGGCTTCGTCACCTTCCTTCAGGTAAAGCGTTGGTCCTGGAATTTGGCCGTTGTAGCCAATGGCCGCACGTGACTCGCCTCCGCTGGTTACCGTTACGGGGTCAATCGTCAACTCGTAGGGCGCGGCATTGGCCGCGGTAGCGTCGTTCAGCAATGCCGTCAGACCAAGCGCCAGGGCTAAAGCCCTCGCCGGTCGTAGGTTGAGTTTGTTTGTCATGGTCTTGTTCCCGAACTGATTGGGCTAAGAACGCGCCGAGAATTCTCAAGAACTTCCGAGAGTACGCGGCAAATGCCTTGTCATTAAGACCGACTTTTTGTCGGCCTAAGCCCGTCGGGGAGGTGGTGGTGAAATCTCGGCGAAGCCGCGCCACGGGGACAACAGTGGCGGAGTCCGCCATTTCTGCAGGGTTGCAAATAATGCCGCGACGCTTAATTCAGGCAAGGACTGCGCCATCGGATTTGCACAAAACAGAGCGCAGAGCCCACCGTGAGACGGATGATGGCGCTGTGGCTGTCCCTCGCTTGGGCTGGTCGTTTCCGTGGTCGTGGGCTCTGCGGCTGCCAAATGCGCGGTGTGGTCCATCGTTGCTGTGACCGCCAGTCCCTTGCCCGATGCCGTCGGGCTCAGGTTGAGCAAACCAGTTCCCGCCGTTTGCACCAGCAGGGGTGCAACGATCAGAAAAGCTGTGAAGAGACTGACGAACCGTTTCATAACCATCTAGATAAGGGTTCCAGTAGGTGGAAGGTCAAGGACTCAATTTCAGCGCTGCCAGCCATCGTCAAAATTCACCCGCTCGGCCTTGGTGAAACGGCGCTGGCGCTCCAGTTCCGCTTCAAGCGCTCCAACACGGCCCTTGCTTGGCTTGATCCCGGCTTCCCACCAGACGGCCTTTACACCCAGGGTGCCGGTCGCCCGATCATGCTTCATGTCGATGCGCCCAACCATCCGTTCGCCTTCCAGCAAGGGGAAAACGTAGTAGCCGTATTGCCGTTTTGCCGCCGGCACGAATACCTCGATCCGGTAGGTGAAGCCGAAGACTCGCTCCAGGCGCTGACGGTCACGGATCAGCGGATCGAAGGGGCTGAGCACCCGGAGGCGTGCCGGCGGATCCGCCAAACCGTCCAGGCTGTCCAACAGATCCGGGAAGGCCAGGCAGACCCTGGGTTTTCCTCCGTCCGTTCCTTCGACCTCAACTTGCACCAACTCACCTTTGGCCAGAGCTTTCTTGCACCAGCGCGCCGCCTCGTCGGCCGCGAGGGCCCCCCAGAAGGCGGCGATCTCGCCGGAAGTGCCAAAGTGCAGGCGTTGCAGGGCGCTGCGGCATTTCCAGTCGGTAAAAGCCGCCGGATCGGGCGGGGGTTGGAGGTGCTCGGGCGGGACGACGCGCTCCGGTAGGTCGTAGACCTTCTGAAAACCCTCGCGCCGCGCCACCGCCAGTTGTCCCGTGCGCCAGAGGTACTCCAGGGCGGTTTTCTCCGGATGCCAGTCCCACCATCCGCCCTTTGGTTTGTTGCCTTCCTCGCCGAAATCGCGGGCCATCAACGGACCCTCATCGGTGACCCGTTGCAAGACGTGTTCCAGGTAATACTCGAAACCCTCGCGCCGCCACTTGCGCCAGCGTGCGGCCAGAGCCTCGCTCTCGCGCTCGAAGCGACGTTGCCAGAAGGGATAAAACGCGCTGGGGATAATGGAAGCGTCGTGGGTCCAGTTCTCGAACAGGGCCCGGTCGCGTTCCAGCAGGCGGGTCAATTGCTTCTGGCGATAGGTTTGATTGCGGGCAAAGAGAATTTGGTGATGTGCCCGTTCGACCGTGTTGATGGAATCGACCTGGACGAAGCCGATCTGCTTGATCAAAGCCAGCAGTCCGGGTTGGTCGAGTTTTCGGCCAGGGTGTTCCATCAGTCCCTGGGCGGCCAGCAGCAAACGCCGGGCCTGGCGGTTCGTGATACGGGGAAGTGTCTTATCGCCTGCAGCCATTGCCGGACGGCCATCCCTGTCGCGCTAGGAGATTGAAACTGGGAAGGACGGCCTCAGCCGACCCGAAACGCTCGATCGCAGTTTCGGTCAGATACTTTCCCTTTTGCAAGTCCGGTTGGCGCCGCTAGCCGACGAGGCGATCCTCTTGTGCAGCGGGCTGGGTCTGTTCGTTCTTCAAACGGTCCAGGGTACGGTAAAGCGCCGCCACCTTGCGGATCACGCAGTCGAAGAAAAGCTCGGCCTTCTGCGGGTCGGTATAGATAATCTGCAACAGGTCCTCGCGACTGGCGCTCAGGGCTTCCACCTCGGACACCGCAACGGCGGTGGCGTGATAGGAGGAGCCGAGCAACGCCGCTTCGCCGCAGACATCACCCGAGAAGATCTTATGCGTGTCGCCAAACGCGGTCAGGTCGACCTCTCCGCGCTCCAGAAAATAGGCGACATCGGCTGGCTCACCTTCCCTGCAAAGTACCGCGCCGGGCTCAAAGGTCACGCGCTTGAGCATGCGAACAACTCCCGATTGTCCTACGGTTTTTATCGTTAAATTTTACACATCATGGCTGAACGGCGGTTTTACGCCAAGAAGATTCCAGAATCCGGGAGTTTGCGGGCTGTTGGGCGGAGCTTGAAAGGGTGCGTGGTGGCCCCTGGGAGACTCGAACTCCCACACCCTTACGGGTCGCAGATTTTAAGTCTGCTGCGTCTACCGGTTCCGCCAAGGGGCCGTGCTATTACCGCCGCGGGCCGTACTTTCGTTGTTCATTGCGATTCCTGCAAGCCCTGAGGTGCGCTTCCCGGTCATAGAACGCATGTCGCCCCCATGTCGCCCCCCTGTCGCCCCTGTGCCGTCTTAGCCTATGGGCTTGGCCGATGGCTCCGGGTTAGACTTGGGTCAGCGTCATTCAACCGTACAAACAGGGAGGAATTCTGGCATGGGCGAGAGGATGCGGGACAGGGTCTGTCTGGTGATCGGGGCGGGGTCCAGCGGACCGGGCTGGGGCAACGGCAAGGCCGCCGCCGCGCTCTATGCCCGCGAGGGCGGCAAGGTCTTCTGCGTCGACCTGCGGGCCGAGGCGGCGGAGGAAACCGTCGAGATCATTCGCGGCGAGGGTGGAGAGGCGACGGCCCATGCCGCCGATGTCTCCAAGCCCGATCAGGTCGAAGCGCTTGTGAAGCGCGCCAAGGAGGTCTACGGCCGCGTCGATGTGCTGCACAACAACGTTGGTATCCTGGACACGCGTGGGCCGGTTGAATTGCCCGTCGAAGATTGGGACCGGGTGATGGATATCAACCTCAAATCCTTCTTCCTGACGTGCAAGCACGTGCTGCCGATCATGGAAGCACAGGGCAAGGGGGCGATCGTCAACATCTCTTCGGTGGCCGGAATCCGCTACACCGGCGTACCCTACATCACCTATTACACCAGCAAGGGAGCCATCATTCCCTTTACCCGGGGCATCGCCCTGCAGTATGCCCCCAAGGGCATCCGCGCGAACGCCATCCTGCCGGGCTTGATGAATACGCCGATGATTGTCGAGCCGCTAAAGGGCCACTATGGCGAAGGCAGCGTCGATAAGATGATAGAAGCGCGCGACGCGCAGTGCCCAATGGGCCACATGGGCGACGCCTGGGACGTAGCTAACGCGGCGCTGTTCCTGGCTTCCGATGATGCGAAATACATCACGGGGACGGAATTGATCGTCGATGGCGGCTTATCGGCCAAGTTCAGCTAGAGGCCGCTCTTTTCGGTCACCTTAAGGTTGGGGTTGAGCAGCCTGAAGGCCATGGGCGCCATCACCACGATCAAGAAAATGCGGATGATGTGGTGCGTTGCGACGAAGGCTGCATCCATAGACAGCGCCAGGGCGATGAGGCTCATTTCGGCCAGGCCACCGGGGGAGAAGGCCAGGACGAGCGCGTCCGGGCGGATGCCGGTGACAAGCGTCAGCGTGAAGGCGAAGACCAGTGTGACCGCAACCAAGATCGCCGTGCCGCCTAGCGAGTAGAAGAGCGCGCGTCGTATCAGCGCTAGGCTGACGCCGGCAAAGCGTGCACCGATGGCGCTGCCGACGACCACCTGCGCGGCGGCAATCAGTTCAAAGGGCGGCTTTGCTGCTGTCCAACCGCTCAAGTGGGCGATTGCCGAAAGCGCCATGGGGCCAACCAACCCGGCGGCCGGAATACGGAGCGCCCTGGCGCACAGGAAGCCAACAATGCCGCAGGCAACCAAAATGGCGACGTCGCTGCCGAGCAATTCAAGCAGCGGCGGTCCTGGCGGCGGTCTGGCGGCAGGCTCGTAACCCTCCAGAATTTGGAAGGCAAAGGGCAGGGTCATGATAACGATCAGAATGCGCGAAGCGTGCGTCAGGGATATTTGCCGCGCGTCGCCACCCAGCGAACTACCGACCAGGATCATCTCGGTCAAGCCGCCGGGCATACCGGCGAAATAGGCGGTCACCGGGTCGTACTTGGCGACGAAGCGGAAATAGAGATAGCTCAAGCCGCCACCAATCGCACAATAAGCGGCCAGGGCGGTGAGCGTCATACTCCAGTCGGCCAAGTGGTCGAGCAGTTCCGGGGAAAAGGACGACCCCAGCAAGACACCCAGTACCGCTACCATGATCTGGCGCAACAGCGGATGGATGGCGACTGGAAGCCCGGCAGTGGCGGCCACGGTGACGGTCAGCATAGCCCCGATCATCCAGGCCAGCGGCAAGTGCAACATCTGCGCCGCCCACCCGCCGCCGGTACCCAACACCAAAGCGATGATCACGCGTTTGAGGGTTGGCTTTTTCTGGATGGCCGGGTCGCTCACAGGCGCTCCTTCGCTTGATGTGGGCCAACGGGCAGACCAAGCCCAAGCAAGTCATTCCGCAAGCGGTCCGGCCCAAGATAGAGCAAGGCGGTGATACCCAAATCCCGTGCCGCGGCGACGTTTCGCTCACGGTCATCAATGAACAGGATTTCCGACGCGGGGCAGGCACAGCGCTGTATAAGACGCCGGTAGATTTCCGGCTCCGGCTTGACGACATTCTCGCGGCCTGAAATCACCAAACCGTCGAACCAGGCGAGGAAAGGGTATAGCGCCTCGGCCAGTGGAAAAGTCTCCGCCGACCAGTTGCTAAGCACATAGAGCGGCATGCCTGCCAGTTTTAGGTCCCGAAGCAGGTTGACCGCATCGGGGTCTGCTTCACCCAGCATCTCTGCCCAGCGGCTTTGCCAGGCGATGATGGCTTCGCGCTCATCCGGGTGCCGGGAAATCGCCTCGGCGATGGCCTCGCTAAAGGGCCATCCCCGGTCGATCTCCAAGTTCCAGGCATCGTTGCAGACTTCCCGCAGGAACCAGTCGACTTTTTCCGGGCTGGGAAAAATCTTCCGGTAAAGCCGGCTCGGATCCCAGGGGATGAGCACGTTGCCAAGATCGAAAACGACGGCGTTGATTTTTTGTGCCGTCGGCAAGAATGGCGCGCCAGTCAAGCCTGCAGCCTTTCCAGCAAGCGCTCCATGAAGCGCTGGCAAGCGGCAACCTGTTCCAGGCTGATGAACTCGTCGGGCTTATGTGCCTGCTCGATGGAGCCGGGGCCACAAACGACGGCTGATATGCCGATCTGATCGAATAGACCCGCCTCGGTGCCGAAAGCGACCTTGGTCGTACTGTTGGCTCCGGTCAGTGCCTTGGCCAGTTCGACGACCTCGGCGTTTGGCGGTGTGTCCAGACCGGGAAAGGAGGAGAGCTCCTCAAACTGGATACCGGTGCCCGAGACGCGGGCCTGCATGGCAGGTTCCAGTTCGTTGTGGGCATATCCTTTTACCTCGCGCAGCAAGGCTTGAGTGTCCTCCTGCGGCAAGCTGCGGAACTCGAACTCGAAACGGCAGTCCTTGGGAACGATGTTGAGTGCGGTGCCGCCGCTGATCACGCCGGTATGGACCGTGGTATGGGGAATGTCGTAGGCCGTATCGAACGGCCCTTCATTGGCCTTGCGTTCGGCCATCTCACTCAGCTTCATCACCACCTTGGCTGCTTCCTGCACTGCATTGACCGCCAAAGGCGCCAAAGAGGAGTGAGCCTCGCTTCCATGGACATGGCAGGCCATGGAGAGCTTGCCTTTATGGGCGGTGACGACCTGCATGGAGGTTGGCTCGCCGATAATTGCCAGGCGCGGTTTGATCGGCTGGGTTTCCAGGAACTCCAACAAGCCGCGCACACCCAGGCAACCAACCTCCTCGTCGTAGGAAAGGCAGAGGTGAAGCGGCATGGTGAGCGGCTTCTCCAGGAAGCGGGGAACCATGGCCAGGGCCACGGCGATGAAACTCTTCATGTCGCTGGTGCCGCGACCAAAGAGCTTGCCGTCGGTTTCGCTGACACGCCAGGGGTCGACGCTCCAGACTTGGCCGTCTATCGGCACCACGTCCGTGTGTCCCGATAGGGCGACGCCCCCGCGGTCGCGGGGACCAATGGTCGCGTAAAGGTTGGCCTTGTTACCCTCCGAATCGTGAACAATCTCGCATTCCACGCCCAGTGTATGCAGGTAATCACGGACGAAATGAATAAGCTCCAGGTTGGAGTTGCGACTTGTCGTATCGAAAGCAATCAGCCGTTCGATCATCTCGCGGACGGCAGGCTTGATACTGCTTGGTTGATCGTTGGTCACGGAGGTCCTCGTTTGCTTTTTTCTTGTTTGAGCGATAGCGATCTAGGCGCTTGTCGATCGCGGCTGAGCCTCTGCACCGAGGGGGCTCTTTCGGGCCTCCTCGATAACCCATTCGCGAAAGGCGCGCACCTTTGGCCGGTCCAGGGCGCCTGGCGGTATCGTTAGGTAGTAGGAATACTGTGAACGCAGTTCCAGGTCGAAAGGTTTGATCAACCGTCCGGCCGCCAGATCGCCTTCGGCCAGCGATAACCGCCCCATCGCGACGCCCTGGCCCTCGACGGCGGCCTGCACGAGCATCGCTGAATCGTTGTAGGTCAACCCGTGGCTGGGATCGACGCCCTCCACACCCGCGGCGGACAACCACTCGTTCCAATCAGGGATGCCCGGTACCCGCGAGGCATCGTCGCTCAATAAGGTATGGTAGCGCAGATTCTCAAGTTTAGTTAGAGGATTAGGACCATCCATTAACCGTGGGCTACAAAACGGAAAACACCGGTCCGCCATCAAAAAATCCACGGTCATTCCCGGATAACGACCCAGTCCATATCGCAGTCCGCAATGAAAGCCCTCACGCACATAGTCCATAACGGTGTCAGAGGCATGGACGAGAACGTCGATGTCAGGATGCTGTTTCCGGAATTCCGGTAGACGCGGCAGCAGCCATTTGGCTGCGAAGGAGTTCAGAGAGGTCACCTTCAGGGGGCCGGAATCGCCTCGCGACACCAATCGTTCCGATGCCGTAGCAATCAAATCGAAGGCATCGCGGATCGCGGGCAAATAAGCTTGTCCTGCCTCCGTCAACAAAAGCTGCCGGTTCATTCTTACGAATAATTGAATGCCGAGGCGCTCCTCCAATGCCTTCACCTGATGGCTGACCGCGGCTTGCGTGACGTTCAACTCGGACGCGGCCTTGGTGAAAGACAGATGGCGGGCTGCTGCCTCAAAGGCGCGAAGGGCATTAAGCGGCGGAAGTCGACGGGCCATAGCCAACTCGCAACATGAGAAAAACTAATCCGGAGGATGAAATAACATCGTTTGTGAACAAAGGCTACCAGAAGCAATATTCGGATAGATGATAACAGGGATAGAAGGCTATCCCATTGGTATCCGCTTCAATCGATCTCTTGGTGACGTTGAGGCAAGCCGAATAGGAGAGAAAAGATGACGAGCATGGATCAAAGAGCGGTTTGCATGACTTGCAGTGATGTCGAACGCCTGACCTCTGTCGGGCGTGAGAGCGCCGGCAAGCGCATCGCATCCCTTCTCACGGCGACCTGGGACAAACTCCTGCTGTGGCAGTACCGTGCGCAGGAGCGCCACAACCTCGCACAACTCGACGAGCGCATGATGAAGGACATGGGAATCAGCGCCGCTGACATCGAGCGCGAACTTTCTAAGCCTTTCTGGAAGAACTGACCTTCCCTGCTGTTGTTCCAGTCGGGCTTAAGCAAGCGCTACGACCCCGGTAGCGTTTTGGCGGCGCCCGGTCCAACAAGGGCCGGGCGCCTTTTTTAGTCGTGCAGGGTATCGCCCCGCAGGAGCGCTTCCCGTTGCAGGTGAATATCCAGGACCCGTCCGTAGAGCTGGCGGGTCCGTTCCACGCGCCCGCACATCTGCGGTTCGTTGGCATAAGAGAAAATTCCAACATAGCGGGAGGTTGTACCGGTCACCGCGGTCACCCGGTGCAGGGAGTAGCGACCGAGGAATATCTGCAAATCACCGGGGCCAAGGGTGAGGGAGCGGACACCCGACAGATCGCCACCCAGCACGGCGGCTACGCGATCATAGTTTTCACCTGACTTGCTGCGCAGCTTGGGATGGTATTGGAAGGTGCCGCCGCCTTCGCCGGGCTGAATGCCGAGTGTGACCGTGTAGGTGTTTGTATCGAAATGCCAAGGGAAACCGTCTCCGGGGTCCACGGCATTTACGATTACGTCCGCCAGCGGGTCGTCATACTGAAAGAAGCTATCCTCGCTCTCACCCAGCGCCAATCGGATAAAGTCCGTAAACGGCTGCCATTCGTAAATGGCACGGAGAAGGCTGTTAGCGCCAAAGGAATCCGCCGGAATGAAGGCGTTAGACCTGCGTTCGAAGTGGCGGCGGGGGTGGCTCGCCGGCAATGTGGGGTCATCGGCAGTGAAGTAGGGATTGACCTTGTTGTAAGAACGATAGGCCTGTCCTGCGACGCCGCTGACTTCATCCTGCAACGCGCGCGCTGCAGCCGAGTTCACGAAGGACTTAAGCCGGGCACAACCGGTTTCTTTAAGTTGCTGGCGTACCTCGGCGAGGAGGGCCAGATAGGATTGAGATTGACTTTCATGAATCGGAAAGCGCTCTAAGTCGATGGCTGCGGCCGCTCTTTCAACCATCTTATCCTCCCCGATGATCGAACTACCTTATACGGGAAATGCTTGCGCGGCTTTGCGCTCAAGGTCAATTCACAAAACAGACGGGCGATAAGGATTCTCAGGGCACCAACGCGCTAGGGCAGAAACTGTTCCCGCAGAATGCGCTCTTCGAGGTTGTGCTCGGAGTCGAAGAGCAGCGGCACGGAGACGTCGCGGTCTTCGTATACTTCGACCGAGGCAACATCGCGGACCTCGGTATAGTCCGCCGTTGCCGATACAGGACGCTTCTGGGCATCAAGAACATCGAACCGCACCCGGGCGCGGTGCGGGAGCAATGCGCCGCGCCACCGGCGCGGTCTAAAGGCGCTGATCGGCGTCATCGCAAGCAAGGGGGTTCCAATGGGAATGATTGGCCCATGGGCGGAGAGGTTGTAGGCGGTGCTCCCGGCGGGCGTAGATAGCAGTATGCCGTCGCATATCAATTCATCCAGGCGCAGCACTCCGTCGACGGAAATACGTATTTTTGCGGCCTGTCTGCTTTGTCGCAGGAGCGAAACCTCGTTGATCGCCAGGGCATTCTGCTCCTGTCCATCGACTGTGCGGGACAACATTCGCAAAGGATTGAGTTTTACCTGTTCGGCAGCGCTCAGGCGCTCTTCGAGGTTATCTTCATCGTAGGCATTCATAAGGAAGCCGACGGTGCCACGATTCATACCGTAGATGGCCTTGCCGCTGCCGAGGTGGGCGTGGGCGGTTTCCAGCATGAACCCGTCGCCTCCCAGAGCAACGATCACAGAAGCATCCTGGGGCGCCGCGCAGCCGTAGCGCTGCTTCAAACGCTTTTCGGCTGTCTTTGCTTCCCCGGAGTCAGCCGAAACGATTGCAATCTTCAAAAGAAACCCTCCCTTACTGCCCCCCGTCGGCGGCTGTCTGGCAAAGAGTATAACCAAGCGACCGCGGCAAGCCAGCCGCGTGCATTCGTCGTGGCTGTCATGCATAGTAAGCGTGAAGACGGAATCGTCATCTGCTGCGCAAAGTGCGCTCAGTTACGTTGGTTCAGGAACCGAGAATGCGAAGCCGTACAACCAGCAAAGAAAAGACAGCACCGGCCGCTGATTCGGATTCGACCGGCGGCATAATTATCAGGCCGGCGAAGGCAGAAGATCTGGCGCAACTCGTCGCGTTGGAAGACGCTTGCTTTAGTGCCGACAAGCTATCGCGGCGGAGCTTCCATCATCTGCTGCGCAAGGGGCATGCCTTGTTCCGCGTAGCCGAGTCGCCGGATGGACAGTTGCAGGGATATGCGTTGGTCCTGCTGCACGGAACTTCGTCGTTGTCCCGGCTTTATTCCCTGGCGGTTCTCCCCAATCAGCGCGGCGCCAATCTCGGCGCGCGCTTGTTGTTGGAGGTGGAGGAGGCCGCGCGTGACGAGGGTTGCGCTTATGTCCGATTAGAGGTGCGACGCGACAATGCCGCAGCAATCGCGCTTTATCACCGCGCCGGTTATCGCGACATCGGTATTTGGAACGCCTATTACGAAGACGACGTTGATGCGCTGCGAATGGAAAAGCGGTTGGTCGGTGGCCCCATGCCGGACATGCCGCATGTTCCCTTCTACGAGCAGACGCAGGAATTCACTTGTGGGCCAGCCTGTCTGTTGATGGCCTTATCGGCATTTTTGCCCGACTATGAACCAAGCACGACCGAAGAACTGCGGCTCTGGCGAGAAGCCACTTTGATCTTCATGACTTCCGGACACGGAGGATGTGGTCCCTATGGTCTTGCCTTGGCAGCGCAGCGGCGCGGATTGAAACCAGAAATATTCGTAACCGATCCCGGGTCCCTTTTCCTGCAATCGGTCCGCAGTATGAAAAAGCGGCAGGCCATGAAGTTGGTTCAGGAGGATTTCAGAAACCAAGCCAAGGCGGCGAAGATCGCAACGCATCGGCGTCGGCTGACGGCAAAGGACCTGAGGCGCTTCCTGAACAGTGGCGCCCTACCCGTGGTTCTCGTCAGCAGTTATCGAATGTGGGGCGAGAAGATGCCGCATTGGGTGGTGGTAACGGGCTGCGATGATCGTTTGTTTTATCTACACGACCCCTTTGTCGATCGCGACGAGGGAAAGACACCCTTGGATTCCATTAACATTGCTGTGCGCGGCGAGGAGCTCGAACGCATGGCTCGCTACGGCCAGAATAGGCTCAGCGCCGCCATCGTGTTGTCGACGCCAGACACAACATCTAGAGGCGCAGGTTAGCCATGCCGAACCATTTGATCGTGGTTGAAAGGAATGAGGACAAGGACTGGGCCGCAGGGGCTGGGCAAGCGGTCACGATGCGTGAATACGTAACCCAACCAGGCCTTTACAACGGGCGGCAGATGCGCGTTGTGAACTTATCAAGTGACTTGGGTTATATGGACTTGGGGTACTATGTATCGTTGCTGGCCGAAGCGCGGGGCCAGAAGGTCGTGCCCAGCGTCGGTACTATCATCGACCTCACCCGGAAGATGCTCTACAGCGTTGAACTGCCGGAAGTGAATGTGATCCTGCGCACGACGCTGGAAAAGTTGGCGCAGCCACCCAAGACCGGATTCTCTCTGGTCATTTGTTTCGGGCAGGTCCAGGATTCTCGCTTCAAAACCCTCGCACATGAGCTTTTCGACCGCTTCCGTTGCCCGTTGGTGCGCGTCACCATCGCCAAGGAGGAGCGCTGGCGCGTCGATAGCCTGGAGGCTCTTTCACCGGCCAAGCTTAGTCCCGAGGAGTTCGATTTCTTTCTCGCGGCGCTTGAAGGCTATACCAAGGCTGAGTGGCGACGGCCAAAGGCGCGGCAGCAACCGCGCTATAGCCTGGCGATCCTGCAGAATCCCAATGAGGCCTTGCCACCCTCTTCGGCGGCGACCCTGAAGCGGTTCCAAACGATCGGCCCTTCCATCGGCTTTGCGGTGGACCTGATCCAGCGCAAGGATTATCTGCGCCTGGCGGAGTACGATGCTCTCTTCATTCGTGAGACCACCAGCATCGACAATCACACTTACCGCTTTGCGAAGAAAGCCCGCCACGAAGGCATGCCGGTGATCGATGATCCGCAATCCATGTTGCGCTGTACGAACAAGGTCTATCTTGCCGAGTTGCTTCAGAGCAATAAACTGTCAGCGCCGCGTACGATCATCGTGGATCGTCCGCAGCTTTTGCGGGTCGAGGAAGAGATCGGTTATCCAGTCGTCTTGAAGATACCCGACGGCTCTTTTTCGCGAGGGGTGTTCAAAGCCGAGGATCGCGCGCAGTTGACCGAAGTCTCGCGCAAGCTTTTCCAGCGTTCCGCCGTTATTCTTGCCCAGGAGTTCATGTACACGAAATACGACTGGCGGGTCGGCGTGCTGGGCAAGCAACCGCTGTTTGTTTCGCAGTACTTCATGACCCGCAAACACTGGCAGATCGTCCATCATTACAAGGACGGGCGTGTCGAAGAAGGGGGGTTCAAGACCATGGCCGTCGAGGACGCGCCGCGCGAAGTCGTGGAGCTGGGGGTCAAGGCCGCCAATCTCATCGGTGACGGTCTTTATGGGGTGGATATCAAGCAGACGGGCACCGGCGTGCATGTCATAGAGATCAATGACAACCCTAACCTCGACAAAGGTGTCGAGGACGCCATACTCAAGGATCAACTATATCAGCGTGTCCTGGGGGAGTTTTTGCGCCGGGTCGAGGCGCGCTGAAAACCAGGATGGGAGCACTGGATAATGGGGGGAGCGATGAGGCAGGTGATGAGTGCCGTTACCATTCGGTCCTATCTGGTCTTGGCGATATCGTTATGGCTGATCCCGGGATTCGCTTTGGCCCAGGATCGCTATGTTGGTTACTACTATCCCGAACCTTCCGTGTCCGAAGTCTATCCGCCTCGTGCGCAGCGCCTAAACGAAGCTTCACGCAAACTTCGCCTAGCCTTCGTGACGGGTGTTTCCGCCCAACAGCAGGAGTCACCCTATCCGGCACAGGTCGCCGTCTTCACCAAAGGTCGCTTGGACAATCACTTGATTATCGTGGCTTTGCATGACGGACTGCTCGATACGATCTTTCGTACCCGCGCCTATTTCGCTCAATTGACTTCGCAATCCCGTCTCTTGCCGATTTTTCAGAATGAACAGGCGATCCAGGAGGATTTCACCTTCTTCGACCTTGCCTACATGATGGGCTTCACCTCGATCGTCGCGAGCGACGGCCGTGACTTCGCCTATAAGGTCGAGTTCAACCCATCCGCCGTACGAGCGGCAAATTAAGTTTCTTATTGTATTTTAGTGCATTGCCGAGGTTTCTTAACCTCCGGTCACACTCATGTGTCGAGAGACGGCGGGACCTTTGTGGCGACGATCTATGATGAAGTCATGTCCCTTCGGTTTGCGGGAAATCGCTTCGGCGATCGCCGCATGCAATGGGCCGTCGTCATCGCTTTCGCGCAGCGGTGCGCGCAGATCGGCGGCATCTTCCTGGCCCAGGCACATGTAAAGCGTACCGGTGCAGGTCAAGCGAACCCGGTTACAGCTTTCACAGAAATTATGAGTCATGGGTGTGATGAAACCGATGCGCCCGCCCGTTTCGCGCACCTTTACATAGCGCGCCGGTCCGCCGGTCTTGTAGTCGATCTCGTCTAACGTCCACTTCTCCTGCAAACGCGCACGGACCATGGAAAGGGGTAGATACTGATCAAGGCGCGTCTCGCCGCCGATATCTCCCATGGGCATGACTTCGATAAAAGTCAGATCGAATCCTTCGCCACCGCACCAGTCCACCATATGGTCGAGTTCGTCGTCATTGACGCCCTTGAGTGCCACGGCATTGATCTTGACCTGGAGGCCCGCGTTCTTGGCCGCTTGAAGTCCTTCCATCACCTTGTCGTACTTGCCCCAACGGGTGATTGCCTTGAATTTATCCGGGTTCAAGGTGTCCAGCGACACGTTGATGCGTCGTACGCCGCAGGCATGCAGTTCCTCGGCAAAACGGGAGAGCTGACTACCGTTCGTGGTGAGGGTCAACTCTTCCAACGCGCCGCTTTCCAAATGGCGGCCCAACCGTTGAAACAGCCACATGATGTTCCTGCGAACCAAGGGCTCGCCACCCGTCATGCGCAGCTTCTTGACGCCCATTTCAACAAAGGCGCTGCACAAACGGTCAAGCTCCTCCAGGCTGAGGATTTCCTTCTTGGGCAGGAAAGTCATGTCTTCGGACATGCAGTAGACGCAACGGAAATCGCAGCGATCCGTAACCGAAACCCGGAGGTAACTTACATTCCTCCCGAAGGGATCGATCATCTCGGTCATACGTGCAACTCCCATCCAGTCTTACATCAAACCGCCCGGGGGCTCGCGAAGCAAAGCCAATCCGTCACGGCATGATAATGGCATCTGGTGCTCACCTTACCTCTTGGCAAGCCCGGGTTCATCCCCAAAGTTCTTGCGGTCTTACCGTACTTGGCGGCGGAAAAAATCTAACCTAACGTAGCATCATGGATACGCATCGGCCAAACAGCTTTCTGGACGGGATGGGAGGGCGTCTTATGGCGTTGGCCGTTCTTGCCGGGGCCTTGGCCAGCCTCGCGGTCATTCATTGGGAAGACCTGTTTCCGCCGGATGAGGTTCATCGCGCAGCAGACGATCCTGTCGCCATTTGTCTGGCGGCGCGCGCCAGCGATATAGACAAGATGGTGGAAGAAGGCGTCGTTACCGAAACCCAGGCGGCCACTTTCAAACAACGGGCCGAAGCTCTGTGTCAGGCGCAAGTCGGCGGTGGCAATGGCCCGCCGCCTCTTACTAACTAGCGCGCGACAACCTTGCCGAGACCGCCGGTCGCCGGATCGCAATGACACCCTGACCACTTTCTGCCACAGCCCGCGCGTTGATAGCCGCCAACGGCTCCACGATCACCGCCATGCCCGAAGCCGTTGCGTTTACGACCTCTGTTGCATTCAGGGCAATCGCGACATGGCCTTTCCAGTAGATCAAGTCGCCGCGCTCAGGTGCCGACGTAACGACAAGTTGTTCACCCAGCAGATCGCTTTTGGCTTGCATATCGCTATCGCGCGGGCAGGGGAGCCCGGCGCGCTGCAATGCAATCTGGACAAGTCCGGAGCAATCCAGACCAAGGCTCGAACGTCCGCCCCACACATAGGGGGCTCCTAAAAACTTGAGCGCCGTGGCCACATAGTCCGGTTCGGTCTGGTCGAAGGCGGTCAGATGCGGTGCATAGACCCAGCCATCGCGTGTTTGCCCGTAATTGCCTTGCTGTTCTTCCACGCAGACCGCGGATTCCATGTGTAGATGGGCGCGAATGGCCGTCTTGAGGCCAGGGCCGGCAAACAGGGGGGTGCGAAGCGCTGCGACCCGATGAGTGGGATCCCAAAGCCGATCGCTCAACAGCTTGCTTTCAACGTAACCCACATAGCCGTCGCGCTGCCCTTGAATCCAAGCCCATCCAGCTTTTTCCTCGAAGACCAAAACGCGATCGCCGTAAAGCAGTTCGGCTTCCTGTTCGGAATCGCCGTTGGCCGCTTTGCGGACCGCGGCTTGCGGTGCGTCGAGCTGGGCAGGTTTTCCGGTCACGAACTTCGGAGCCGCGACCTTGCCCTCCAGACGTGCATCGGCCAAATCCGGCCGGAACGCGTGCAAGCGCCTGTCGAGAGGCTCGGCGATCGTCGAATCCGGCATCAGGTATCCTCTTCGTCCGCAATGCCAAGAGCGCGGTTGCGCAGGTCCTCGTCAGTGGTCCGTATGCGCGGTCTGACACCGCTGGCGAGTGGTTGCGCCGCATCGAATTGTACCACGACCCGACAGTCCTCGCACATCATGATCCGTTCGACCGCCGGACCGCCCATGAACATGGGATGTTTGTCTGCGAGTTGGTCGGCAATCCGCTCGACGGACTGTGCGACACCAAACGGCTTGCCGCAGCGCAGGCAATGGAAGGGTTCGGCTTCGTTCAAAACGCGGGTGTTTTTTGCCTCGGTCGTGAAGTTGAACCTGGGCTCCAGGGCGATAACCTGCTCTGGACAGGTGTTCTTACATAGGCCGCACTGCACACAGGCTTCTTCGTTGAAGGCCAACAATGGACGGTCCGGATCGTCTGAGAGCGCACCGGTCGGACAGGCGCCGACGCAGGCAAGGCAGAGCGTACATCCGCTCGTGTCGACCTGCACGGTGCCGAAGGGGGCGCCTTTGGGTAGCGGCAGGATATCGACAGGTGCGGGGGCCTTCGCATGGAGGTGTGCCAGGGCGAGGCCCGTACGGCTTCTCTTGCCGCCGATCGGCAAGAAGGACCCCGCCGGGGCCTTCTTCATGCGAGGTAGGTCGTTGAGTGCTTCCGCGACCGCATCGGGATCGACCTGGTCCAGCAGGGTCACACGTCCGGCGCCATAGCCAAGACCTTCCATGACGGTTTCCACCAAGCCGATCTGGCTCGCCAGTCCCTCCAGCTCGCCTGACTTTTCCGGGCCGACCAGGATCGCGATCTGCTCAGCGCCGAAGGCCAGCGCACTGGTCAGGAAATCAATTCCGACCTGGGTAATCTCGTTTATCGCCAATGGCAGAACATTGGCGGGTAGGCCGGGGCCGGCGCGGCTCATGAGCGACAGCAGTTCGCCGCCATACCGCTCATCGTGCAGCAGCAGCACGGCGTCTCGTCCCTCGGCTTTATCGTACGCGGTCAGCAAGGCGCGTAGGCGCATGAAGAGACTATCGCCCGCCGGAAGCTGGTAGGTCGCGGCGCCGGTGGGACAGACCGACGCGCACATGCCGCAACCGGCGCAAACATGGCCATCGATCTCGACGATGTCGCCCAGCGACTTGATCGCACCGGCAGGGCAAACATCCAGGCAGCGGGTGCAGCCGGTCTTGCGGCTGCGCCCATGGGCGCAGATTCCTGCGTCGTAGCGCACGTAGCGTGGCTTCTCGAACTCACCGACAGATTCTGAGAGTTCCAGAATGGCCTCAAGGACCGCGCTGGGGTTGTCGGGGTCCGGCCTGTGATAGCCGTCCCGGCGCTCATGCCCGGTAAAGAGCGGTGTGCCACCGGTCAAATCCAGGATCAAATCGCATTCCGTAAAGACGTTCGATTTGGGCGGCCCGTACTGTAACTGCATGCGGCTGGAGGGATCGGCCGCGGCGTAACCGTCCAAGTTAATGGAAAACTTACCCAGGTGCCCGCGCGCTTGGGTGATGCGTCCGCGGAAGATGGGGAAGTGCATTGTACGCGGCGGAATGACTTCTACATCGCCGGTTAACAACACAGTGACGTCCAGCCTGGAGGCCAGCTTGTCCGCCGCTTCCAGCGCCCTCTCGTCATGGCCATAAACGAGACAGATGCCTTCCGACGCGAAAGCGACGCCGGGGGTCGGCTTGGGGTCTACCGCCGCCGCCGCCGCCAGTGCCGCGATCTTGGGTGCAGCCCGCTCTGCCTGAGCGGACCAACCGGCCAGCTCGCGTATATTGAAGTAACTGATTTCACCCTCGAACGCGCGTTCACTCGCGATTTCGTTGAACAGCGGCGCCTCCTGCGTGCAGGCCACCATGACAGGCTTTCCCTTGCCCAATGCCGTCTCGAAATTGGCCACTTGGGCGCGGCAAAGCTGGCTGTTTATTTCAACGTCGCCTGCAATGCCGACGGCTTTGCAAGCCTTGCCAAGCTTGCGCCCATCCAAAGGCATCGTGCCCTCGCAATTGCAGATCAGCAGTTGCTTGCCGTCTATTTCCATGAACTCTAAGGCCTTTCGTTCCCTGCCCGCCGGATTGTGTTCCAGCGTTATTTGGTCATACCAATTGCGAGCATCATAACCAGCCGTATGTGTTCGATACGACCCCAATTTTGCTGCGGGTTAAGACCTTGTGATTTTCTGTGACGCCGCAATCGGTCCGAATCACCGTGCCAAGACGCTTGTCATAGCTAACCGGCATCCGTCGTCGCGAGCAACGCATTACGTTTAGCTAGCCACAGCACCGCCGCGCCAAGCGGCAACCATAGCAGCAGGGAAGCCGCGATAGCACGTGCCGTGAAAGCAGCTGCCAACCCGGCTGGAACCGCCGTTTCAAGATTGTTGGGGTGCGGCGCACCCAACACGTGCGGTAGCACGAGAAGAATGGCGGCGACGGGTGCCAGGACAGGGCGGTGCGTCAAGAACAAGAGCCACAGAGCCGCGGCGCTGCAAACGACGGTCCCGAGCCACCAGACCTGACGGTCGACGAGGTCGGCGGCAGGCATGCCGGGCAACTCAGGCGGCAAGCCGATTGCGGGCGCAAGATGGAAGACAAAGAACCCTGCGCCGCCCCATAGCAATCCACTCGCCATCGGCCGGCCTTGGAGCACGCCTCTTTCGCCGGCAAACATAAGCGCGGCGGTCAAAAGCAGCCCATAGGCGCAAGCGACGATCAGGGTGGTCAGGAAGGTAAGCGCCAGTCGCGCCAAATCGACAGTAGGGTTAGGATTCTGGAGGTTTGCAACCTCGAAGGCCTCCGCCTGGAGAATGAGCGGCTCCACGAAGGCATTCTGGAACAGCGCGGCAAGAATGCTGGCCAGCAGACCCGCAGGAAGCGCGGTCAACAGTATCGGACGAAGCAGCTTCAGTGAGTCCACGTCAGACGTCAGTGGCAGGGGAACGCGAAACTGTGACGCCCGTCATGCGCAGCGTCATGCAGCAAGTCGCCGGAAGCAAAGCCGCCGACTGTCAGGAGACCGAGGCCCAGGATCAACGCCAGCGAAGCGCCGGCGATCCTTTTGGCAGCAAGGGGGGCTCGCGCGGCGGATTGACGTTGGACAGCGGTCGCGCTCTTCATGGTGGACGTGCTCTTGCAATTTTCGCCTAGTTGAATGTCAGGCTGCCACAAAGAAAAACGACGCGCGAGCGTTTCTTTTGACGCAGGCCTGGACCAGTCCCTGATGCCGCAGTGACTTGCAGGGCGTCGCCGGGACGCTCATATTCAGGCCAGCGAATCCGCCCATGATCAGGTAACCAGGAGGCGCCGGCACAATGACGCGCCAGCATACATCAGGTGAAACCCCGCTTGAAAAAGGAGTCCGCAGCCTGCGGCGCGGTCAGGCGAAGGCCACCAGTGCGGCCGAGTTGGGGGAATTTCTGGTGCGGCCGAACCCCGACGATCCGCGCCTGACGGAATCCGTCAGGGGCTTGGACCAAGATGGCCAAGCGATTGAGACACGGGTGGTTATGGAACGGCCCTTGACGCTTTATCTGAACCGCCAGGAGATCGTCACCATGATGACGATCGGCGATCACGTCGATTATCTTGCCGTCGGATATTTGCTGAACCAGAACATGCTGCGCGCGGACGACCGGATTACCGAGATCGATCATGACGAAGATCTGGAGGTTGTCGTCGTCCGCACCGAGCGGGAAACCGATTACGAGGAGAAGCTGCAGAAAAAGGTGCGCACCTCCGGCTGTGCGCAAGGGACGGTTTTCGGCGATCTCATGGAAAAGTTTGAAGACGTGCGGTTGGCAAAAGACGCGCGTTTGCGGACCTCGTGGCTCGCGGCGCTATCGCGCAAGATCAATGGTGCGCCGAGCCTCTATCTCGAAGCGGGCGCGATCCATGGTTGCGTGCTCTGCGAGGAGGAACGGCCGCTGGTCTACATGGAGGATGTCGGCAGACATAACGCAGTGGACAAGATAGCGGGCTATATGTTCATGGAGGGATTGTCTCCCGACGATAAGATTTTCTACACGACCGGCCGCCTGACGTCGGAGATGGTCATAAAGACGGTCCAGATGGGTATTCCAATCCTGGTTTCGCGCTCCGGCTTTACGGCCTGGGGAGTCGATCTAGCCCGCCAGGCAGGCCTGACATTGATCGGTCGTGCAAAAGGTAAGCGCTTCGTCGCTCTGGCAGGGCAAGAGCGGATCATCTTTGACGACGACCCCAAGCAGGATGGCGAGGAAGACCCGCGCCACGCGAGGAAAGGCAGCCGTGAGGCCGATAATGACTGAAATCTCGCCAGGAAGCGGTGAGTCAACGGGCGTTTGCGGTGTTCTTATGGCAGGGGGCCTGTCGCGGCGCATGGGCGGCGGCGACAAATGTCTGCGGTTGTTGGGGAAAAAAACAATCCTGAGCCATATCATCGAGCGGGTTGGGCCACAGGTTGATCGTCTGGTTTTGAATGCCAACGGTGAAGCGGACCGGTTCCAGAATTACGGTTTGCCGGTGGTGGCCGATGTTGTGGAGGGTTTCGCTGGACCGCTTGCCGGCGTTTTGACCGGCATGGAGTGGGCGGCCCGAGCTGCGCCGGACTGTGAGTGGCTGCTGAGTGTTCCCTGTGATGCGCCCTTTTTGCCCCAGGACTTGGCGGCGCGTTTAATGGAGGGCCTGCGTGAAGAGGGCGCCGAAATGGCCTGCGCCGTCAGTGATGGCCGGGATCACCCGGTCGTAGCGCTCTGGCCCTTGCGCCTGCGCGACGATTTGCGGCGCGCCATGCAGGAAGAAGAACTGCGTAAGGTCGATATCTGGACGTCGCGGTACCGATTGGCGCGCGTAACCTTCGAGGCCCAAGCGACACCGGCCGGCAAGCTTGACCCCTTTTTCAATACCAACCGGCCCGAAGACTTAGCCGAGGCTGAACGATTCCTCTGAAACCTTGTCGCCGGCGGTGCGGTGGCGTTAGGCTGTCTGAGTGATGCGACCGCTTTTTCTCGTAATAGTGTGCTTGGCTGCGCTACAGAACGAGGCAGTGGCCTATAGTGGCGACGGCGCGCGTGGACGTGCGCTTGCCGAGCAGCATTGCGCCCGCTGTCATGTCATCGGAGACTTCAACAAATACGGCGGGCTAGGCTCGACACCGTCTTTTCCACGCCTCGTCAAGCTACCTGACTGGCGCGACCGCTTCGAAACCTTTTTCGCTCGTCGTCCGCATCCTGTTTTTGTCCGTATGCCCGGCCTGGAATCGACGAGCCTTTCACCGTCCCATGTCACACCGTTCGATTTTGATCTGGACGATCTAACCGATCTGCTGACCTATGTTGAGAGCCAAGCCGAAGCGGCGAAAAAGAAAACAGATGATTGACAGCAAGAATGCCCTCGGCAAGATGATCTGAATAGATAAAGCCGCGCTTTGCGGCTCGCAAGAAAAGCTGCACTTTCAAACCTAGACAGGGAAACAGTGAACAATGAAAAATTTCAGCAAACGCCCCTGGTCGCGCCGTTCCTTCCTGGCCGGAACGGGTGCTGTGGCCGCCGGTCTGTCGTTCCTTCCGAAGAAAGGCTGGAGCGCTGAAGAGGCAAAGGTCAATTTCTACAACTGGGACACCTACATCGGAGAGACCACAATTTCGGATTTCCAGGATGCTACTGGAATCGAGGTTAACTATGACCTTTTCGCTGACAATGACGAGCTTTTTGCAAAGCTCAAGGGTGGCAATCCGGGTTATGACCTGATCGTTCCAACGAACGACTTTACCGAACGCATGATCCTGGCCGAGATGATCCAGCCGCTGGATCATTCCTTGATTCCGAACTTCGCCAACTTGGACCCGGCCTTCCAGGATTCTGACTTTGATCCGGGCCGCAAATACTCCATGCCCTACATGTGGGGTACGATGGGTATCGGCTATCGCAAGTCCCGCGTGGATGGCGTCCCCGACAGTTGGCAGTACATTTTTGACAGTGACAAGTACGCAGGAACCATTGCATGGCTGTCCGAGCCTGGTTCGATGACCGGCATGGCACTGAAGTATCTGGGCTATTCCTTCAACTCGACCAGTGAGAAGGAATTGAAAGAGGCCGAGGCTTTGATGATCAAGCAGAAGCCGCGGGTCAAAGTGATCGCCGAAGATAACGGGCAAGACCTGTTGCTTTCCGGCGAGGTCGATATTGCGGTCGAGTGGAATGGCGATCTGTTGCAGGTAATGGAGGAAGACGACGATCTCTCCTACGTCGTGCCGAAGGAAGGCTCGTTGCTGTGGCAGGACACCCTTGCCATTCCGGTGGGCGCCCCGCACCCAGAGAATGCCCATAAACTGATCAACTTCCTGCTCGATGCGGAAGCGGGTGCGGCAATCGCGGATTACATCTACTATGCGACGCCCAACAAAGCTGCAAAGGCTTTGATGGGACCGGAGTACACCGAAAATCCAGCGATCTTCCCAAGTGACGAGACGCTCGCGAAATGCGAATCGGCCATCTATCTGGGCGAGGACCGCAAGCGTATCATCGACGAGGCTTGGACGCGCATCAGCGCGGCCTGAACCAGGTTCCACGAAATGGGTCGGGAGCGCGCGTGAGCGTGTTCCCGGCCTCTCCTGGAACCACCGGTCGCCGACTGTTCCACGAGGGGTCAAACAAAGGCATCGGATAGAAAGTAGAACCACATATGGAAAGCTGGCGGCGTCATCCACTGGTCTTCTGGATCATCGGCCTGCCCCCCACCTTTTGGCTGGTGGTGTTCTTTCTCGTTCCGCTGACGCTTATGTGGATAATGAGCGTCTCGACGAAGGTGGGGATCAACGATCTCGATCTTAATTGGACCCTGGACAACTATTCCCGCGCGCTGGGGTGGCTCTACCTTGAAATTCTGCTGAAATCCTTCTGGATGGCGGGAGCCACGACGCTACTCTGCTTTGCTATCGGATTTCCCGTTGCTTTCGCCATCTCCTTTGCGCCGCAACGCTGGAAGGGCTTGTTGCTGTTGCTCATTATCCTGCCCTTCTGGACCAATCTGTTGATCCGTACCTACGCTTTGATCGCCGTGTTGCGGACGCGGGGGTACGTCAACTTTTCCCTGGAATGGCTATGGGAGAAGGCCAACGGCTTCCTGATGTTTGTGGGACTGGGGGAGTATCAATTGCTGGGCCAAAGGTTCGAACCGTTGGAGTTGCTCTACAACAACCAAGCGGTCCTCTTTGGCATGACCTATGTTTTCCTGCCTTTCATGATTCTACCGCTTTACGCGGCGCTGGAACGCATGGACAAATCCTACATTGAGGCGAGCCTCGATCTTGGCGCCGGGCAGTGGCGCACCTTTTTCTCGGTCATTATTCCCCTGAGCAAGGCGGGGATCATCTCCGGCATCATCATCACCTTCATTCCGGCATTGGGCGCTTTCTTGCAGCCGGACCTGTTGGGTGGTCCCGATAGCCAGTTGATCGCCAACGTGATCGAGCGGCAATTCAAAAGCGCCAACGACTGGCCTTTTGGATCGGCGCTTTCCTTTATTTTGATGTACATGACCTTCGGCGCGCTGGCGCTGCGGGCGGTGCTGGCCAAGAACAGCTCTGCGATGGAGGCGGCTTGATGTTCAACAGACGCCCCATCGGACCTTTGGACTACACGCGCCGCTTATGGCTGCGCCTTTCAGTTCTAGCCGTTCTGGTTTTTCTCTACGCCCCAATCGCGACGCTGATCGCCTTTAGCTTCAACGACAGCAAGCGCAACATCGTTTGGCGCGGCTTCACCATGAAGTATTACGAGAAGGCCTTGGAGAACGAGAGCCTGATGATCGCGTTCGGCAACTCTTTGACGATTGCGCTGATCAACACCATCCTGGCGACCATACTCGGCGCCATGGTCGCCGTTTTGCTCTGGCGGTTCCGTTTTCCATTGAAAGCTGGATATGAAGGAGCGATGGCCTTGCCCATCGTGATTCCTGAGATTTGCATGGGCGTTTCGATGATGGCCTTCTTCGGGTGGGTCGGATGGCCGACGGCATGGGGCTGGCCCATGACCTTGTCGCCCATTATCATCGCCCACGTCGCGTTCTCTTTCCCCTTCGTCGCCATGATCGTCCGGGCCCGGCTGTCCAACTTCAATCGGGAACTGGAAGAATCGGCCAAGGACCTGGGAGCCAGCGAATGGCAGGCTATGCGTGATGTCATCGTGCCGTTCATGAAGCCGGGCCTCATTGCCGGGGCCTTGATGGCGTTCACGTTATCCCTCGACGATTTCGTCATTACGTTTTTTACCTCGGGACCCGATACAGTCACCTTCCCGGTGAAGGTCTACTCTATGGTTCGCTTCTCGGTCACACCGGAGGTCAATGCGGCTTCGACGGTGTTGATCGTCATTACGGTTTTGGTCACCGCGATCGCCATGCGCATCCAATCGCGCTTCAAGGGTGATGTCGGTGCGGGTTAACGCGCTTGGGCGCAACAGGCTGGATTCATGATGAACGATAGAAAGCCAATCATTTCGATCGAGAAGGTTAGTAAACGGTTCGGCGCCGTGCGTGCGGTCGATGAAATTTCCTTGGACATCTACGAAGGCGATTTCTTTGCGCTTTTGGGTCCATCGGGCTGCGGAAAGACGACGTTGCTGCGGATGCTGGCAGGGTTTGAAGTTCCGACCAGCGGAGTGATCAAGATTGATGACGCGGATATATCCGCCGTACCACCCAACCGCCGTCCGGTGAACATGGTATTTCAGTCCTATGCCGTGTTTCCGCATATGAGCGTGGCCGACAACGTCGCCTATGGTCTGAAAGTAACCGGCGTTCCGGCATCCGAATACAAGGAGCGGGTGGAGGAAGCTTTAGAACTGGTCAAGCTTGGCGGTTATGGAACACGGATGCCCGATCAACTCTCGGGTGGTCAGCGCCAACGTGTCGCGCTGGCCCGCGCCTTGGTCAAGCGCCCGCGGGTGCTTTTGCTTGATGAGCCTTTGTCCGCGCTGGATGCGAAACTTCGCGAAGCCATGCAGTTGGAACTGGTTCGGCTGCAGGAAACCGTGGGTATTACCTTTGTGATCGTGACGCACGATCAGAGCGAAGCCCTATCGATGGCTAACCGCATCGCCGTGATGAAGGACGGGGTCGTACGGCAGCTTGCAGCGCCCGCCGAGCTCTATGAGTTTCCCAACTGTCGCTTCGTTGCAGACTTTATCGGTAAGACCAATCTTTTCGAAGGCGCTTCCGTTGGCGCGACCACCGGCGGGTTGGAGCTTGACGTTGGTGGCCTTGGCCGCATTACCGTTCCAGCCGACTCCGCTGCTTCTGTGGAAGGACAGGCCTGGATTGCCGTCAGGCCGGAAAAGATACGTTTGACCCGTGATGCGCCGGAAGGCGAGCGAATCAAGATGCAAGGCAAAATCCGTGAAATCGCTTACTACGGCGAAGCCTCGGCGGTTTTCGTCGAAGACGATGAGAACCGGCGGATCATGGTGAATGTGCAAAACGAAGCGCGGTCGACCGAGCCGCATTTCAGGGTTGGCGAGCAGGTCTGGTGTAGCTGGGCGCCACGCGATACGCTCCTGCTGAACGATTAGGCCAATACACTCATGTCCAATTCCGAAGAGGCGGCGCCTGCGCCGTTGACCAAAGCCGTCTTGACCGTATTCCTGCCTTTCTCAGGCGGGTACTTCCTGTCCTACCTTTTCAGGTCTGTGAATGCGATCATCGCCCCGCAGTTAACCGGGGAATTGGGGTTGGGTGCGGCCGATCTTGGTCTGCTCACCGCCGCTTACTTTCTTGCCTTCGCGGCCTTCCAGATTCCCTTGGGTGTTTTGCTGGATCGCTTCGGACCGCGCAAGGTTCACCCTTTGCTGCTGTGTTTCGCTGCCTTGGGCGGCGCGCTCTTTGCCTTCGGGACAAGCCTCACGGAACTGCTTGTCGGTCGCGCACTGATCGGTCTTGGTGTCTCCGGGGCTCTCATGGCGTCCTTCAAGGCGATTACCATGTGGTTTCCCAGGCGCACCTGGCCGCTGACAAATGGCTGCTTCATGGCGGTTGGCGGGCTGGGTGCCATTTCGGCGACCGCGCCGACCGAGTGGCTGTTGGAGGTGACGGATTGGCGTGGGGTCTTCATGGGACTGGCCGGTGGTTGTGTCGTGATCGCGGCCTTGATCTTTTTCGTCTGTCCGGAACGTGAGGTTGCAGGTCGCAACACAACGTTGAAGGAAAGTCTGACAGGCATCGGCCACATCTTCACGGACCGCCTGTTTTGGCGGGTCTGGCCGGTTTCCG
The DNA here is from genome assembly GCF_014191775.1 of Limibacillus halophilus. Classification (NCBI taxonomy): domain Bacteria; kingdom Pseudomonadati; phylum Pseudomonadota; class Alphaproteobacteria; order Rhodospirillales; family Rhodovibrionaceae; genus Limibacillus; species Limibacillus halophilus. The sequence continues at coordinate 247,447 of NZ_JACHXA010000003.1, read as the reverse complement.
TCGCCGTCATTGCCTACAGCATGGCGGTCCAGGGCTTATGGATCGGGCCATATTTGCGTGACGTCGGCGCGTTCGGTCGCGAGATGGTTGCCAACCATCTATTCTGGACGGCCGCCAGCTTGACCGTCGGTTTTATCTTCAGTGGATTGGTCGCCAGCCGCTTGGAAAGACGCGGTATTTCGCTGGCGGTTTCCTTTGGGTTTATCGCGGTTGCCTTTATGATTGCCCAAGGACTAATCGTCTTTCAGATAGTGCCGCAGTCATTGCTTCCCTGGGTTCTATTTGCGCTCACAGGCAACGCGACCGCGATCAACTACGCTTTGTTATCGCGGCATTTCCCTTTGGCCTACGCCGGACGCGCCAATACGGCGATCAACCTGATGATCTTCCTCGGCGCCTTTTCCATCCAATATGCCATAGGCGGCATCATTTCCCTTTGGCCGACGAGCGCCGATGGCGGCTACGCAGCCGAGGGCTATAAGGTCGCCTTTGGTGTGTTCTTGATATTGCAGATCATAACCTTCGCCTGGTTTGTGCTGTCCGCCCGCTGGGCGCCAGCCTCTCGGTCCTGACGGGAGCATTTATGTATGACGGATAAGAACTACGACATTGTTGTTTTAGGCGGCGCGATAATCGGTAGTGCCATCGCTTATTTTCTTGCCCGCGAGTTGGGCGGCGGCCGTTCGATCTGTGTCGTTGAGCGTGATCCGACCTACGCACAAGCCTCGACCAGCCTATCCCTCGCTTCGATCCGCGTGCAGTTCTCCACCCCGCTGAACATCGCAATATCTCGGTTTGGCTACAGCTTCCTGGAAAGTATCGGTGAGGTGCTGGAGGTCGACGGCGACCGGCCCGATGCCGGAATCAAGGCGAATGGATACCTCCTGATGGCGGGTGAATCAGGTCGCGCATTGCTGCAGAAGAATCAGATCATCCAGCAGCAGGCCGGAGCCCAGGTGGCTCTGTTGGAACCGGCGGATATCCAGGCGCGTTATCCCTACATCAACACCGACGAGGTCGCACTGGCGGCGCTTGGACTGGCTGAAGAGGGGTGGTTCGACGCCTACAGCGTCATGCAGGCGCTGCGCCGTAAGGCGAGCTCTTTGGGCGTCACCTACATGAAGGACGAGGCATGCGGTCTGGAGATGTCCGGCGCGCGGGTGACAGCGGTGAATCTTGCCTCAGGTGAACGCCTGGCTGCGGGCATCGTCGTTAACGCGACGGGTCCGCGTGCTGCAAAAACAGCCGCTTGGGCTGGAATCGAGCTTCCTGTCCATCCGCGCAAGCGCAGCGTCTTCGTGTTTGATTGCAAGGAGAGGTTCCCCGATAGCCCGCTGATCATCGATCCATCAGGCGTCTATGTACGGCCGGAAGGCGAGCACTACGTCTGTGGGTGGTCGCCGCCCGAGGAGGACGACCGGGACTGTGAAGACTTCGAGGTTGAATGGAACCTGTTTGAAGAGAAACTATGGCCTATTCTGGCGCAGCGTGTACCGGCCTTTGAGGCTATCAAGGTGACTCGCGCTTGGGCCGGGCATTACGCAATGAACGTTATAGATCACAATGCCATTCTCGGTAGCCATCCGGAGGTTTCCAACTTTTACATGGCGAACGGCTTCTCAGGACACGGTGTACAGCAGTCCCCGGCGGTTGGGCGCGGCTTGGCGGAATTGATCGTCGGTGGATCCTACCGCAGTCTTGATCTCTCGCCATTTGGGTTCGAGCGTTTCGCCCAAGGCCGCTTGATCCGGGAGGAAAATATAATCTAGTGGGGTAGCCGAACTAATGAATAACAAGAGGAAAGGCGCACTTTCGGGGGTTAGGGTGTTGGACTTTTCCACCCTCCTGCCTGGGCCGCTCGCAAGTCTGTTGCTGGCGGAGGCGGGGGCTGAGGTTATCAAAGTTGAGCGCCCCGATTTCGGCGATGAATTGCGTGTTTATCCGCCGCCCTTCGGCGGGTGGGGATTCGCCCTGCTCAATCGGGGCAAGAAAAGCCTGTCGATCAACTTGAAGGACGGTGATGCGAAGTCCGTTCTAGCGCCTTTGATCGAAGAAGCCGACGTGCTGTTGGAGCAATTTCGTCCAGGCGTGATGGCCCGCTTGGGACTCGGCTACGAATCCGCCCGCGAAATCAATCCGGCCTTGGTCTATTGCTCTGTCACCGGCTATGGGCAAAGCGGCCCCAGGGCCGCCGAGGTGGGACACGACCTCAATTATCAGGCTGCTAGCGGCCTTCTTTCCTTGGGCGGAGACAGCGAGGGAAAGCCCACGATCGCGCCGGGGCTGATCGCCGATATCGGTGGCGGAACCCTGCCAGCCGTCGTCAACATTCTGTTGGCGTTGCGACAAGCCGAACAGACAGGTGAGGGCTGCCATCTCGATGTTTCGATGACCGATAACCTCTTGGCTTGGTCGTGGTGGGCACAAGCGGCACGCGCGGGAGGGCTGGAGCCGGAGGCCGCTGGGCGCGGTGTACTGACGGGCGGATCCCCACGATATCAGCTTTACGCGACGTCGGACGGCCGTTATCTCGCGGTTGCAGCGCTCGAAGAGCGCTTTTGGGTCCGGTTTTGCGACCTCATCGGTCTACCCAAGGAGATACGCGAGTTGGAAGCCGGTGACGCGTCTAAAGTCGGCAGGGCAGTCGCGTCGATCATCGCGTCGAGGTGCCTTGCCGATTGGCGTGACGTGCTGGCAGGTGAGGATGTTTGCGTCGCACCGGTCCTCAGTATCCAGGAGGCAATGGACGATCCGGGATTCCATGCCCGTGGCTTGTTCACGCGGCGCTTGAGATGGCAGGGAGTTGAGGTTCCGGCACTCCCGGTTCCTCTGGATGCGGCGGTTCGGACCGACCTTTCTTCGGGCGCTCCCCCGGACCTGGATACGAATGACGACGTTGGGTTTGAGCCGCGCTTGCCCAAGCCCGGTGTTGCTGACAGGATGCCCGCGAAATCTTCGGGCGATTTTAGCTCGGCAAGGACCACTCATGGGCGGGAAGATGACGAAGCAAAGTGACCTCAGGACCGGCGGACAAATACTGGTTGATTGTTTAGTGTCTCAGGGAATCGACACGGCTTTTGGCGTGCCGGGCGAAAGTTATCTCGCCGCCCTCGACGCCATGGCTGATCATCCGGATTTCAATTTCGTCATCTGCCGACAAGAAGGTGGTGCGGCGATGATGGCGGACGCCCACGCACGGTTGACCGGAAAGCCTGGGATTTGTTTTGTGACGCGCGGGCCAGGCGCGACGAACGCGAGTGCCGGCGTTCACATTGCCCAGCAGGATTCGACCCCCATGATCCTTTTCATTGGTCAGGTCGGCCGCGATATGATGGAGCGCGAGGCCTTCCAGGAAATCGACTATCGCCGCATGTTCGGGCCCCTTTGCAAATGGGTGGCGCAGATTGATCAGGCCGAACGAATTCCCGAGTTCGTCTCACGGGCTTTTCATACGGCGCTGCAAGGGCGGCCGGGCCCGGTGGTGCTGGCGCTTCCTGAGGATATGCTGACCGACGCGGTTGAGGCGCTTTCGATCGCACCCGTCACGCCTAGCCTTGCAACTCCCGGTGCCGGCGCCTTGAGTGCGCTTGAAGGCGCGCTCCAAAAGGCCGAGCGCCCATTGATCGTGCTGGGCGGCGGCGGCTGGAACGCAGCGGCCAAAGCGCAGGTGGAAGCCTTTGCCGATCGTTGGCGTCTACCGGTGGCAGTCTCCTTCCGTTGCCAGCATCTTTTTGACAACGCGCAGGACTGTTATGTCGGTCATGTCGGGATCGGAATCGATCTGGGATTGGCGGAAGCGGTCCGAAACACGGATCTGCTGGTCGTCCTGGGTGCGCGCTTGGGTGAGATGACGACCGGCGGATACACCCTTTTGCAGCCGCCACGCCCCAAGCAACCATTGGTCCATGTGCATCCGGGTGCCGAGGAATTGGGAAGGGTTTACCAACCGACACTGGCCATCAACAGCGCTGTGACAACGATGGCAGCAGCGTTGGAAACCATTGATTTGGCGGGCTCAGATTGGGAGCCCTGGCGTGCCTCGCTTCGCACAAGCTACGAGGCCTTCAGCAAGCCAACCGTCATTCCCGGGCCCTTGCAGTTGGCGGAGGTGGTGCGGTTTTTGGATGAAAAGCTGCCCCCCGACGCGATTCACTGTAACGGCGCGGGCAATTATTCGACTTGGGTTCACCGCTTTCACAGCTATCGGACCTTTGGCGGGCAGCTCGCTCCCACCAGCGGTTCCATGGGTTTTGGCACACCGGCGGCGGTCGCGGCGAAAATAGCGCGACCCGACGCGGCTGTTGTTGCCTGGGCAGGGGACGGATGTTTCCTGATGAACGGCCAGGAACTGGCGACGGCGGTTCAATACGGCCTCAAAATTTTGGTGATAGTCGTCAACAACGGCCAGTACGGAACGATCCGTATGCATCAGGAGCGGGAGTATCCCGGCCGCGTTGTCGGTACGCAGTTGGCCAACCCTGATTTCGCGGCGTTGGCTCGGGCCTATGGCGCGTCGGGTGAGATCGTTGAAACGACGGAGGCCTTCCCGGCTGCTTTCGAGCGTGCCATGGCGGCGCCGGGTCCGGCGTTGATCGAGTTGCGCCTTGATCCAGAGGCGATAACGCCGACGACGACGCTTTCAGCCATCAGAAAGAAGAGCCAAGAAGAAGGACGCTAGAGCCGGCGGCGGTCGGCCTTGTGGCTCCAGTCGAGAATCTTGACCGCAGGATAAATCCAAACCAAGCCGCTGGTGCCGTAGTAAAGAAGCTGCCAGCCCCAGCCGGCCAGGCCAAGGAGATCGGCTAAACTGACAACAGCCACGCTATAGCCGGTCAGGAAGACAAGAAGTAAGAAATAGCCAAGCGCCTTACGGGCGGACATGTTGCACTCCCTCGGTTACAGCCTGTCTAACGTGGCTACGCTTCCAGGCCAAGCCCTGGATTGAAGGGCGGTTATCGGAAGGCCGCCCCCGGCGCTCTACAATCGCCGGGCATTGTTCTAGGATAGGGCCTCACTAGGCATAGACTTAATTGAAATGAGGATAGCGGTCGGTGGCCGGAACAACGGAACCCTTCTGGAAGACAAAGAGCCTAACGGAAATGAGCCGTAGCGAGTGGGAATCCCTTTGCGACGGTTGTGCGCAATGCTGCCTGATCAAGCTTGAGGGCGATGATGGCGAGGGAATTTTTCAAACAGATGTGGCCTGCAGGCTACTTGATCTCGAAAGCTGCCGCTGCACACGTTATCAGGAGCGCAGCCGATTGGTTCCCAATTGCGTTACGCTGCACCCGGGCAACGTGAGTCAACTTCCCTGGATGCCGAAAACCTGTGCTTACAGACTGCTCTCCGAAGGAAAGGAGCTGTTCGACTGGCATCCGCTTATCTCCGGGGATCCAGAGAGTGTGCACGCTGCCGGCGCCTCCGTCCGCGATGCTGTGATATCCGAAACAGAGGTGGCCGCCGACGAGTTGGAAGACCACATCATCTACAAGGTAGAGGTTGAAGAGGTATGAGCAAAATTGGCTTGATGGGGTTGCTGTTCTCGTTGGTTCTCGCGGGTTGCACGTCCAGCACGTCGCCGACCAATCCTGCGAAGGCAGTCCGGGATCCCGATACCAAGCGCTTTGCCGCAGACATTCAGGCCCTTTGCTACGGTCGTTCGGTGAGTGACCCGTCAGAGATTGCAGAGGATGTAGGCAGATCCTGTCCAAAAGGCTCGCAGAGTTTCGAAATCCTGCATCAGGATTCTTTCTGGAACCGTTGCCCATTATTGCAACCCGTGCGAATCACCTATCGCTGCGGTCCAGTGCAGGAGTAAGCATCCAGCGGGCGAACTGGAGTCTTCAACTTCCACTCGTCGACTGATTGCGTAAACGTGAATGGATTTCTCGCCTGGATACTGGCTAGGCTATCCCTGCTGACTCTTGATCAAGCAAGAGACCGGCATCCGCTGCCTTGGGGGAGGCGGCACTACTGGCGGCCAAGTCGGATTCAGTCCGATAAAAAATAAAAGGCCGGTCGGTTGTGCGCTGAATTAGGATGGTTGGCAGGGGCGTGGTGAACGCGATGAAAGTTCTCGTTATTGATGACGATGAGTTCCTAATGGTTGAACTGGCGGAATTCTTCAAGCGACAGGGCTGCTCGGTCTCGACAGGCCAGAATGGTGTTGAAGCTGTTGAGTTGGTGCGCAGCGAGCAGCCGGATCTATTGATCATGGACGTTCAGATGCCGCGTATGGATGGCTTGGAAGCCGTTGCCGAACTGAAACGCTCTGGTTTGACGGTTCCAATGATCGTCTTGATGTCGGGCGACAGACATGGTCTCGACCGTGCGCGTGGATTCGCAAACGTGGTCGTTCTTGAAAAGCCCCTGCAACTCGATGGCTTGAGGGAATTGATCGGGCGTTAGTTCCACTCCCGCCGGACATCCGCATCGCCTTCCCCTGCGATAAGGCGCGCCTTCATTTCAAGTGTTTGGTGCGGGTCTGCAAGCTGTCGGAAAGCCCAAATTGCCGCGCCGCGCACCAGTGGAGATTCATCCTCCAGCCGGTTTCGAACGCATTCCAACAAAGAAGGTTCACCGCTGTTTCCCACTGCTATCATGACGTTTCGTACGAAGCGATCACGTCCGATCCGCTTAATCGGGCTTCCTGAAAAGAGGGCACGGAAGGCTTTGTCATCGAGGTTGGCCAGTTCCGCCAATCTTGGCGCATTGAGTTCCTCGCGTGCCTTGTAGTGGGGTTCTCGTGCCTCGGAAGCGAATTTGTTCCAAGGGCAGACGGCAAGACAGTCGTCGCACCCATAGATCCGATTCCCTATGGCCTTGCGGAAGCTTTCAGGAATGGGCCCTTTGTTTTCTATGGTCAGGTAGGAGATGCAGCGCCTCGCATCGAGTTGATAGGGTGCAACGAAGGCATTGGTCGGACAAATATCCAGACAGCGACTGCAGCGTCCGCAATGATCGCTTTCCGCCTTGTCTTCGGCGAGGTCGAGGGTGGTGTAGATTTCACCGAGAAAAAGCCAAGAGCCGAATTGCCGAGATACTAGGTTACTGTGCTTGCCCTGCCAGCCCAGCCCGGCCTTGGCAGCTAAGGGTTTTTCCATCACCGGTGCTGTGTCTACAAAGACCTTCAGTTCAGAATCAAAGTTAGAAATAATATATCTTGCCAATTGCTTAAGACGTTTTTTTAAAGTGTCATGGTAATCTTTGTTGCGTGCGTAGACTGAGATATTGCCCCGGTCGCGTAGCGCCAGATTATGCATCGGGTCGTGGTCCGGGCCGTAATTCATGCCCAGAACAATTACACTACGTGCTTTTGACCAGAGTTCCTTTGGGTTGCTCCGTTGGGGCGCCCGTTCGCAGAGCCAGCCCATAGAGCCATGACGGCCGTGCGCGAGGAAATGCTGTAAGCGCTCCGCCGCTTCAGATCCCAGTTCCGCAGGCGCGAAGCCAACTGCGTCGAAACCAATTTCCAACGCCTGGTCGCGGATGGCGCTTTTCGGATCGGGGGGAGGTGTTTTCGCCATATGCTAGCCGCGCCCGCGATATGGGGGCACGCCTTGGTCGGGGATCCAAAGACCTTCCGGCATGGAGCCGGTTTGATAAAAAACGTCGATTGGAATGCCGCCGCGTGGATACCAATAGCCGCCAATACGGAGCCAACGGGGATGCGCCTCTCTCACGATCCGTTTGGCGATGTCGAGCGTTGTGCCCTCATGGAATCCGCCGTGATTGCGAAAGGATCCGAGGTAGAGTTTCAACGACTTGCTTTCGACCAGAAACGGGCCGGGCAGATAGTCGATGACCAGATGCGCGAAATCCGGCTGCCCGGTCACTGGGCAAAGACACGTGAATTCAGGACAGACATAACGTGCCACATAGTCGCTGTCGGGGTGCGGGTTGGGGACACATTCAAGCAGGGCATCCTCGGGCTGTGCCGGGCTTTCCACGGAATGCCCAAGCTGCGTCAACCGGGTGTTCTTAGCGGCGGTCTTAGGGGAGGTCATGGTCGCCTGCTCCTTCAAAGCGGTGCGATATCGCCTTCAGCCTGTGTCCGGGTGAAGGTATCGGCGAAGGCTAGGATTTCTCGGTCTTCTATTGCCTTTCGCAATCCGGCCATCAGGCTCTGATAGTAATGCAGATTGTGCCCGGTTAGCAGGATTGGGCCAAGCATCTCGCCATTACGGAATAGATGGTGGAGGTAGGCTCGAGAGTAATTACCGCAGGTCGGACATGCGCAGTCTTGGTCCAAGGGCCGCGGATCGTCTTGGTGTCGGCTGTTACGGATGTTGAGCGTGCCGCGATGGGTGAAGGCTTGGCCCGTGCGTCCCGAGCGCGTTGGCAATACGCAGTCGAACATATCGACGCCGCGCAGGACGGCAGCAACCAGATCGGACGGCTTACCGACGCCCATCAGGTAGCGGGGGCGATCAAGGGGAAGGAAGGGAACCGTTGCTTCCAATGTGGAGAGCATTAGCTCCTGACCTTCTCCAACGGCCAGCCCGCCGATGGCGTAGCCGTCAAATCCTATCGCGGTCAGGGCTTTTGCAGAAGCCTCGCGCAGTGCGGGATAGACGCTTCCCTGGACGATCCCGAAAAGGCCATAGCCGTCGCGCGCGGTGAAGGCTTCCTTGCAACGGGCGGCCCAACGCATAGAACGCTCCATCGAGCGCTCCGCTTCGTCCTCCTCGACAGGGAACGGGGTACATTCGTCCAGCACCATGGTGATGTTGGAATCGAGCAGGTGCTGAATCTCAACGGCTCGTTCGGGTGTCAGCGCGTGTTTGGTGCCGTCGATGTGGGAACTGAAGGTCACACCCTTCTCATCGATCTTACGCAGGGCCGATAGGGACATGACCTGATAGCCGCCGGAATCGGTCAGGATCGGCCCATGCCAGTTCATGAAGCGATGGAGTCCTCCCAGTCTGGCAATCCTTTCCGCGCTTGGCCGGAGCATCAAATGGTAGGTGTTGCCCAAGACGATCTCGGTGCCGCTGGCGGCCACCTGCTCGACGGTAAGCCCCTTGACGGTAGCCGCGGTTCCAACGGCCATGAATGCGGGAGTCTCCGCGGTTCCATGGGCTGTGGTTAGCTGTCCGCGACGGGCATTTCCATCGACCATGCTCACCTGGAACCCAAGACCGCTCATGCGTCGCCTCCCCGATGCAAGAGGCAGGCATCGCCATAGGAATAGAAGCGATAGTTCTGCGCAATGGCATGACGGTAAGCTTGCTGCATTCTGTCCAAACCGGCAAAGGCCGAAACCAGCATGAACAGCGTGGAGCGAGGCAGATGAAAGTTAGTGATCAGAATATCGACCGCTTGAAACCGAAAGCCGGGCAGGATGAACAGATCGGTATCACCGGAGAAAGCTTCAACCGTGCCGCTGGTCGCCGCTGCTGTCTCCAGAATTCGCAAGGACGTCGTGCCGACCGCCACGATGCGCCGCCCGGCTTCTTTTGCGTTGCTAATCCGCCTTGCCGCGGCGGGGCTTATCTCGCCCCATTCGCTGTGCATGCGGTGCTCATCGACAACCGACGCCTTTACCGGAAGGAAGGTGCCAGCGCCGACATGTAACGTGACGCCGCAACGTTCAATCCCGCGCTCATCAAGTTTGGCCAGGAGGTCTTGCGTGAAATGCAAACCTGCTGTCGGTGCGGCAACAGCACCTTCCCGCTCGGCAAAAATCGTCTGATAGTCATGCCTATCTTGTTCGTCCGCGCCCTGCGGTCTGTCGATATAGGGCGGGAGCGGGGCCTCGCCGTATTGGTTTAAAGCCTGCGAAAGATCTTCCGAGGTCATCGAGAATGCGAGGATGAGTTCTCCGCCCTCGCGCTTTTGAAGGATATCGGCAGTGAAACCTTCTGCGAAGGTAATACGTTCGCCTGGGCGCAGACGCTTCGCAGGGCGCGCAAAAGCCGCCCAGCAAAGCCGCTGGTCATCGACATCATTCTCCGATGGCGAAAGGGGCTTGTGGAGCAGCACCTCAACTTTCGCCTCATTGCGTCGTCCGTAAAGGCGTGCCGGAATAACCTTGGTGTCGTTGAAAACCAAAAGGTCGCCGGGGCGCAGGCATTCGGGTAGATCGGCGATTCGCCGATCGGCCAACCCGGCGTTTGGGCAAACTTCGAGCAGCCTCGCGGATTCTCGAGGTTGGGCCGGCCGCTGAGCAATGAGCTCCCGCGGTAATTCAAAATCGAAGTCTTCTATGTGCATGGGGCGGGTTCCTACCAGCTTCCGCCGGGCTTGCCTAGACCAACCGAAAGGATTGGATTCACCAGGGCTCGCCCTCTCGCGTATCCCAGCGCAAGCCGAGAATGACGCGATCGGAGCGCACGTTGGTCAACTGGTGGAAAGGTCGTTTCGTACTGGCGGCAAATCCAGGCGCGCGCATCAGCAACAGATCGCCCGGTCCGGCTGGAAGGTGCCGGGTGTTCCGGCCCGAGCGATCATCGCAAAGCGCAAAATCGCCTTGACCCGAGAAAACGATAATCGCGACCAATCCTTGATAGCGAATATGGTCCACATGCGGCGTGATGCCGCGTGAATTACGGGGGTAGGCCTGGACGATGAAATCGTTGAAGTGGAACCGCGAATCCAATAACGGGGGGTGCGATTCAAAGGCAGCCGCGAGCAGGGCAGCTTGCAGTTGCGTCGCCAAGGTTCGCAGGGGACTTGTTGCCGCTATATCCATGCAGACAGCGAAATCCTGGTGCACTTCCTTGTCGCCGGAACCCACAACCGGCCGTGCAGGACGATAGGACAGGGCGTCACAGGCCTTCAGATACTGTCCGCAGGCCGCCTGTTCCAGAAGCGGCAGAGACGCACCATCTTCCTGTTGCACGCGCGCCAGTGCTCCGACTAAGGCGCGATGATCGCACAGCAGGTGTTTGGGTAGATCGGTCTGTGGGTCGATAGACTGCATGGGCGACAGAATTATCCGGCACGTTGCTGGGGGCAAGCCCTCTTCGCGACCTTGAAAGGCGAGAGTGAAAGACCGAAGATGCGCCCGGTCGCTGGAAAAGCTCTTCTTGGTACCTGTCCGGCGTCTCGCGCAGCGACGTTGGGGAAATCATGCCGCAAGAAAAAATCGCCATTCTGGGTCTTGGCTATGTCGGCCTACCGGTCGCGTTGGCCTTTGCCAGGCAATACGACGTCGTCGCCTACGACATCAACCCTTCGCGTGTGGCCGCGCTGCGTGCCGGTCGTGACAGTACGGGAGAAGCGGAGCCGGAGGCTCTACGAGCCAGCCGTGCGACGTTCACCAGCGAGATTACCGATCTTCGCGGTTGCAGCGTTTTCATCATCACCGTTCCGACGCCAATTGATGATGCGCGCAATCCTGACCTTTCAGCCGTCGAGGGGGCATGCCGCCTTATTGCCGGAATCGTGCAGCCGGGGAGCATGGTTATCCTCGAATCGACGGTGTATCCCGGTGTGACTGAGGAGATCTGCGGCCCCTTGATCGAAAAGGAAAGCGGTCTGGTGGTCGGCCGCGATTTCAACCTGGGTTACTCGCCCGAAAGGATCAATCCAGGTGATCGCGAGCACCGTCTGGAAACGGTCACCAAAGTGGTTGCGGCCGACCACCCGGCGAGTCTGGAGCGAATTGCCGGGCTCTACGGCAGTATCGTGACAGCCGGCGTGCATCGCGCACCCTCGATCAAGGCGGCGGAACTGGCGAAGGTCATCGAAAACACTCAACGCGACCTCAATATCGCACTGATGAACGAAGTCGCCTTGATCTGCGAGCGTATGGGGTTGGCGACCCGTGACGTCTTGGCGGCTGCGCGCACGAAATGGAATTTTCTACCTTTCACGCCGGGTTTGGTCGGTGGCCACTGCATTGGCGTGGATCCTTACTATTTGACGGCCAAGGCAGAGGCGCTCGGATACCATCCGGAGGTCATCCTGGCTGGCCGTCGGATCAATAGTCGAATGGGGCAAGTGGTGGCAGATAAGCTGCTCGCGTTGTTGGAAGCGGCAGGAATAGAGCGGGTGGGCGCGCGCGTCGGAATCCTTGGATTGACCTTCAAGGAGAATGTTCCCGATCTCAGGAACAGCAGGGTTGCGGACATCGTTGGCGCCCTGCGGGCGCAGGGTTTGTCGTTGCATTTGCATGATGCCCTTGCCGACCCGGCAGAAGCGGCGGTGGCAATGGGCCAGGCCCCGGACAGCCTCTCAACCTTGAAGAATTTGGACGCCTTGGTCCTGGCCGTGCCGCATGAGGCGTACATAACAGAAGGCAGCGCTGGACTTTCGGCCCGGACTCGCCCAGGCGGTGTAATCGTCGATATCCGTGCGGTTCTTGATCGCGCGGCAATTCCCCGGGACCGCTGCTACTGGAGCCTGTGAGCAACGCCGGGTTTTCACTTGCTAAAGGCTGGTATTGCGGGCGGCACTGCGCCACAATCCCAACCCGAGACGGTGATCCTTCAGGCAAGAGCGCCAGGGGGCTTGCGCCGGAAGGAGGGATTGGCATGCGGTATGTTGGCCAAGCCGGGGGGCTTGCCGCGATTCTGGGAATTTTCCTTTTCTTGCAACCTGTCGCTTTGCGCGCGGCGGCCGACTTGGTGTTGTTGGACGAAAGCACACCGCCGTCTGCATACCGGGAGACGCTACTGCTGCAGCATGCAGTGATAGACAAGACCCTGCCGCCCATAGAGCAGCGGGTCCCCATGGAGCCCGCAGTGTTTGATCCCACTGATCCGGCCAAGCTTGGCCGTCAGGGCGGTACTTGGCGTATGCTTGTAGGGCGCGAGAAGGACGTGCGTCTGGCGGTCGTTTATGGCTACGCCCGTCTGGTCGGCTATGACGCGGACTTGCAACTCCGTCCGGATATCCTAAAAGGCGTCGAGGTGGAGAAAGAGCGCATCTTCACCTTCCGTTTGCGCCGCGGCCATCGCTGGTCTGACGGTGCGCCCTTCACCACCGAGGACTTTAGGTATTACTGGGAAGATGTGGCCAACGATCCAGAGTTGTCGCCAGTCGGGCCGCCGCCACAGATGCTGGTCGATGGCAAACCGCCCAAAGTAGAGGTGCTGGACGAGGTAACGATCCGCTATAGCTGGGATAAGCCGAACCCGTTTTTCCTCCCGGCTTTGGCACAGGCCAGCCCGCTGTTCATCTATCGCCCCTATCATTACCTGAAGAAGTACCACATCAAGTACGCGGACCCCGACGAGCTGCAAAAGCATATCGAGGAATCGGGCGCCAGGAATTGGGCCCAACTTCATAACCGAGCGGACAATCTATATCGCTTCGACAATCCCGCGTTACCGACCTTGCAGCCCTGGTACAACAGTACCGAGCCACCCTCAACACGCTTCCTCTTGCGTCGTAACCCTTATTTCCATCGGGTCGACGCCAGGGGGTATCAACTGCCCTATCTGGATGGCATTTCGATGGTGGTGACCAGCGGGGACCTCGTGCCCGTCAAGACCGGCGCGGGAGACATCGATTTGCAAGCACGCGGGCTCCGCTTTGACGATTACACCTTTCTGAAGCAGTCGGAGGAGCGCGGAAATTACGAAGTTCGACTTTGGAAGACTGTTCGCGGTTCCGACTATGCGCTCTATCCCAACCTGAATACCAAGGATGAGGCTTGGCAGCAGGTTTTCCGCGATGCGCGTTACCGACGGGCCCTGTCACTGGCGGTCAATCGCCATGAGTTGAACCAGGTGATTTACTTCGGATTGGGCGATCCTGGAAACCAATCGGCGTTGCCTGGAAGCCCGCTTCATAGCCCAGAGAACCGGCAAGCCTGGGCCGCGTTCGATCTGGACAAGGCGAATGCGTTGCTCGACGAGATGGGGCTGACGGAGCGAAACGGGCATGGCACTCGGCTGTTGCCTGACGGACGGCCGATGGAACTGGTCGTGGAAACCGCTGGCGAGAGTACGCTTGAAAGCGATTTGCTGGAGTTGATCGGCGATAGCTGGGGCCAAATTGGAATCAAGGTTTTTACACGCCCGATGCAGCGCGAAGTGCTGCGCAACCGCATCTTTGCGGGCGAAACCTTGATGACGCTCTGGTACGGCTATGAAAACGCGATGCTGGGCCCGGAGATGAGCCCGGAGGAGTTCGTACCGGTTCACCAGTACAGTTATCATTGGCCTATGTGGGGTCAGTATTTCGAAACGCAGGGTAACTCGGGTGTGCCAGTTGACATGGAAGTCGGCGAACGTTTGATGGCGCTGTATCGCGCCTGGTTAGAGGCCGATACCTTGACGGCTAAGCGTGCAGCCTGGGAGGAAATTCTTCAGATCCATGCGGATCATGTCTTTACCATCGGACTCGTCGCCCGCGTTCCGCAGCCGGTCGTGGTGGGGCACAAGATGCACAATGTACCGGGCGATGCGATCTACAACTGGGACCCAGGGGCTCATTTTGGCATCTACCGAACGGACACCTTCTGGATGGACCGTTGACGGTCGGTTCAATGTCAATTTGCGCCGGACACCATCCGGTCAGGTATCGGTAGACTCCGGTTCGGGTTGTTTCTCTTCTTCGGGTGCTTCTTCCGCCGGCGGTTCAGGATGTATCCGGCGAATGATGATGTCGCCGTTCTCGTTAATCTCCGGCAAGCTGTACTGCGGAATTTCCCGGAACATCAGTTCCAGGGCCTGCATCAGCTTTTCAACAGCATCGCGGGCTAGTTCTTCGGCGCTCTTCCCATCCTCGGACCCGGCGGCAACGGGTTGGCTAAGGAAAGGGGTGGCCTGCGACGTTTGACCAGGATGGGTCATCAAAAGCGCGAGACCGACGGCCACGAGAAGGCTGTGTGTAAAACGTATCATCTGCGTTGGTCATCCTGCCTGCTGTGCAAACTAGTCTATCACATGGGTCGGCGGGCTTGACCTTGCCAGTATCTTCTTGGTCAAGTCTTTAGGCTGCCGCCGCGCGGCCCAACCCTGACTGGAGGTTTCATGTCGAAGGATCTGGTTGATCTCAATGCGGAGGAGTTGATCGAAGGATATCGACGTCGCCGGTTTTCGCCGGTGGAAGTCGTGGACGCAGTGATTGAGAGGGCGGAGTCAATTAACCCGGCGCTCAACGCTTTCGTCCTCATCGATGCCGACTGCGGACGCCGGATGGCCCGTGAATCGGAAGCGCGCTGGGCAAAGGGGGAACCGCTCGGGTTGCTGGACGGCGTACCGCTACCGTTGAAGGATCTATTGCTCACCAAGGGGTGGCCGTCACTGAAGGGGTCCCACCATACCTCCGCCGACGGGTCTTGGGATCAAGACTCTCCGGTCGTCGCGCGACTGCGCGAAGCGGGCGCGGTTTTTTTCGCCAAAACCACTACGCCGGAATTCGGCTGGAAAGGGCTGACCGACAGCCCGCGGTTTGGCATCACTCGGAATCCCTGGAACCCGCAAAAGACGCCTGGCGGTTCGTCCGGCGGCGCTGCGGTTGCCGCGGCTTGCGGTTGTGGTCCCATAGCCCAGGGCGGGGACGCGGGTGGATCCATCCGCATACCGGCTGGATTCACAGGAGTTTTCGGGATCAAACCGACTTTCGGCCGTGTGCCCGCCTTTCCGCCCAGCCCGTTTTCCGGCCTAACCCAGCATGGTCCCATGACGCGAACGGTTGCCGACGCCGCCAGGGCGCTGACCGTCATGGCCAAGCCTGATCCAATCGACTTCAACGGCTTGCCTTATGAGGGCGAAGATTACCTGCAAAGCACCCGGCAACCGTTAGAGCCGTTGCGGATTGCTTTTTCGCCGACCCTGAATGGCGCCGCCGTAGACCCGGAAGTGGCGGCGCTTGTCGCCCAGGCCGCTGCTCGCTTCGAGGAGATGGGTTGTCGGGTTGAGCAGGCGGAACCTCCAATGAAGGACGTTTACGACATCATAATGACCTACTGGCGGGCAGGCGCCGCTGGGCTTTTCCGGGCACTGGGCGATGTCGATCGTGATCTATTCGATCCGGGGCTGCGGGCGATCGCGGAAGAGGGGATGAAGCTTAGCTTGGCTGACTTCCAAGCGGCTGAAAAAGCACGCAACGAGATGGGCAGCGCCGTGCGTCAGTTTCACGAGCAATATGACCTGCTGCTGACTCCGAGCTTGCCGATTACGGCCTTTGATGCCGGGCATGACGTTCCGCCGAAATCCGGGATGCGATACTGGATCGACTGGACTCCTTTCTCCTATCCTTTCAACCTGACGCGACAACCTGCCGCTAGCTTGCCTTGTGGGGTTGCAAGTAACGGATTACCGGTGGGATTGCAGATAGTAGGTCCACTTTACCAGGAGGGCAGAATTTTGCGATCTGCCTGGAATTACGAAAGAAATTACGGTTTCCCGGAACTTCCGTCGATGAATTAGGTCTTGTGTCGTTTATTGTATTATGCAAGATTACCGTGCAAGAAAGAGACTGCTCCGGCAGTCTATTTCGGTGAGTTCAGAGCGCTGATTTGAACCTGGCGCTCCGGGTTTTCGGACCTGTTATCCTTCACCCTGGCCCCCCAGGGTTCAACTCGAGGCGAGAAGCTATCAAGCTTTTCGCCTCTTTTTTTGTCATTTTCTTTGCCTCACTGCGGGTGCCGTGGCATCAAGCAGACATGGCATTGGGGCGGGGAACATCAGGTCTTGACCAAGGAGGGCGCGGCGCCGTGGCCGCCGGGCACCCGGTTACGGCGGCGGCCGCTGCCGAAATGCTGTCAGCGGGTGGTAACGCATTCGATGCCGCTGTCGCCGGTGTCGCTGCCGCCTGTGTTGCCGAACCGGTGCTGGCGTCCCTGGGTGGCGGCGGCTTTCTGACCGCGATGGCGGTAGATGGCGCGCCGCAAGTATACGATTTCTTTGTTCAGACGCCTAAGCGAAAGCGCCCGGCGGCTGTGCTCGACTTTGCCCCTATTGCTTGTGATTTTGGACCCGCCGTGCAGACATTTCATGCCGGAATGGGAGCCGCGGCGACACCGGGGATCCCGGCCGGCCTGTTTGCGGTGCAGCGGGACCTTGGAAGCCTGCCGATGAGCGATCTTCTGGCCCCGGCCATTAAAGCCGCAAGGGATGGTGTCGCATGGCGTCCGTTTGAAGGTTATGCTTTTGGCATTGTCGAAGGTATCTGGCGATATACGCCCGGGACCGCGGCATTGATCGACGGGTTTTCAGAAACAGAACCACTGCGGCAGCCCGCGCTCGCGGATACGTTGGACGGCCTTGCCTGCGAAGGGGAGGCCTTGTTTTACCGCGGCGAAATAGGCGCCCGTCTCGCGTTGTTGGCGCGTGAGTGCGGCGGCCATCTGACGATGGACGACCTGCGGGGCTACGCCGTACAGCGGCAACCTGCGCTGGCGGCCTCGTTCGCCCGGGCCCGCATCTGGACCGCGCCACCGCCGTCATCGGGTGGGCTTTTGATTGCCTTTGCCCTCGGCTTGCTCGAAGCGCTTGGCGATACCGACGATACCGCATTGTTACTGGCGCAGGTTATGGCCGCGACGAACAAGGCTCGCATTGATTCCGGTCTAGCCCTGGCCGAAAACGAGGTGGAAGAGACGCGTGCCATGGGTCACCTTCTATCGCCCGAAACTGTGATGCGTTATCGGAAGGCGATCTTAAATCGCAGTGCAACGGCGCGTGGAACGACGCATCTGAGCATTGTTGACTCGAAAGGCAACCTGGCAGCGGTCACGCTATCCAATGGCGAGGGATGTGGATACATGATCCCGGGCACCGGGATTCACATCAACAACATGCTCGGCGAAGAAGACCTCAATCCTAGGGGTTTTCATCGTTGGACTCCGGACAGCCGAATGATCTCTATGATGTCGCCGACCGTAGCCATGCTTGATGGTGATCGTCGAATAGCGTTGGGTTCGGGGGGATCAAATCGGCTGAGAACGGCGATCTTGCAGGTGTTGAGAAACCGCCTAACCCACGGCTGTACGCTGGCGGAGGCCGTCGCTGCACCACGCTTGCATGTGGAGGGCACGCGCTTGTCGCACGAACCGGGAGCCGTTTCCGAGCGGCAAATCTCCGACCTTGCCGCGCAATTTGAACTTGAACCCTGGCCCGAGGCCAACATGTTCTTTGGCGGCGTGCATGCCGTCGAATACAAAAGCGGCGGCCCTTTTCAGGCCGCCGCCGACGCCCGTCGCGCAGGCGTTTCCCTAATTCTTTAGCAAGGCCGCGGCCTTTGCACCTGACAAAGATCAGGCAGCTTTTGACTCGTCGCGGGTCTTGGTGATGTAGGCGCGTGCGCAATGTTCCTGGCAGTAGGGCTTGCCCGAGACCGCCGGTTCGCCGCAGAAATGGAAATCATTCTCGCCAGGGTCACCAATCGGCCATAGGCAGGCGGAGTTGGCGCTCTTCACCACGGAGCGCTTCTTGAGCGCGGGACGGGCCACGCGAGGTTCGTGGCTGTGGGTTTGGGCAGCAACCGGTGTCGCAGGACGACACTCCATCTTACCGATACGATCAGGTGTTTTGATCATCGGCTTGGTCGTGCGGGGTTTTGTGCTGCCGCCGCGCTTGATAGGCGATGGACGCGCGGGTAGGTTTAACCGATGCGCTTTGCCAACGACGGCGTTTTTTG
Source organism: Limibacillus halophilus (assembly GCF_014191775.1). Lineage (NCBI taxonomy): Bacteria > Pseudomonadati > Pseudomonadota > Alphaproteobacteria > Rhodospirillales > Rhodovibrionaceae > Limibacillus > Limibacillus halophilus. The sequence continues at coordinate 228,907 of NZ_JACHXA010000003.1, read as the reverse complement.
AAACACCAAGCGTTTTACCAATCTCAGAAGCGCTCAATCCCTGTTCCCAAAGGCGTGTCAGCTCGCTAATTCGCTCGTCTGTCCAGGACATGGTTCGCTCCTCCAATCGGGTAGTTTCTGACTATATCTAGTAGTATCCTGCTTCTACATCCACGATATTGAGTGTCTATCAGGGAGTCGAGTCGCGCGAAGGGATTTCCTGTGGATAGAATGGGCGCCATGATTTTGCTGTTTACGGACTTTGGAGTGGAAGGCCCTTACGTCGGCCAGATCAAAGCGGTGTTGGCAAAGCGTTTGCCTGGGCAACCGGTTGTCGATCTGATGCACGATGCACCGCGCTTCCGTCCGATCGAAGCCGGACAATTGCTGGCGCATCTCCTGGAGGACGTACCGGTCGGATCGAGTCTTGTCTGCGTCGTCGATCCTGGCGTGGGAGGCGCCCGGCGGCCGTTGCTGATGGAGGCCGACGGACGGTTTTTCAGCGGGCCTGACAATGGTTTGTTGGTGGAAGTTGCGCGCGCGGCGCGATCACTGCGCTGCCACGAGATACTTTGGCGGCCAAAGCGATTGTCGAGTTCATTTCATGGACGCGACATCTTTGCGCCGGCGCTAGCCTCGCAGATCGCCGGGAAGCCCATCAAGCAGCGACAGATAGCGAGCGACAGTTTGGTTGGTTGGGATGACCCCGCCGACCCCGCTCGCATCATTTATATCGACGGATTTGGCAACCTGATGACCGGGCTCGATGACGCCATGATGGAGGGCGTACGGGTGCTCAAGGTGGGTCGACGGAAAATTTCACGTGCCCGCACTTTTGACGAGGTGCAAGAAGGGGCCATCTTCTGGTACTTTAATTCTCTGGGCCTCGTTGAGATTGCCGTCAACCAAGGGTCGGCCGCTGAGCTCTTAGGGATGCAGGTTGGTAGCGGCGTAACGCTTTCCTGAGAGCAAGCCGTTTGCTGAGGCAGACTCGTCGCCGCAAGACAAGTTAATGCCCAGGCACCAGCTTAGGGTGCGCATTCTGGAGGGGCCTAGTGGCCTTTTGGGAAAGGGGCAAACCATGCAGATTGTTATCGATAGCACTGACTTTCGCCGTCTGTCCGAAGGGACACGGGATGAAATCCTGGCTGTGTTTTCCGGGACTCGTCCAGCCAGCAAGAATGTCTCACCGGTACCCGTGCCGGCTCGCCGGGAAACACCGGGCTTGCGGTGGCGTGAGCCTGTGGTCCTGGACCACGACCAGGCCGCGAAGCTGGTTCATGGCTTGAGCGAGAAGCAGAAGGATATTCTGCGCGCCTTTGCAAACGCCAAAGGTCGTGCTGGCATGAAAGCCCTGACAAAGATCACTGGTGACAAGCATCTCAGCACCATCTCCCAGTTTCAGAATCTCGTTACGCGCAAGCTGCGCCGGATTATCGACGACCCGGACAAGAAGGCACAGCTTTTTGCCTGGGACTTCGACAAAACGAAATGGGATGAGGGTGATACGACCATCATCGATGGGGAGTATTTCGTGGCGCTTCCGACCGCCAAGGTGTTGCGGGAAGTCTTGAAGGTCTAGGTGCCGTACCTTCACGAACAGCTCTTCTTCATTGGCTCCTTTCTAGCGGCCCTTGAATAGCGGCGGGCGTTTTTCCTTGAAGGCTGTCACGCCTTCGGCGAAATCCTCGCCGCGCGCTGCCTCTGCCTGAAGAGCGCACTCCAGGTCCAACTGCTCGCCGTAGCCTTGATCATAGCTGCGTGCGAGCGCCTGCTTTATGCGACCGAAGCTGGCCGTTGGTCCATTTGCCAGCCGTTCTGCCAAGTCATCGGTGGCGGACCTCAAAGTCTCGTCCGGCACGCAACCGTGGATCATGCCCCAGGATTGCGCGGTTGCGGCGTCAACCGGCTCGGCGGTCAGCATCATCGCCCTGGCGCGGGCCTCGCCGATTAAACGCGGTAGAATCCAACTGCTTCCGCAGTCCGGAATTAGGCCAATTCGCGCAAAAGCCTGCAGAAAACTCGCACTCTCTCCAGCCAGCACGAGGTCGCAGGTCAATGCAAGGCTGCATCCGGCTCCAGCGGCAATACCGCCGACCTCGGCAATCACCGGCTTGCGCAGATTGCGGATGCGCTGAAGGAGAGGGTGGTAGAAGCGGTCGAGGGAAAGTGCGACGGCTTCGGCAATGTCGCCCTCTTGAAGCAGAGCGGCTTCACCCAGGTCTTGTCCGGCACAAAACGCGCGGCCTTCACCACCCAGAATCGCCACGCGGATGTTGCTGTCGCCTTCGACGGTGCGAAAGGCTGCATCCAGTTCGCTCAGCATCTCGCGTGTGATAGCGTTCAACTTGTCGGGCCTGTTGAGGCGAATGCGCGCGATGCCGGACGCTTGCTGGAAAAGGATTGTATCAAATGCCATCTCGATTACCTTCCACTGCGTAAACGGTTAGTCGCTTGAACTCTTGTGCGTTGATTTGGTTCTTTCAAAAAGGGTACAGAAGGCGGATGCAGCGACAAAGCGAAACGGCGAAAGGTAGCGGTTTTCTGATTGCCGGGGCCGTCTTTGGTTTTCTGGGCGTGGCGTCCGGAGCTTTTGCTGCGCATGCCCTGAGGGGATCCTTGACGTCGGAGGCCATGGATTGGCTTGCAACCGCGTCACAGTACTGGCTGGTTCATGCGGCGGTCCTGGTTGCGCTAGCCGCGCTCTTGTCAGGCCCACAGCGGCAGGTTGGCCGATTACTGTTGTTTTCCGGATGGGGCATGGTCGCCGGTGGGCTCGCGTTTTCCGGGTCTCTGGCGGTTCTGGCGATAGGGGGACCGCATTTCCTGGTTTGGGTGACGCCACTGGGCGGTAGCTTACTTCTGCTCTCCTGGCTGTCGCTGGCGGGAGCGGGGCTGATGCGCCTGCGCAATTAGGTATCTTTGAGCGCGCGCGGCAAGACTGCTATATCAGCTTTTGGTCAATGACTATGTCAAAGGCTGGCCAAGTATCGAAAGGGATTGCCGAAAGTGAGTGACACGCAAAAGATCGACCAGGAACTGGATGCGCGTGGGTTGAAGTGTCCCCTGCCGGTTCTCAAAGCAAGGAAGGCGATGAAAGCGATTCCGCCCGGCGGATTGTTGCGAGTCCTGGCGACTGACCCGAGCGCGGTGGAGGACTTTCAGGCGTTCTGCCGGACGACGGGAGATCACTTGTTGGAAAGCGCAGAAGAACAGGGGCTGTATCGCTTTCTTTTGCGCAAGAAAGCCTGATCTATTCCCCCGCGGGCTGCAGAACGGCCTCACCTGTTTGACCTTGAACCTTCTGAGCGTCGGATTTCTTGAGTTTCCTGTTCTCCAGTGGCCCGACCAGGAAGGTCAGCATCGGCGGTATAATCAGCAGCGTCAGCAGGGCCGATAGCGACAGCCCACCCAGCACCACCGACCCGAGCCCCCGATAAAGTTCGGACCCCGCGCCTGGAAACAGCACCAGAGGCAACATTCCAAAAACCGATGTCAGGGTCGACATGAAGATCGGTCGGATACGGTTGCGGGTTGCCTCAAGAATGGCGGCTGTCGCCTCCAGGCCCTCCTCGCGAACATGGAACAGCGTTTGATGGACGATCAGAATGGCATTGTTGACGACGATACCGATCAGGATCACGAAGCCTAACAGCGTCAACATGTCCATCGGCTGGTAAACATAGGTGTTCAGCGCTGCCAACCCACCAATGCCACCGGCCGCAGCGAGCGGTACGGCGAGCAGAATGATCAATGGATAAATAAAGCTCTCGAACAGAACCGCCATCACCAGATAGACGATGACGATGGCAAGGAGCAGATCCAGCACCATGGCGTCCCAGGTTTCACTGAGTTTGTCGGCCGTGCCGGAAATGGTCATGGACATTCCAGGCGGCAGGCCCTCCGCGATCATGGGACCAATCACTTTTTCCTGCAGTATCTCGACCGCCTGCTCCAAGGGAAGTTGAGCGATGGGGCGAATCTCCAGTGTGATGGTGCGGAGTCGGTCACGATGCCGAATTTCCGTCGGGCCAGACGTCAACTCAACCTTTGCCAGGGATCCGGCGGGAATTATCTGGCCGATTTGCGTCACGACAGGAAGATTGGCAATGCCTTGTGTTTCCGTGATCTCCGATTCCGGGCCACGCAATGTCAGGTCCAACTGCTGTGTCCCGACCGTGACTTCAACGACGCGCAAGCCGTCGTTGAAGGCGTCGATCGTGTCGGCCAGTTCCTGTGCAGTGACACCGTTGTCGGCAAGCCGAATGCGATCTGGCAGAACGCGCAGTTCCGGCGCGCCTAATTCGAGACCCGGATTCGGGCGGTACTGATTTCCGACCTCGCGCGGCAGCACGGCTTGCGCCCTGCCAAAGGCCTCCTGTGCTACACCAACGATCTCCTCCAAATCGGGCCCACGGATATCGAGATCAATCTTGCGCCCGGAACCGATGCCGCGTCCGAAAATAGAGGGCTGGCTGATGAACCCGAATGTGCCGGGCTCCACGAACGCGTGTTGCTGGAGGACCGGTATCAACTCCGCAGCCTTTTGTGATTCGGCGGAAATGGCGCCTAAGAAAGTGTTTCCGCGCGTTGCTACGAAGAAGAAGCGCTCGATCTTCGGAGGCCCGCCGAGCTCCCGCTCCGGTCCTGATTCGGTGACCCAAAGGGGTTTGATTTCCTGTTCAATCTTGCCGGCGATCTCGGCCATGGTTGGCAGATTGTATCCGGGTGGCGGTACAATGACGCCAAACACCAGGTTACGGTTGCCCTCCGGCAGGTATTCCAGTTTGGGAAGGAAAACCCAAGCGCTGAAGGCGGCAGCACAGGTAACCGTCCCTACCACCAGGAATGCAACAATTTTGCGCCGCACGACGACGGACAGGAAGCCAAGGACGAAGCGCACGAACACTTGAGCCAGATCATCGATGATTGGCAGTCGAATTTTGGTTAGCGAGCGTTCCTTGTCACGATCACTGGTCAATCCGAAGAGCTTGCTGGAGAGGGCCGGTATCACCGTGACCGAGACCAGCAGCGATAGTAGGACCGAAACCGAAATTGCAACCGCGATGTCCCGGAAAAGCTGCCCGACTTCCAATTCCATGATCAGAATCGGGATGAAAACCATTACCGTCGTGAGAGCAGATACGAGCACGGCTCCCCAAACCTGATTCGCGCCGATAAATGCGGCCTCTCTGGCGCTGTATCCGCGTTCGCGCAGGCGGTAGATGTTCTCCAGCACGACAATGGCGGCGTCGACCACCATGCCTACGGAAAATGCCAGCCCGGCCAGTGAGATAACGTTGATGGAACGACCGAGCGCGGCCATGGCGACGAACGCGCCGATGACCGATACAGGAATGGCCAGGGAGATGACCAGGGTTGCGCGGAATGAGCGAAGGAACAGCAGCAACAGAATTGCAGCCAATGAACCGCCGATATAGATGTTCTGTTCGACCAGATCGATGGCTGAGTTGATGTAGACGGTTTCATCGTAAACCTGATTGACCTGCAGTCCGGCATTCGGCACGACGAAGGCATTGAGGTCGTCCAACGCTTCACGAATGCCGCGCATCGTCTCGATGACGTTGGCGCCGGTGTCGCGAACGGCGTTGAATGCGATGGTGGATTGTCCGAGTTGGCGGATCGTCGCCGTGGGTTCTTTGTATGAGAAAGCAACCTTGGCGATATCACCAATTGTCACGCGCGCCAGCCGGCCGGTTGCAGCGTCCTCGAAGGAGCGTACAACCACGGAACGAACCGCTTCCAGGCTGTCGAGCTCGCCTTCGGTCCGCACCACGTAGCGGCGCTTGCCTTCTTCCACGTCTCCGGCCGAGGTATTGGTGTTGGCGCGCCGCAGTGCTTCTATTATCCGGGTAACTGTCAGGCCATAGCGGGCCATCCGCTCGGGCTCCACAACAACCTGGATTTCCCTTTCCGATCCGCCGAAGTAGTTGACTTTCGCAACACCGGGGACCCGTTCGATGCGCTCGGCTATGACATCTTCGACGAAGTCGCCGAAGGTGTGTATCGGCTGCTCAACGCCTGGTAGACGCGTGACGACAAACCATGCAATGGGATTGTCTTCCGAGCCGGAGGTGTCCAGCGTCGGCTCGTCGGCCTCATCGGGATAGCTAGGCACCCGGTCCAGCCTGTTGGCGGTCAACAGCAAGGCACGATCCATATTCGTGCCGACTGCAAACTCGAGAGTGACACGAGCGCGGCCGGTCTCGGCCCGAGAGGTAATCTCCTCCAGCCCCTCCAGCCCCTTGAGGACATCCTCCTGTTCGACGACGATCTCACGTTCGATTTCCGCCGGCGCGGCTCCGGCCCATGTTGTCTCGATAGTAATCGTCGGTTGCCGCACATCCGGCGCCAATTGGATGGGAATGGCCTGAAGCGCCACCATCCCGAAGAGCACCACCATCAAGACCACGGCAATGACGGCGATGGGCCTCTCGATAGCGCCGCGAATCAGGTTCATCCCTGCGGCTCCTGCTTTGGCTGACTCGAAGGCGTAGAATCAGCCGGGGCCGCCTGGCCGTTTAGAACCTGAACTTCCTGGCCTGGACGCAATCGCTCGTTGCCGCGTATCACGGCCTGCTCGCCGTCTTCCAAGCCGCTGATCACTTCGAAACGGGCGCCGCTTGCTTCTCCAAGCGTCACTTCGCGGACCTCTGCCTTTCCATCGACGATCACGAAAACGGTCGTTCCATCACCCCGACGGAGAATCGCGTCCTTATGTACCGTCATCACCTCCCTGGGGGCGCTAACCGGGACCAGGACCGTGACGGATTGCTCGGCGGCCAGGTTGGCGCCATTACCCGACAGATCTGGCACGAAGCGTACCGGTCGTGTCCGCGTTAACGGATTTTCCGAAGGCACGATCGCGCGGACACGCGCCGTGTATCGGTGCGTGCCACTGTCCAAGGTGATTTCGACGGTGCTGCCGGGGGTCAGGCCAGCCAGCCGATTCGCCGGAACATCGGCTTCGACTTCCAGATCGCTGTCGGCGATCATGCGCACCACCGGGTCTCCCAAGCTTACGAAAGCGCCGGTTTCCGTCAGCCGCTGTGTCACAACACCGTCGTAAGGGGCTGCGACCGTTGTATAGCGAAGATCGATCTCGGCGAGCGTCAAAGCAGACTGCGCGCGGTTAACCAGGGCCTTGGCCACGGTAATGCGTGCGGTAGCGGCATTGACGGTTTGCAATTGGTCTTCAAAGCGTGCGCCGCTGAAAGCCGAGGACCCTTTGAGCCCTTCGATCCGCTTCAGGTTCTGCCGTTCCAGGTTGAGCTCCGCATCACGCACTTGGAGGTTTGCCTTGGCGTTGTCCAACGCCGCCGCGGCGTCATCGCGGATGGCCTTCAAACGCTCCTCGTCTAAATGGGCGATTGGATCGCCTGCATTCAGGCGATCGCCAACCTCCACGACAAATCGCTCGATTGCACCGGAGGTGCGAGCGGCAACCACGCCGGCCTGTCTGGGGACAAGGCGCCCCAGAACCGGAACTTTCTGCGACAGGAGCGTGCTGCGGACGGCATCCACGCGCACGGCCATGGCTTGCTGCCCCTGAGCCTGAGTTGCTGCGGGTAGGATGGCCATTGAGGCGGCAAGAAACAGCCCTGTCACAACCATCGGCGCGCGCTGCAGCCAGCTAACACACGCAGCCTTTCGATCAGCTTTCACTGGACCAATGTCCTTTTGCTCTCAATCATGGTTTGAGGAACGGGAGATCGTTACAGAAGTCTATCATTAACGCCAGTTTTCAATTGCACCGCCGGAGCCGCGGTTATAGGTGAGCAGAAGGGCGAAAGGTAAGTCAAATGACAACGTTGCTATACAGCCACCAGGCCTGTTTGGCACATGATACCGGGACGATGCACCCGGAGAGTCCCGCTCGCTTGGACGCTGTTATTGCTGCATTGGAAGAGCCTGGCTTCGAGGTGCTGGTTCGGCGCGACGCGCCACTTGCGGAACGGAAAACGTTGGAGCTTGCGCATTCTGCGGAGTATGTCGCGAGAATTTTTGCCGATTTGCCCAAGCGAGGACTGCGCGCTTTGGATGGCGGCGATACGCTGGTATCACCTGGGTCTGGCGAGGCCGCATTGCGTGCGGCCGGGGCTTTGGCGGCGGCGGTTGATGCGGTCGTGGCAGAGGAGGCGCGCAATGCCTTTTGCGCCGTGCGGCCGCCGGGGCACCATGCCGAACGCCAGACGGCAATGGGTTTCTGCCTTTTTAACAACGTCGCGATCGGTGCGCTCCATGCCCGTGTCGTACACGGCTGCCGGCGGGTTGCAGTGGTCGATTTCGATGTGCATCACGGAAACGGCACACAGGACATTTTCTGGGACGATCCCGATTTGATGCTGTTCTCGACGCATCAAATGCCGCTTTATCCGGGAACAGGTGCCGCTACCGAAAGCGGGTGCAACCACAACATTGTGAATCTGCCCTTGCCACCCATGGCCGGATCGCAACAATTTCGTCAGGCGATGAACGATTCCGTTTTTCCTCGTCTGACGCGTTTCAATCCGGATTTTATCCTGATATCGGCGGGATTCGATGCGCACACCGACGACCCCTTGGCATCCTTGTGCCTGCATGAGGATGACTTCTCCTGGGTGACGTGTGAAATCGCTGCGATAGCGGATCAGGTTTGTGGCGGACGGGTAGTCTCGACGCTGGAAGGCGGTTACGATCTGGAATCGCTCGCACGGTCTGCGGCGGCTCATGTGAAGGCGCTGATGAACGCGTGAGGTCATGACATCATTGCTGCCCACGAGGGCGGCGGAAAGGGACGACGAGAGATGAATAAGGCTGAGGCCGCTGACGAGATTGGAAAGATGAGCTTTGAAGAGGCTCTGGCTGAGCTGAAAGGCATCGTCGAGCGTCTGGAGCAGGGCGATGGAAAACTTGAAGAGTCGATCGACATTTATCAGCGCGGCGCGCTCTTGAAACAGCACTGCGATTCCAAACTACGCGCAGCGCAGGAGCGGATCGAGAAAATCACATTGACCAAGGACGGGCAGCCGACCGGCAGCGAACCCCTGGATCTGGAATAGCGTGGCATCTTTGTTTGAAACAAAACTGGCCGAAACCGCTGCGGCGGTCCAGGTGCGCCTGGATCAATTGCTGCCAATGGTGGATGGGCCCGAAGCGCAAGTCGTCGCGGCAATGCGCCTAGCTTGCCTCGCAGGCGGTAAACGTCTGCGACCCTTTCTGGTTGCAGAGTCTTCTGCTTTGTTCCAGGTGCCTCGGGAGCGGGCGCTGACCGTCGGTGCCGCGGTGGAGATGCTGCATAGCTACTCTTTGGTCCACGATGATCTTCCAGCCATGGACGACAGCGATCTCAGACGCGGGCAGCCCACATTGCACAAAACCTACGATGAGGCGACCGCGATCCTGGCGGGCGACGGCCTACTGACCGAGGCCTTTCAAGTCCTAGCGTCGCCGGAAAGCCACCCGGATCCGGCTATCAGGATCGAACTTACCGCGGCATTGGCACGTGCCGCGGGCGCGGCTGGGATGGTCGGCGGCCAGATGATCGACGTTGCCGCCGACCGTGGCGCGCTCCGCCTTGATTTGCCGGGAATAACAAGACTGCAGGCGCTTAAGACCGGCGCACTGATGGGATTCTCGGTCATGGCGGGGGCGATCCTCGGTTGTGCCGGGAAGCCCGAACGCACAGCTTTGGAGGATTATGCCGCGGACCTGGGGTTGGCGTTCCAGATTCGGGACGATCTTCTGGATTGCGAGGGTACGGCATCCGAACTCGGCAAGCCGGTCGGTCAGGACAAGACCCTGCAAAAAGCCACATTCGTCAGCCTTCTTGGTGCGGAGGAAGCGAGAAAAAAGGCTGCCTTGCTAGTCGATTCGGCTGTTGCGCGCCTTGATATTTTCGCTGAAAAGGCCGACCTTCTCCGGCAGGCGGCGCTGTTCGTCTTGGAGCGGCGCCTATAACCTCTGCGCGCGGTTCAAGGCTTGTCCGCGAGACAGTAGTGATAAGCGATGGGAGAGGAAGAGTTTGTCCGATAACAACACCACGCCCCTGCTCGACCAGGTAAAGCTGCCTGAAGATCTGCGGCGATTGGAAGCAAGCGCGTTGCGCCAGCTCGCCGACGAACTGCGTCAGGCAACGATCGAGGCCGTTTCGACCACCGGGGGGCACCTCGGAGCTGGGCTGGGTGTTGTGGAGTTGACGACGGCAATCCACTACGTCTTCAACACGCCGAAAGACAAGCTGATCTGGGACGTAGGCCACCAGTGCTATCCCCATAAGATTCTAACCGGGCGTCGCGACGAAATGAAAACGCTGCGCCAAGGCGGCGGGCTTTCCGGATTCACCAGCCGTAAGGAGAGTGTTTACGATCCCTTCGGTGCGGCTCACTCTTCGACGTCGATTTCAGCGGGGTTGGGATTTGCTGTTGCCCGCGATCTGGCGGGTGAGGACAGCAATGTCATCGCGGTGATCGGTGATGGAGCGCTTTCCGCTGGGATGGCCTATGAGGCAATGAACAACGCGGGCGCGCAGCGCAGCCGCTTGATTGTCATTCTGAACGACAATGATATGTCGATCGCACCGCCCGTCGGTGCCATGAGCGCCTATTTGTCGCAGCTCATTTCCTCCAAGCCCTATCAGTCGGTTCGGCATCTGGGTAAGGAGATTGCCAGTAAATTTCCACGCGCGCTTGAGAAGGCGGCGCAACGAGCCGAGGAATTCGCCAGGGGTATGCTGACCGGCGGCACCTTGTTCGAGGAGCTCGGGTTCTTCTATCTAGGGCCGATCGATGGCCACAACCTCGATCACCTGTTGCCGGTGCTCAGGAATGCGCGAGACAGTGATTATGACGGCCCGATCCTGATCCATGTCGTGACCCAGAAGGGCAAAGGCTACAAACCCGCCGAGGAATCCGCTGACAAGTACCATGGCGTCGCCAAGTTCGATGTTGTAACGGGCAAGCAAGCCAAAGCCGCTGCGGCAGCGCCCAGTTATACCAACATCTTTGCCAAAGGCCTGATCGCCGAAGCGGAGGTGGACGACCGAATCGTCGCCCTAACTGCGGCCATGCCTTCGGGTACCGGTTTGAACAAGTTCGCCGAGCGGTTTCCGAAGCGGTGTTTTGATGTCGGTATCGCCGAGCAGCATGCCGTGACCTTTGCTGCCGGACTGGCGGCGGAGGGCTTCAAGCCCTTCGCGACCATCTATTCGACCTTCTTGCAGCGGGCTTATGACCAAGTGGTCCACGACGTTGCGATCCAGGGCCTGCCGGTTCGCTTTGCCATCGACCGAGCCGGTATGGTCGGCGCCGACGGAGTGACGCACCAGGGTTCTTACGACGTGACCTACCTGGGTTGTTTGCCGGGGATGGTTTTAATGGCCGCCGCGGATGAAGCCGAGTTGATGCACATGGTGGCGACGGCAGCCACCATAGATGATCGCCCGTCCGCGTTGCGTTATCCGCGCGGCGAGGCGTCGGGACTGGTTGCCTTGCCGGACCGTGGCACGCCCCTGGAGATCGGCAAAGGCCGCATCCTGCGCGAAGGTACGCGCGTTGCCGTGTTGTCCTACGGCACGCGGATGCTTGAAGCGCTTAAGGCAGCAGAAGCACTGGGCGCACGAGGTTTGAGCACCACGGTAGCCGATGCGCGCTTTGCCAAGCCTTTGGATCAGGAACTGCTGCGCCGTTTGGCAAGCGAACATGAGGTCCTGATCACCGTCGAGGAGGGGGCCATCGGCGGCTTTGCCGCGCAGGTGGTTCATACCTTGGCATGGGAAGGGTTGCTCGATGGCGGCCTGAAGTTCCGGCCCCTTTATCTGCCGGATGTCTTCATAGATCACGACAAGCCCGAAAAGCAGTACGAGCAGGCGGGCCTAACCGCTCAGCACATCGTCAATACAGCCCTCCTCGCGTTGGGGTACAACGAGGCCGAGGCAGCGCCTGTGCGGGCCTGATCGGCGCGACGGCAGGCAAATGGCTAAGAAACGCGTTGATCAATTGCTGGTGGAGCGTGGCTTGGTGGAAACCAGGACCAAGGCCCAGGCCTTGATCATGGCAGGGCTAGTCTTCACGGGTACGCAGCGTATCGACAAACCGGGCCATCAGCTCGCCGATGACAAGCCATTATCGTTGAAAGGCCAGGACCATCCCTGGGTCAGCCGGGGCGGCTTGAAGCTTGATAAGGCGATTACCCAATTCAACCTTCCAGTCGCAGGACGAATCTGTGCGGATGTCGGGGCCTCTACCGGCGGCTTCACTGATGTGCTCTTAACGCGAGAGGCAAAGCGCGTTTATGCGGTGGATGTCGGCCATGGACAACTCGCCTGGAAGCTACGCCAGGATCCGCGCGTGGTGGTGCTGGAGCGTACCAATGCCCGTCACTTGACCGCGGACCTCATCCCAGATCCCTTGGACGCGGTCGTCTGCGATGCCTCCTTTATCGGTCTAGAGACGGTTTTGCCCGCGGCGTTGTTGCTGACCGCTCCCGGCGCTTGGCTGGCGGCGCTGATCAAACCACAGTTCGAAGTCGGTAAGGAGCGAGTCGGCAAAGGCGGTGTCGTGCGTGACGAAGCCTTGCATCAGGAAGTTTGCGAGCGGATCGGCGCCTGGGTTGCGGCGCTGCCGGGTTGGGCCGTCCTGGGTATTACCGAAAGCCCCATTACCGGACCCGAGGGCAACCGGGAGTTCCTGATAGCGGCGCAGCGGAATCTGTGAGGACCCAACGGCCGCTATTGCCTGAAGCGCGAATCTTGCAGAAGTCTGCTCTGCGGATTTCCGGTAAGCGCTTCGCTGATCGTCAACCAGCGTGCAGCGAATTGCTCCAGGCGGCTCAAGGTCGAAAGCGGCTTGCCGATTGCTTCCTCGATGAATGCGGCGAAGGGGTCCTGTTCCTCGGGGAAGGGCACCAGGGCGATGGCTTCACCTGGGGGAACTCCCGCAGCTTCTTTGGCTAAATCGATTGCGGTGCTAAGTCCGCCGAGTGCGTCCACCAAACCGACTTCCAGAGCGTCCGCGCCGCTCCAAATACGGCCACCTGCAACCGCGTCTATTTGTTCGGCATCGAAACCGCGTCCGGCGGCGGCTTTGCCCGTGAAGTCCGCGTAGACCTCATCCAACATTGTCTGAAAGAGTTCCCACTGTTCCGGAGTGAAGTCCTGTGTGGCTGAATAGAATCCGGCATTCTTGCCGGCTTCCGCGCCACCCATCGAAAGCTGCAGCTTTTCCAAAACTTCCTCGACCACGAACTTGCCCGAGACCACGCCGATTGAGCCGGTAATCGTCATCGGTTGCGCCACGATCTTGTCCGCGGCCATGGCAATGAAGTATCCGCCGGACGCCGCTAGGTTACCCATGGATACGATCACCGGCTTACCCACGGCGCGCGCGCGGGTCACTTGGTGCCAGATAGTGTCGGAGGCCACGTAGGATCCGCCTGGGCTGTCAACACGCAGGACGATGGCTTTGATAGCATCGTCTTCGATCGCATCTGAGAGGGCTTTGGCCATGCGGTCTGAGGTGATGCCACTACCGCCGCCCAGCGGTGACGGCCCGGAATCGGTGAGCGTGATTCCGCCCTGGCCGCGTACCAGCGCTATCTTCGTCGCCGAGTCGGGTGCGGGAACGCGCGAGAGGGAGGCATAACGGGCCAATCCCATCCTGGCTGACTCTGTGCTCTCGGTCGCATTCTCGATCTCAGCCTCAACCTCGTCCCAGTAACCCAGGTGATCCACCAGCCCCAGGTCCAGCGCCTGCTGACCGTTCAGTGGGGCGCTGTCGATAATCTCCCGCACTTTCGTCTCGCTCAATCCGCGCGCCTCGGCAATGCCCTTGGCGGTCTCTTGCAGGAAGGAGTCCACGAGGTCGGTGAGGTTCTCCCGGATGGCTTCTGGCTGTTCGCGCTCAGTCAAGGAACTGCCAACGCCCTTGTACTCTTCTCTTTGGTCGAAGCGTGGCACGACTCCCACCATCTCCAGGGCGCCGCCAATAAAGGGCTGCTCAAATCGGAATCCGGTGATTGGCAGGCTGGCGGACGGCTGAATCCAGACCTTCTCGAAAGCGGTGGCAAGGTAGAAGTGGGGCATGGCTTCGCCGGCTTCCCCGAAGGTTTCGGCAAAGGCGATGGTGGGTTTGCCGGATTCGCGGAACTTCAACACGGCGTCGCGCAACTCAGAGGTTTGGGCCAATCCCAAATCGCCCCGGCCTAGGTGCGCAACGACGGCCAGGACTTTCGGGTCGTCAGCGGCGCGTTCCAGAGCTTCCACCGCATCGGAAAGGAGTAGCGGTCGCTTGCCCAGTCGGGCCAAGTCGAGCAACCCGTCCTGCGGGCCGTTCTCCGCCAAACCCTGGACCAAATCGAGTTCGAGCACGGTTTCGGCGGGGATCTTCTCCTGACTGACCAGCTTCTTTACCTCGGGAACCTGCGAACCGTAGTAAATGAGCGCCGCGGTACCGGCAACCAGAATGAACCCAATACTTGCCAGCAATCCAACTATGGACTTGAGCAAGAAGACAATGATGCGCATGTTCTCTCCGCTTGGCCGTCTGACCGATTGCTTGCCACCGTTAATGTGCTTCTCACCGGGCGGCTTGTCGATTTTTGGTGCTCGTTGCGCGCACCCTTTGGTGATTATCGCCTCTAGGATGAACGCTTGGCAGCGCTCAAGCAAAGGTAACTTCAGTTAAACCTTCTATTGAACTGATTGAAATGGAGTTAAACCAATGCGACGGCAAGTGCGCCCAGGCGGCGGTAAGCAGGCGGAGTTGACGGTCACAGGCCTTGGTGGCCGCGGCGATGGCCTTGCCAATTTCGAAGGGCGCCCGGTTTTTCTTCCCGGCGCGCTGCCGGGCGAGCGGGTGCTGGCGCGCTTGACGAGCCCAAAGGCCGGCGGCTTCCGGGGCGAGATTCTTGAGTTGATCCAACCTTCGCCGGACCGAGTCGAGGCTGAATGCCCGCACTTTGGCTCTTGCGGGGGCTGCAGCCTTCAACACTTCTCGGATGAGGCCTATCGGCAGTGGAAGGGCGGTCTCGCGGCGGAGGCGCTGGCAAGGCGCGGCGTTGAAGCCAAATCCCTGTCGCCACTCCAATCGGTGCCGGCGCGTAGCCGACGCCGAGCTACCCTGGCCGCGCGGCGCCAGGGGCAAAAGGTTCTCCTCGGGTTTCGCGAGCAATTGAGCCACCGAATCGTGGATGTACAGAGCTGCATGATTCTACGTCCGGCGCTCTTCGACCTTCTTGCGCCGCTGCGCACCCTGCTGTCTGACATCCTGCCCAATGATCTGCAGATGGATTTGCATCTTCTGGAGAGCGAAACGGGCTGCGACCTCCTGATACGGGCGCCCTTCGCGCCAGGTCTGCGGGAGCGCGAGGCCCTTGCGAGCTTTGCCAGGGAGCAGGATCTTGCCCAGCTATCCTGGGAAGAAGACGACGGACCAGAGCCTGTGGCATTGCGCCGTCAGCCTATTGTCACCTTCGGCAAGGTGGCGGTGCAGCCCTGGCCGGGCGCCTTTCTGCAGGCCACAGCGGAAGGGGAGTCGCTGTTGCGTCAGGCGGTTTTCGATTTCCTGCCAGATGGTGCCAGAAAGGTCGCCGATCTATATTCTGGGTGCGGCGCGTTTACCTTCTCCCTGGCCGAAAAGGTGTCGGTGCTGGCAGTGGAAGGTGAGGAGGCCGCTGTGGCAACCCTGGACGCAGCCGCACGGCGCAGCGGATTGTCGGGTGGTGTCAGTACCGCCTGCCGGGACTTGGCGCGCGATCCCTTGAGGGCGGAGGAGTTGGAGCAATTTGATGCGATCGTCCTCGATCCTCCACGCAACGGCGCGCCCGAGCAATGCGCCGAGATTGCTCAGAGTAATGTACAGAATGTTACAATGTTATCGTGTAATCCCAGTACGTTCGCACGGGATGTTAAGATTTTAGTTGATAATGGATTTGCGCTCACAACTCTGCGCCCCATCGATCAGTTCCTTTGGACGGGTCATCTGGAGATAGCAGCGTCGCTGCAGCGGTAGGACTCAAGAGTATGGCCCGGGCGCTATATTCGTCCGGCGACGTCCTCCAAGTTATCTTCGGTGATGCCATAGAACCGCTTGCCGAGAAGTGCGGCGCCGGGGAGCGTCTCGTAAAATCGGGCGGCTGTCGGATTGTCGTGATCGACGGTCCAGACAATGCGGCGCCACTGGCGTTGCAGCGTGACTCTGGCGAGCGAAGCCATAAGGCTGCGCCCCAACCCCTGTCCGCGAAAGGCCGGCTGGACGTAGATTTCCTTGAGGAAGAGCGCGGGTGCCAGGTCGCCGGTCCAGAATATGTTTCCGAAGATCGCAAACCCAACCGCCTGACGCTCGGCCCGCCGCCGCCCATGCGGGCCGCCAACCTCGGCCAGCAAAGCTTCGAATGCCGGCCCCGCGCCGGTACCGTGATCGCGCAAGGCGCCCAGAACTTCCGGAAGAAACCGCTGCGGATGATCGCCATAGTGGTCGAAGCATTCCATCAAGAGCGCCGCAAGCTGCTCGAAGTCCTCGGTTCCCGCAACTCGGACGACTGCGCTCGTACGCTTCGCCCCTTCAGTCATGGTTCAGAGCTTTCCGATCTGACCGCGATGGCGCAGTACGTGGTCTGCCAGGACCAAGGCCATCATGGCTTCGCCGACGGGAACCGCACGGATGCCGACACACGGGTCGTGGCGACCCTTTGTGACGATTTCGGTTTCGGCGCCATGGCGGTCGATGGTCTTGCGCGGGCTGAGGATCGAACTGGTCGGTTTGACGGCGAAACGCACCACGATGTCCTGGCCCGTGGTCAGGCCGCCCAGAACGCCGCCGGCATTGTTAGAGAGAAAACGAGGTGCACCGTCCACCATACGAATCTCGTCGGCATTCTCCTCGCCGGACAGGCTTGCGGAGCCGAACCCAGCACCGATCTCCACGGCTTTGACGGCGTTGATCGACATCATGGCTTTGGCCAGATCGGCATCAACCTTGTCGTAAACGGGCTCGCCCAAGCCGGCAGGAACACCGCTGGCCACGACTTCGATTACGGCACCGACGGATGACCCTTTTTTGCGTATCCCATCCAGGTAATCGCCCCACTCGGCAGCAGCATCGGCATCGGCGCAGAAAAAGGGATTGCGATCAACCTCGCCCCAATCAAAGCGATCACGGTTTATGCGATGGGCCCCCATCTGAACCAGCGACCCGCGAATGGTTAGGGACGATCCCAGAACATGCTGCAGGACCTTACGGGCGACCCCACCCGCTGCGACGCGCATCGCGGTCTCGCGCGCGGAGGAGCGACCGCCGCCGCGGTAATCGCGTATCCCGTACTTTTGCCAGTAAGTGTAATCGGCGTGTCCGGGGCGGAACTTGTCGGCGATTTCCCCGTAATCCTTGGAGCGCTGGTCCTCGTTTTCGATAATCAGACCAATGGGTGTGCCTGTGGTCTTGCCCTCGAAGACGCCTGAGACGATCTTGACCCGGTCGGATTCGCGCCGTTGCGTGGTGTAACGAGACTGTCCGGGCTTGCGTTTCTCCAGCCACACCTGCAGGTCTTCCTCGGCAAGTGGGATCAACGGCGGTGTGCCGTCGATTACGCAGCCGATCTCGGGCCCGTGGCTCTCACCCCAGGTCGTGAAGCGAAAGGACTCGCCGAAGGAGTTTCCGGACATCGTTCTTCCCGCCTTGTCAGGCCTTGGTGTCGAGACCGGACAGCAGTTCGCGAACATCGCTGGCCGCGTCAACCGCCATCATGCCAATCACATTGTAACCCGAATCGACGTGATGAACCTCGCCGGTGACACCGCTCGAGAGATCACTGAGCAAATACAGGCCTGCGCCGCCGACATCCTCTATGGAGACGTTGCGACGTAAAGGGGAGTTCAACTCATTCCAACGCAGGATGTAGCGAAAATCGCCGATACCCGACGCCGCGAGCGTCTTTATGGGGCCGGCGGAAATCGCGTTCACACGGATATTCTGCTCGCCTAAATCGGCGGCCAGATAGCGCACGCTGGCCTCCAACGCCGCTTTTGCGACGCCCATCACGTTGTAGTGCGGCATAACCCGCTCGGCGCCGTAATAGGAAAGCGTTAGGAGGCTGCCTCCCTCGTTCATCAGCGCTGCTGCGCGACGGCAAATGGTAGTAAAGGAGAAACAGGAGATATCCAGGCTGCGCAGGAAGTTGTCTCGGCTGGTGTTAAGATACTTGCCCTTAAGTTCCTCTTTGTCGGCATAGGCGATGGCGTGCACGACGAAATCCAGGCCGCCCCACTTATCCTGCAACTCGTCAAAAACCGCATCGACACTGGCGTCGTCGGTCACATCGCATGGCAGGACTATGCGACTGCCGGTGGCCTCCGCTAAGGGGACAACACGTTTCTTCAAGGCATCGCCTTGATAGGTGAACGCGAGTTCGGCGCCTTGTGCATGCACTGCTTTGGCGATACCCCAAGCGATCGAGCGGTCATTGGCCACACCCATGACCAGACCACGTTTGCCGGTCATCAGAGGTTGGGAATCCGTCATCAAAAATCCTCATTGAAAACCAGGAAGAATCGAGCCTGCCAAGGCTAACCCAGCACTGTTAGGCATCCTACACCAAAGGCATCAGTGGTCAAATTCCGGGAAACTGATGTGCAGCCAGTGTTTCCGCCTCAGCCGTTGCTGGTTTAGACTAATGCCATGACATTGGAAACAGGTAACGATCCGCAAAGCGTTGGTCGGCTGACAAAGATTGTAAGAAGCAAGCCTGGGACCAGCTTGCAGGGGTTCTGGAGTTTTCTCAGCTTTGTCTTCAAACGTTTTCTCGGAGACGATGGACCCGGACTGGCCGCAAGCCTCAGTTACACCAGCCTTCTGGCCATAGTACCGCTGGTAGCCATTGGCTTGGCGATGCTGGCGGCCTTCCCGGCGTTTGAAGAGACGCGCGCGGCAATTGAGTTGGCCATTATCGATACATTTCCCGCTGATCAACAGGGAGATGTTTCGGCAAGGCTGGTGGAGTTTGTCGATAACGCCCGCACCATGACGGGGACCGGGATCGCGGCGCTGGCGGTTACCGCGGTGTTGCTGTTGATGCGGATTCATACCGCGCTGAACATGATTTGGCGGGTCACAGAGCCCAGACCGATCATTATTCGCCTTTTGATCTATTGGGCCATGTTGACCATCGGTCCCATCCTGATCGGCCTGTCGATCACTATTTCCGGTTACCTCTTCACGATGGTGCACATGTCGGGCGCCGAGGCTTTTGGGATAGGAACGCTGGGCCTTAGTCGCATGGTCGCGATCATTTTGAACGCCATGGCCTTCACGCTTCTGTTCGTCGTACTTCCCAATCGATCGATTCGCTGGCTGCACGGTTTAGCGGGCGCATCGGTCGCGGCCTGCCTATTCGAGGCTATGAAGCTGGCCTTTGCAGCTTATATCGAAGCGTTCCCATCCTATCAGGTGATATACGGCGCTTTGGCCGCAATACCGATTTTTCTTCTTTGGATGTACTTTGTTTGGGTCGTGGTCCTGTTAGGCGCGGAGGTGGCCGCAGCGCTTGGGGAATGGGGGGCTGTTTCCAGCCGGGCCGGGCGGTTGATAGCGGCAGCCGACCGCTTGCCGTTGGCGCTATCGCTGCTGGTAAGGCTGCAAGAGGCCAGCACGAAAGGGCGTGCCTTAAAGGTTCAAGTTTGGAGCCGTGGACTGCCGGTATTGCCGGGCGAGCTGGATGATGTGATCGGGCGACTGCGGAAAAGTGGATACGTAGAACGAACCTCGCGCGGGCGATGGCTGCTTTCGAGGGATTTGCGCAGTGCAACCTTGGGCGATTTGACCAAGACGCTCGGCTTGACGCACGACACCTATCCGCAGTGGGAACCGGCGGCAGTATCACTGGTCGCGCGACAAAACTCCGCCATCAGGGCTGTCGAGGATACGCCCTTGATCGAAGTGCTGGAGGCTTGCCCGCAGGCCGACGTTGGGCGTGGTGAAGCGGGCGAGCAGTCTGACGCAAAGATCGCCGGCGCGGCGGAGTGACGCTCGGGAGGTCCTGTGCCCGGACAAATGCCCTGGCTTTACTGAACGATCTGCCAGGTACCGTCGGGTTGGCGGCAAGCGACCCCGTAAGCCTGCTGCGGTTCGCCGGCGATAATCACGGTCTGCTGGAACTCGCGGCAGTATTTACCGGAGCCCGTCGTGCCGTCGCGCACGGGGGTAATCGCACCTTTGTTGCCGCTTTCCGGGTTCGACCAGATGATGGTCTCGCCTATCGGTGCAGTCTTGGCATCTTCGTAAGCCTGGCTGTAAAGCAACTGATCACGCTCATCGAGTTGGCGACCGATTTCGCCGCCCAACATGGCGCCTGCGAGTGTACCCAGCGCAATAGCGACGTGTCGTCCGGAACCGGAGCCGATTTGAGAGCCTATGGCCGCACCGCCGGCAGCACCGGCAAGCGTGCCGATGGTCTGCTTCGGGCCTTGTTCACACCCGGCCAGGATAAGGCCAGCAAGACCGACGACAGCAAAGGTTTTCAGTGCCATTTCCTATTCCTTCCCTCTCCCCGCGTACGGGGGAATCAGTTGATCGCCCGCTTCAGATCATATTCTGCATTATTTTACGACAGAATTGTGGCCGGCATCCCCAGGGCATTCCCGGGCATCCCCGGGCATCCCCGGGCATCCCCGAGGCGATTGCAGGTATTTGGTGCGGACCCTGGCGGTTATCCTTGCGCCGGGATATATGAAAGTGACAGGCGACGGCGTTGTGAGATTCGCGGCGCGGAAACGGCGATGGCTGTAGGAACTTAGGCGATGAATGAAAAAGACAACCCCTTTGAATTATTCTCTGCTTGGCTTGAAGAGGCTAGGGGCAGCGAACCCAATGACCCTGAAGGGATGGCGCTTTCAACCGTTGGCGAGGATGGAATGCCGTCGTCGCGTATGGTTTTGCTAAAGGGCTTCGATGAGCGGGGGTTTGTGTTCTACACCAATTACGAAAGCCGAAAGGGTAGGCAGTTGCTGAACCATGGCATGGCGGCCCTGTTGTTTCATTGGAAGAGCCTGCGTCGACAGGTGCGAATCGAAGGACCGGTCGAGCAGGTCACGGAATCAGAAGCAGACGCCTATTTTTCCACGAGGCATCGCAGCAGTCAGATCGGCGCCTGGGCAAGCCAGCAGTCGCGGCCGGTGGAAAGTCGTTTCGAGTTGGAGAAACGTGTTGCCCAGTACGCAGCGAAGTATGCCATCGGCGCCGTACCCAGGCCGCCATACTGGTCGGGTTTTAGGGTCATGCCCCGCTTGATCGAGTTCTGGAAGGATGGCGCTTTTCGTTTGCATGATCGCCTGGTCTTCTATCGCCAGCCCGACGGAACTTGGACGACGGAGCGGCTCTTTCCCTGACGGGAGGGGCGCGCGATAATCAGTCCATGACCGAGTTTGAAACCGCAGCAAGGCAGGCAGAGGCCCAGGGACAGGCGCATAAGGCAACCCTCATGCGGCGGGCTACCTACGCTTCGGTCTCGGTTGCCGGTATCCTGATCGTCGTGAAGCTGGCCGCTTGGTTGCTGACCGGGTCGGTCGCGATGCTTTCGACACTGATCGATTCGCTGCTCGACGCCTTTGCATCGCTGGTCAATTTATTTGCGGTCCGGCAGGCTCTGACGCCGCCAGACCGTGAGCACCGCTTTGGTCATGGCAAAGCCGAGCCGTTGGCGGCACTGGCCCAGGCGGCCTTTATTACGGGGTCAGCCATCTTTCTTTTGGTTGAGGCCGGCAAGCGGCTTTATGCGCCGCAACCGGTGGCGTCGTCCGACATCGGCATTGGTGTGATGATATTTTCCATTGTCCTGACCTTGATCCTGGTGCGCTATCAACGCTTCGTCGTCCGCCGGACCGACTCGCTGGCTATCAGTGCCGATTCGCTGCATTACGCGGGCGATGTACTGGTCAATATCGCAGTGATTGTCGCGCTGGTTATTGTCAGTCAGTTCGACCTCTTGTGGGTCGATCCCGCCTTTGCCCTGGGCATTGCCGCCTATATTGTCTGGAACGCTTGGCAGATCGCGCGCGGCGCGATGGATATGCTGATGGATAGAGAGTTGGAGCCCGAGGAGCGGCAAATAATCAAGGATATCGTCCTGGCGCATCCGGATGTGCTCAGCCTCCACGAATTAAAGACCCGAGCCGCTGGTCCGCAAAAATTCATCCAACTTCATATTGAAATGAGTGGCGCCATGAGCCTGTGGCGCGCCCACGTCGTATCCGACACCGTAGAGGCGGAGCTGCAGGCTGCCTTTCCCGACGCGGAAATTCTGATTCACCAAGACCCTTTCGGCATCGAAGAGGAATCTTCCGCGGTTCGCTAGCCCACTTGGTCTTGAATTCCTTTAGTCGAATGTACTTGTTTGATGTAGGTCATTGTCGTCTACGCTGACCCGGCCTGATACTGCTATTGAGTTCAGAGCGAGCCAGTAAGGGAAGGAGACAGGTCATGCCGATCGCTGCGGTTCTGGTTATTGCGAGTGGTGGCGCGCGCACGGAGGGTTGCCTCAAGGCTGCCGCTGAGGTTGCCGAGCGCGCTGATGCCGTGCTGGATATCCTGCATGTGTCTTTGGATCCGCGTATGGCCTTGCCGATGGTTGGAGAGGGCATGGCAGCGGGGATGATCCAAGATGTAATCGAGCGTAATGAGCAGGAAGGCCATGCGCGTCGCAGTAAAGCTAGAAAAGCCGCCGAGGCGTTAGCCGCTTCTAAAGGGCAGCAATTATTGGAAGCCAGTGTGGGCACGGGGCGCCCGGGGTTCTCAATTACCTGGCAAGCCCTACAGGGATCGGAGACCGAGATCGTAAAGGCTGCTGCCCCCTATCGCGATTTGATCGTCCTGGATCGTCCGGATCTGGAGGAGGATGCCTATGCGACGGTTTGCGTGGAAGCTGCGCTCATGGAAACCGGCCGTGCGGTCTTGCTCATTCCGCCAGGTGGCGTTGGCGCGGCTATGCGGCACATTGCCATAGCTTGGGACGGCTCGGCCTTTGCGACCCGTGCGGTTGCTGCGGCATTACCGTTTCTATCCGATGCTCAGCAGATCACCATGGTGGCAGTAGAAGAAAGCGGCAAAACCAGTGACCTAGGAGCCCTATCCCGGTACTTGGCATGCCATGGATTGAGTGCGAAGTCTAAGATAGTGCCGTCGGACAGTGGCGATACCGGGGCTGTTCTTCTCGAAACGGCCGCCGCTGCCGGTGCCGATACCTTGGTGATGGGTGGTTACGGTCACAGCCGATTGCGTGAGTTCATTTTTGGGGGTGTGACCGAGAGCGTACTGCGGTCTGCCGGCATGCCGGTCCTCATGGCCCACTGAGGTTGGTCGGCGTTCTCAGAGTTGGAGTTGGAGTTATAAAGCCTACGAAGGACGAGGTTAGTCATGACGCTGGAACGTATCAGATTGGAGTTGGCACGCGATCCACAGCACCCGGAAGGGAGCAATCGTCACGGTTACGAGTTTATCGCCCCTTTGGCTGATGATAGCCGGATTGACGTAGAGGAATGGCGAAAAGAGCGCGCGCGTTGCCGGGTCCACCGCTTCTGGCAGGGCGAACCTGATGAAGTTGGGCATCTGGTACGCACCCGCGGCGGACATTGGGCCTTTCACTACGACGTGAACGGCGATTCGGATGAGGACGAGGCGGGGTATCGCTTCGCCGACCATGCCTTCAAGCCCGGTGAGTACGTCTCGATTCGCGAGCATGACGGTGATTTGCAAACCTTCCGGGTCGTTTCGGTTCGCCCGTTGGATTGAGTTCTTGAAGACCCTGTCGGTGCCTTATCGGATCTGTGTGGCCCGGGTCGCCATGATAGGACTCCCACGCCTTTGATGAAGCTGTTAGCCTCCAGGCCATTTTGAGTTCTCGCAAAGCCCGAGAAACTTTGGTCCTGACGGGCGCCAGCCGGGGGATCGGCCACGCTACCGTCAAGCGTTTCTCCGACGAACAATGGCGAATCATTACCTGCTCATGCGAAGAAGGTTTCGCCTCGGTCTTTCAGCTATGCAGCAGTGATTTTGGCTATGTGACGGGAACCGAGGTTTTCGTGACGGGCGGCCAGCATCTCTATTAACCGAACCGGGCCGTCAATCTTGCAGTTCGTCGTGTAGGTCGCGGAACCAAGCCAATCGCGCCTCGGCCTGTGCGATTTCCAGTGTCAACCAGGCCGGTAGCCTGCTGTGTGCGCCGCTACCGCTTTGCAAGAGGTCGCGCAATCTCGTCAACTCCTTCTCCGCAACCTCGACCAGCATGTCCGCCTGCAGGGCTTGTGCCGCCCTTGGCAGCAGATGCATGAAACGCAGTTTGATCGCCAGGATCAGCTTGTTGATGTCCGAGGAAGCAGCACGAACGCCAGCACCCAACAGGCGCTCAATTTCCTGCCGCCCGCTATCGGTGATCTTGAACTGGGGATTATCCGCAGTGCCTTGGCCCTCTAGGGTCTGCACCAAACCTTCAACCTTCAAGAGTTCCAGCGGCGCACCGATCAGATCGAGTGACGGCCCCACTAGACGTGCAGTGACGTGCCGTACTTCCCGGGCCAGATCGGCATACTGGAGAGGGGCTTCCGCAAGCAAACCCAAGGCTAGCAGGCGGATCGCTTCCGATGGAATGAGGGTATGGTCGCGGTACATGGCACGGCACTTTCAATCAGGATTACCAACTTGAAAGATAGGGCTGCCCCTGCCGACTGTCCAGGCAAAGAAAAAGGCGCCCCGCCTATGTGGAGCGCCTTAATTCCTTAGCCCGGAAGATAAAGATCAGGCCTTGGCCTCATCATCTTCGTCACTGCCAACGTCCTCGGCAGCTTCTTCCTCGGCATCGGCTTCTTCAGCCAGTTCCAAGGCTTCCTCGATAGCGGCTTCCTCGGCTTCGAACTGCGCCTGGGCCGTCACCATCTGGCCGGAAGCGACCTGCTGTTCGGCTTCGGTGGTGGAACGGGCCACATTGACCGTGATCTCGACCACCACTTCCGGGTGCAACCGAATACGGATCGGGTGCAGTCCAAGAACCTTGATAGCCTTGTCGAGCACGACATGGCGACGCTCAATCGTGAAGCCCGCTTCGGTAACGGCTTCCATGATGTCGCGGGCTGAAACCGAACCGTAAAGCTGTCCGGTGTCGCCGGCTTGGCGAATAATCACCACCGACAGACCTTCGAGCTTTTCGGCAACCTGGTCCGCATCTTTCTTGCGTTCGAGGTTCTGGGCTTCAAGCTGGGCGCGCTGCGTTTCGAAGTAGGCCAAGTTCGCCTTGTTGGCGCGCAGGGCCTTGTTCTGTGGCAGCAGGTAGTTGCGGGCAAAGCCGGGCTTGACGGCGACGACGTCGCCCATCTGACCCAACTTCTCGATCCGCTCAAGCAGAATGACTTCCATGATGCTTGCTCCCTTCCGTTACTTGGTCACGTAGGGCAGAAGCGAAAGGAACCGGGCGCGCTTGATCGCGCGTGCCAGTTCACGCTGCTTCTTTGCGGAGACCGCAGTGATGCGGCTGGGAACGATCTTGCCGCGTTCGGACACGAAACGACCCAGCAGCTTGATGTCCTTGTAGTCGATCTTCGGCGCGCTCGGGCCGGAGAAAGGACAGGACTTGCGGCGGCGGAAGAACGGACGACGCACGGCGCCGCCACTGCTGACAACACGGATGGTGCTCATTCCTGGCCTCCTTCACGGCGCTGGTCGCCGTCACGGTCACGGCCGCCTCGGTCGTCACGGTCGAAACGGCGTCCGCCGCCCCGGCGATCATCCCGGCGATCCTTCTGCTGCATCATGGCCGACGGGCCCTCTTCGAGTTCTTCCACGCGCACGGTCATGTGACGCAGGACGTCCTCGTTCAGGCGCATGTTGCGCTCCATCTCGAGCACCGCTTCAGAAGGAGCGTCGAGATTGAAGAGCACATAGTGGCCCTTGCGGTTCTTTTTGATCTTGAAGGACAGGCTGCGCAGACCCCAGTACTCACGCTTGGAAATCTTGCCGCCGTTGTCTTCGATAATTTTGGTGAATTCATCGCCCAGTGAATCGACCTGTCCGGTCGACACATCCTGGCGCGCGATGAATACGCATTCGTACAGTGCCATCGATGTTACTCCCCATGGCTGTTTTGTGGAGCGGCGCCACCAACCTTGTGGCTGACCCGCCCCTAGCCGAATCTTTCCCTCGTCGACGGCAGAGCCGTTGTTCGAGGTTCGCAACGACCCGGCGAGGAGCTTGCGAGGCCGCGGACTATAGCGAAAAGCCGCGTGCTTGCAAGGGAAAAGCCTTGCAGAGAGTGGCCCTGCTTGACAGCCTGTTAGGCGACGCTATCACTAGCGGCCTTGTCGCGGGGAAATCTGTTGAAGTCGGGTTGTCGTGGGGCGTTGCAAAAAAGCAGTGACCGGCTTGCCTTGATAGGCTGGTATAACGCTGCGAATTGAGGGAGGAAACATGGCGCGGGCATTTGTATTTCCGGGACAGGGGTCCCAAGCGATTGGCATGGGTCAGGCGATGTACGAGACTTTTCCGGCGGCTCGCTTGGTGTTTGAAGAAGTCGACGACGCACTATCCCAAAATCTCACTAAGTTGATGTTCGAGGGCCCGGAAAATGACCTGACGCTAACCGAGAATGCCCAACCGGCGATCATGGTCTGTAGTCTGGCGGTCGTCCGTGTTCTTGAATCCGAAGGCAATTTTGCGTTGTCGGAACGCGCCCAGTTCGTAGCCGGACATTCGTTGGGCGAGTATTCCGCGCTGGCGGCAGCGGGCGCCTTTACTCTTGCGGACACGGCACGGCTCCTTAAAAAACGTGGCCAGGCGATGCAGCAGGCCGTCGCTCTTGGTGAGGGCGCTATGGCCGCTATTCTCGGCCTTTCGTTCGAGGAAGTCGTGGCGGTGGCTGCGGAAGCTGCGGAAGGCGAGGTCTGTCAGGCCGCGAACGATAACGCGCCGGGTCAGGTCGTTATTTCCGGGCATACCGCAGCCGTCGAGCGGGCCATTGTTCTGGCCAAGGAAAGAGGGGCAAAGCGGGCTCTGGCCTTGCCGGTATCCGCGCCGTTTCACTGTCGCCTGATGGAACCGGCGGCAGAAGCTATGGCCGAGGCTTTGGAGGCGGTGGCAATTCAACCGCCCAGCCTTCCAGTGATTGCAAACGTCACCGCAGCGCCGGTGTTCGAGCCGCAAACCATCCGGCGTTTGCTGGTGGAGCAGGTGACGGGCATGGTGCGTTGGCGCGAGAGCGTGGAGGCCATGAAGGTATTGGAAATCGAGCGTTGCGTTGAATTGGGCAACGGCAAGGTCCTGAGTGGTTTGATCAAACGTATCGACCGCGAGATACAGGCCGATGCGGCCGGAACGCCAGACGAGATTGACGTGCTCCTCAAGAGCTTGTGATGAAGGCTCCGAATTGAACGGGGCACCCGGGATATTACCTCCGGGTAGCTAGCAAAAGACATTGAAAGGATCGGGATATGTTCGATTTGAGCGGCAAGGTGGCCCTGGTGACGGGCGCGTCGGGCGGACTTGGCGGCGCAATTGCCAAAGCATTGCATGCCCAGGGTGCGAGCGTGGCATTGACCGGCACACGCGTGGAGCCGCTTGAAGCGTTGAAATCGACGCTTGGCGATCGCGCCGCGGTTCTTCCCTGCGATCTTTCCGACCCGGCTGCCACCGAAGGCCTGATTGGGCGTTGCGAGGAAGCCTTAGGGCCGCTCGATATTCTGGTCAACAATGCCGGCCTGACACGTGACGGACTGGCCATGCGGATGAAAGACGAGGATTGGCAGACCGTACTGGATGTCAATCTAACGGCGGCCTTTCGTCTGACCCGGGCGGCATTGAAAGGAATGATGCGCCGCCGCAGCGGTCGGATTATCGGCATAACGTCGGTGGTCGGCGTCACTGGTAATCCTGGCCAAGCGAACTACGCGGCATCCAAGGCAGGGATGATCGGCATGACCAAATCCTTGGCTCAGGAAGTTGCAAGCCGTGGTATCACGCTGAACTGCGTCGCACCGGGAATGATCACTACGGCGATGACCGATGTGTTGAACGACCAGCAAAAAGAACGCATTTTGCAGGTGATTCCAATGGGTCGCCTGGGTGATTCTGAGGATATAGCAGCGGCTGTATTGTACCTGGCAAGCGATGAAGCCGCCTATGTTACCGGCCAAACGTTGCACGTGAACGGCGGAATGGCCATGATTTGAATAGCGAGACTCCGAACACGATTCGCGCCCAGGAACGCTAGAATATGATTTTCACTTGTGTTAAGAGGCCAGCGCAATCGATGCTTCGGGGTCTTTGATGAGTAAGGGGCCACCGTACCGGAGCCCAAGGAACGTACAGAATTACGTGTCTTTCAACGAGGATGGATAAGCTTATGAGCAATGATATCGCCGATCGCGTCAAAAAGATCGTTATCGAGCACCTGGGTGCGGAAGAAGAGAAGGTGACCGAGAATGCCAGCTTCATCGACGATCTGGG
Organism: Limibacillus halophilus; assembly: GCF_014191775.1. Classification (NCBI taxonomy): domain Bacteria; kingdom Pseudomonadati; phylum Pseudomonadota; class Alphaproteobacteria; order Rhodospirillales; family Rhodovibrionaceae; genus Limibacillus; species Limibacillus halophilus. The sequence continues at coordinate 200,456 of NZ_JACHXA010000003.1, read as the reverse complement.
CGCCGACAGCCTCGATACCGTCGAACTCGTCATGGCGTTTGAGGAAGAGTTCGGTTGTGAGATTCCCGATGATGCCGCCGAGAAGATCGTGACCGTCAAGGACGCGATCGACTTCATCAAGGAAAACGCCTGACCTGAAGCCCGCAAGGGCTTCTGGAGGTCGCCGCCGATAGAGGCGATCAGGCAGAGCATCTGACAGACATGAGACGTGTCGTCATCACAGGGCTGGGTCTCGTCACGCCGCTTGGCGTGGGGACCCGGGCCGTATGGGAGCGGTTGATCGCTGGTAAATCCGGCATCAACGCGATCGAGGGTTTTGATGTTTCGGATCTGCCGTCGCGCATCGGCGGTCAGATTCCTCGGGGTGAAACGGCCGACGGCCTATTCAATCCCGATGATTTCATGGAGCCCAAAGATCAGCGCAAGGTCGACCAGTTCATCATCTATGCGATGGCCGCGGCTCAGCAAGCTGTTGAGGATTCCGGTTGGAAGCCGACGGACGATGAGGGTCAGGAGCGCACTGGCGTCTTGATCGGATCGGGCATCGGTGGCCTGGAGTGGATTGCCAATGGGGCAACCATGCTGGCTGAAAGAGGCCCGCGTCGCGTGAGCCCGTTTTTCATCCCGGCGGCTCTGATCAATCTAGCGTCTGGTCAGGTCTCCATTCGATACGGTTTCAAGGGGCCTAACCACGCAGTGGTGACAGCCTGTTCTACGGGTGCCCACGCCATTGGCGACGCGTCGCGCATGATCATGCTGGATGATGCAGATGTTATGGTAGCTGGCGGCGCCGAGGCGGCTGTTTGCCGTCTTGGTTATGCAGGGTTCTCGGCGGCGCGTGCGTTGTCGTCCCATTTCAACGACACCCCCGAACGGGCATCAAGGCCCTGGGATAAGCAGCGCGATGGGTTTGTCATGGGCGAGGGCTCCGGCGTTGTGGTGCTTGAAGAGCTGGAGCACGCCAAGAAACGTGGCGCGACCATCTATGCTGAAGTGATTGGTTACGGAATGTCGGGCGATGCTCATCACATTACCGCGCCGGCGGAAGACGGGAGCGGCGGTTTCCGCGCGATGCAAGCGGCGTTGAAACGTGCGGGGATCAACGCGAGCGACATTGACTACATCAACGCGCATGGCACCTCCACGCCATTGGGCGACGAAATCGAGCTGGGCGCGGTCAAGCGGCTGTTCGGGGATCACGCCTATAAACTTTCCATGTCCTCGACGAAGTCCGCCATCGGGCATCTGCTGGGAGCGGCGGGTGCCGTGGAAGCGATCTTCTCCATTTTGGCGATCAATGAGGGCATCGTGCCGCCGACGCTTAATCTCGACGATCCGAGCGACGGCTGCGATATCGATCTCGTGGCGCACAAGGCTAAGGAACGGAAAGTGCGCTATGCCCTTTCAAATTCCTTTGGATTTGGCGGCACGAACGCATCGCTCGTCTTATCCAAGGTCGACTGAACGGAAGGACCGCCATGGGTTGGCTGATCCGAACCGTCGTAACCCTGGCGGTTCTGGCGATCTTGGGCCTGGGTATCGGCTACAAATGGCTGGAAATACAGTTTGATGCGCCGGGGCCGCTTGACCAGGAACAAATCCTCGTCGTGGATCCCGGCAGTGGTGTTTCCGCGATAGCCGCCCGCCTCAAGGACGCCGGGCTGCTCAAGGATCCGATCATTTTTCGCCTAGGCGTCCGCCTGGAAAACCAGGCGCGGTCCCTGCAAGCCGGCGAGTTCCTGATCCCGGCCAGCGCATCAGCGCGTCAGATCATGGAAATTCTTTCTTCGGGGCGAACCCTGGTGCGTCGTTTAACCGTGCCGGAGGGATTGACGTCACGGGAGATCATGGACCTTGTTGCTGCTGCCGATGCCTTGACCGGAAACGCGCCGGAGGCGCTTCCCGAAGGAAGCCTGCTACCGGAAACCTATCATTACCAGCGGGGTGATTCCCGGGGCGAACTGGTTGGCCGCATGCAGGAGAGTTTGCAAGCGGCGTTGGCGGAACTTTGGCCTCAACGTGCCGAGGGCTTGCCGCTCAAAAACCCTGAGGAAGCCGTAATTCTGGCATCGATCGTGGAGAAGGAAACCGGCGTCGGCGGTGAGCGTCCGCTGGTTGCTTCGGTTTTTTATAATCGCTTAGCCAAGGGTATGCCGCTGCAATCGGACCCTACGGTCATTTTTGCGCTGACCAAAGGCAAAGCGCCGCTGGGGCGTGCGTTGACCCGCCAGGATTGGAAGGTCGATGACCCCTACAACACATACCAAAATACCGGATTGCCACCGGGTCCGATTGCAAATCCGGGACGCGCGTCGTTGGAAGCCGTCTTGAGGCCCGCTGAAAGTGGGTATCTCTATTTCGTTGCGGACGGCCAAGGCGGCCATGCCTTCACGAAGACGCTGGCGGAGCACAACCGCAATGTCCAGAAATTGCGGCGGCTCCGACAGCAACAGTCAAACTGATCGGCCGGTTCTGGCCTTAGCTCAACTCGGCGACCGCTTCAATCTCGACGGCTACGTTGCGCGGCAAAGCGCCGGCAGAAACGGCCGCGCGGGCGTGCTTGCCTGATTCGCCGAACACAGCGACGATCAGATCGGACGCGCCATTGATAACTTCCGGCTGTTGGGTGAAGTCGGGTGTCGAGTTGACGAAAGCGCCAAGGCGCACAATGCGCTTTACGCGGTCCAGATCGCCGCCCGCGGCTTCGCGGAGCTGAGCGATGATGTTAAGGGCGCAGAGCTTTGCGGCTTCCTTGCCTTCATCGACAGTGAAATCCTGACCGACCTTACCGAGGAACTTCAGTTCGCCATTCCACAGGGTAATTTGCCCGGCAATGAAAACCAGATTGCCACTGACCACGTATGGCACGTAGTTGGCAGCAGGGGCGGCTGCTTTGGGCAGTTCCAGTCCAAGTTCCTTGAGGCGTGCTTCGATCTTCCCGGCCATGATGGTGGTTCTCCCTTATCGGCGGTGTGCTCTTTGATGTCTAAAGGCCGGACCTTAGCGCTTGGCTTGCCGTCAGACTAGCCCTCTCGCGACAAGTCAGCCATGCCGAGCGGCAAGGTCCCAGGCCTTGCAGTGCCGGTCCCCCTCCTTGGAAAAGAGAGGGGCGGACTCCGCCGTATGCCGCCCCCCAGTCACAGGGAGAACTCAGGGTCGAGGGACGGAGCCGGTGGCGGTCTGGGCAACCGCCGTCAAAGGCGAGTGGCTCCTAAGAAGGGGTATCCCCCGTCACGAGCAGCCGCTGGTGGAGCCACAGGTCACGCACTTCATGCAGGTCCCGTTGCGTACCAGCGTAAAGTTACCGCAGTCACCGCAAGCGTCACCCTCGTATCCCTTCATGCGCGCCTCGCGCACACGTTCGAGATGGAGGTCGACACTCTCGACCACGGTGTCCTCAACGGCGATGGCGTGGTTGGCGGAGCCATTACCACCGCTGAGGCCCTGCAGAGCGCCTGCGGCGCTTGCAGAGGCTTTCGGCGTCACAGTCGGGCTAGCGCTGGCAACCGTCCCCGACGCGGTCGTTGTCTGACCGCCTCCGGACCCATTCGCGTTGCCACCGCCTCCCGAAAAGACGACGAGATTGTTGCGCACGTAGCCAGTCGAGGCGACGCGACGCATGGTTTCCGTCAAGGCTTCCTGCTCAACGGCGGGAAGCGATGCCTGACCTTCACCTGTCCCGATCGAATCGGGTGTGATATCGGCGGGTTCCACGTGAGCCAAATCCTTGCGGCCCAGGTAAGAAATCGCCAGCTCCCTGAAAATGTAGTCGAGTACCGAACTGGCCATCTTGATGGCGTCGTTCCCCTCCACCATGCCCGATGGTTCGAAGCGTGTGAACGTATAGGCTTCCACGAACTCCTCGAGCGGTACGCCGTACTGAAGTCCTATGGAAATCGCGATTGCAAAATTGTTCATCAAACTGCGGAAAGCGGCGCCTTCCTTGTGCATGTCGATGAAGATTTCGCCGGCCTGTCCATCCTCGTACTCACCAGTTCGCAGATAAACCTTGTGACCGCCGACGATCGCTTTTTGGGTATAACCCTTGCGTCGTTGCGGCAAACGCCGGCGTTCGGCAGACCTATGAACGATGCGCTCTATGATGCGTTCCGCGATCACTTCGGTTTGTTCCGTGCGGGAAGCGGCAATCAGCTTTTCAACGACCTCATCGCTGTTGTCCTCTTCCTCGTCGCTCAAGAGGCTCGCCGCCAGCGGCTGACTAAGTTTTGAGCCATCCCGGTAGAGGGCGTTCGCTTTGATCGCCAGTTTCCAGGAAAGCTCGTAGGCCTCTCGGCAATCCTCGACCGTCGCGCTGTTGGGCATGTTGATGGTCTTGGAAATTGCGCCGGAAATGAAAGGTTGAGCGGCCGCCATCATGCGAATGTGGCTTTCGACCGACAAGGAGCGCTTGCCGATTCGCCCGCAGGGGTTGGCACAATCGAACACGGTCAGATGCTCGTCCTTCAGATGCGGCGCGCCTTCCAGGGTCATTGCGCCACAGACATGCAGGTTCGCGGCGTCGATTTCCTTCCGCGTGAATCCGAGTTCTTGCAACATATCGAACGTGGGATCGTTTAGCTGTGCTTCCGTGAAGCCCAGTTCTTTGGTGCAAAAATCGGCCCCCAGGGTCCATTTGTTGAAGGTGAACTTGATATCGAAGGCGCTCGCGAGAGCGTCCTCCACCGCTTCCACAGCGGCTTGGGAGAAGCCCTTTTCTTTCAGGGCTTTGTGGTCAATTCCGGGAGCGCCGTCGAGCGTTCCGAAACCGACCGCGTAGCGGATCATGCTTTCAATCTGATCCTCATCGTAACCGAGCGTGCGCAGCGCCTGCGGAACGGTGCGGTTGATGATCTTGAAGTAACCGCCGCCGGCCAACTTCTTGAACTTAACCAGCGCGAAGTCCGGTTCGATCCCAGTCGTGTCGCAATCCATGACTAGCCCGATGGTTCCGGTCGGTGCGATCACCGTTGTTTGCGCATTTCGATAGCCGTAGCGCTCGCCCAATTCCAGCGCCAGATCCCAAGCCGCCTCGGCTGCTTCAATCATGCGCGGGTCGGGGCAGTCCACGGCGCGAATCGGCACGGGCGGCACCGACAAGTCTTCATAACCATCGGCTTTCCCGTAGGCCGCGTTGCGATGGTTGCGGATGACCCGCAGCATGGCATCTCGGTTTTCCTCGAAGCGCGGGAAGGTTCCCAGTTCACCAGCCATTTCTGCGGAGGTGGCATAGCTGGTTCCGGTCATGATCGCCGTCAGGGTCGCGCAGACTGCCCGGCCCTCGTCGCTGTCGTAGGACAGGCCCATGGCCATCAAAAGTCCGCCGAGATTCGCGTAGCCCAGGCCAAGGGTCCTGTAATCGTAGGAGCGCTGGGCTATCTCGCTGGATGGAAACTGTGCCATCAACACGGAAATTTCGAGCGCGATGGTCCAAAGCCGTGTGGCATGCTCATAGGAGCCGATGTCGAAGGACCCGTCCGCGCGCCGGAAGGTCATCAGATTCATCGAGGCCAGATTGCAGGCCGTATCGTCGAGGAACATATACTCAGAGCAAGGGTTGGAAGCGTTGATACGTCCACCGGCCGGGCAGGTATGCCACTCGTTGATGGTGGTATCAAACTGCACGCCGGGATCGGCGCAGGCCCAGGCGGCCCCCGCGATCTGATCCCAAAGTTCCCTTGCTTTTACCGTCTTGACGACACTGCCGTCGGTGCGGGAGGTGAGCTCCCATTCACCATCTTCCCTGACGCATTCCAAAAATGCGTTCGGCACGCGTACCGAATTGTTTGAGTTCTGGCCGGATACCGTCAGATAGGCTTCGCTGTCCCAGTCGGTATCGTAGGTCCTGAAATCGATAGCGGTGTAACCCTGGCGGGCGAACTGGATGACGCGACCGATGTAGTTCTCGGAAATCATTACCGCGCGTGCGGCTTTGATAGCGGCTTTGAGCGCTGGATTCTTCATCGGCTCAAAAGCCTTGTCCCCCAGGGCGTCCTTGCTCTGATGGCAGGCCTGAATGATGGCATTCAGGTGCTTGTCGCAAAGCTTCGAGCCGGCTACCAGAGCCGCGACTTTCTGCTCTTCGATTACCTTCCAATTAACGTAGGCTTCGATGTCTGGGTGATCGAGATCGACAGTCACCATCTTCGCGGCACGGCGCGTGGTTCCCCCGGATTTGATGGCGCCGGCGGCCCGGTCGCCAATCTTGAGGAAGGACATCAAGCCGGAGGAACGGCCACCACCCGACAGGCTCTCTCCATCGGCGCGGATGCGCGAAAAGTTCGTGCCCGTGCCCGATCCGTATTTGAAGAGCCGTGCTTCCCGTACCCACAGGTCCATGATGCCGTTCTCATTGACCAGACTGTCGTCAACGGACTGAATGAAGCAGGCGTGCGGTTGCGGGTGTTCGTACGCGGACTGAGAGCGCACCAGTTTGCCGCTTTGGTAATCAACGTAGAAATGCCCCTGACCTGGGCCATCAATGCCATAGGCCCAATGGAGACCCGTGTTGAACCATTGCGGGCTGTTCGGCGCCGCCATTTGCGTCGCCAGCATGTATCGCATTTCATCGAAATAGGTCTGGGCGTCCTCTTCCTGATCGAAGTAACCGCCCTTCCAACCCCAGTAGGTCCAGGTGCCGGCGAGGCGATCGAATACCTGGCGCGCAGAGGTCTCGCCAATGCTGGCTTGGTCCTCAGGCAGCGCCTTAAGCGCCTTGTCATCCGGAACCGAGCGCCACAGCCAGATGGGGACATCGTTCTCCTCGATGCGCCGCAATTTCGCCGGAATACCACGCTTGCGAAAATACTTCTGTGCCAGGATGTCGGCTGCGACCTGACTCCAGCTTGCCGGCACCTCTAAATCATTCTGTACGAAGACGACGGACCCATCGGGATTGCGTATCTCGCTGGTCGTCGAGCGGAACTCGATATCCTCGTAAACGTCCTTGCCCGCTTCGGTGAATCGACGCGCGATACGCATACCTGACGCTCCTTTGGTTTTACGTGTTTTTGCCCTGCGCAACAGGAGGGCGGCACCGACATGAAAATGAGGCCAGGACGGCGCCCCCCAGTCGCCTTGCTAGGAAACGAGAAGAGTTTAATCACATTCCCTAGTGTCGAAACTAAATGAAACCACAATATACAGTTGGTGTCACTAAGTTATTCGGAAAAATTGCTCAACCTCACAGGGCTGATTGACACCCCTGTTTATTGGTGATTAGCGGTAAAAACGAGAGGTCATCGGCAGTCGAGGCGGGTGGCACTATGTCTGGAAAAGGCGTGAATCCAGGGCTTCGATAAAACTGTCTCGTAGCGTGTTGAGCGCGCGCGGTGAAAGGCTTTCCTCTTTGCAGAGAAGCCCAATTTCCACCTGCTCGAGCGGCGGTAAAAGTGAGTCAGTCAGGATCAGGGATTTCAGGGGTGTCGGTAGGGTATGCTGCGCGAGGGCCGTGATGCCTAAGCCATTTTCGACTGCAACCGACAGGCCGCTAAGATCAAGACTGGTATAAGCGATTCGATGTGCGATTTCATTTCGCTCCAGGGCCGTCAGCATGCGCCGGCGATAGCCGCAGCCTTCAGGATAGGTAACAAGGGAGAGGGGGGACTGCGGTCGGTGACTCCTTGCCTTTTTCGCTATCGCCGCCCTTTGGCCGATCCAAACTAGCGGGTCGTGCCATACGCGGGATGGCCTGTCCCAACCGTGCTGGCCGCGGATTGCTAGAACAAGGTCGAGTTCGCCGTCCGAGAAGCGCGCGCTCAAGCGATCGCTGATGTCCGACTCGACCTCGAGAGAGATTCCCGGATGCGATCTGACAAAGGCCGCCAGAACGCGAGGCAGGAAACGTGTGGCGAAGTCGTTGGGAATTCCGACCCGCAAACTACCGGACACCTCGTCATCCTTAAGACGGGCCACAAAAGCAGCGTTCATTTCCAGCATGTCGCGCGCATGCTGCAAGACCAGTTCACCGCGGGGCGTGGTCTGCAAAGGACGTGTCCGACGCTCTATCAGTTTTCCGCCCGACAAGTCCTCAAGGCGTTGTATCTGCAAGGATACAGCGGCCTGTGTTCGTCCCAGCGATCGACAGGCCCGGCTCATAGAGCCAACTGTTATGACCGTCAGAAAGCTGTGTAGGAGATCAAGCGGTAGTAACATGCTTTACATTAATAAAATTTATAGAATGGAAAGTATAACAAAATTTATTTGATTTACGAAATGCTCTACACACCCTCATCACAGGAACGGTCCACATTCGTTTCAGTTAAGGGAAATGCCGCAATGCTCGAATCCATGAAGCAGATAAAGAATGGTCGGAGAGTGACGCCGACCTTTTCTTCCAAGGAAATGAAACGGCGCGTGAAGGGGTTGCGCCTGATCATGGCTGACCTTGGGGTTGACGCTGCGGTACTCACATCGATCCACTGCATCGATTATTACAGCGATTTCCTCTATTGCAGCTTCGGGCGGCGCTACGCATTGGTTGTGACCCAGGAGCAGATTACGAGCGTTTCGGCGAACATTGACGGCGGACAGCCCGGGCGCCGAACGGTAGGCGAGAACGTCGTCTATACCGATTGGGATCGCGACAACTACTTCAAAGCGCTCCAGAGGCTCGTTCCCGCCGACGCGAGAATTGGTGTCGAATTCGACCACCTCAGTCTAGAAACCTATGGCAGATTGCAGGAAGCCTTTCCAAGCTCGCCGATAAAAGACCTATCGTCGGCCGTCATGCGGCAGCGGATGATCAAGTCGCCCGAGGAAATCACGGTAATACGTAACGGCGCACGGATCGCCGACCTGGGCGGCGCGGCGTGCGTGGAGGCTCTGTCGGAAGGCGTGCCGGAATACGAGATTGCCCTGCATTCGACCCAAACCATGGTGCGGGCGATCGCCGAAACCTATCCCGACGCCGAGCTTATGGATACCTGGACCTGGTTCCAATCCGGCATCAATACCGATGGCGCCCACAATCCAGTGACGAGTCGCCAGGTACAGAAGGGGGAAATTCTGTCGCTCAACTGCTTCCCTATGATCGCGGGCTACTATACCGCGTTGGAACGCACTTTGTTCCTGGAGCACGCAAGCGATGCGCATCTAAGAACCTGGGCCATCAATGTTGAGGTGCACGAGCGCGGCTTGACACTCATCAAACCCGGCGCGCGTTGCTGCGATATCGCGGCCGAGCTCAACGAAATCTATGCGCGTTACGGCTTGCTTGCGAACCGAACCTTTGGTTACGGCCACTCCTTCGGTGTCCTATCGCATTATTACGGACGGGAAGCCGGTCTGGAACTACGCGAGGATGTGGAAACGATCTTGGAACCGGGGATGGTGGTTTCCATGGAACCGATGATCATGATTCCGGAAGGACAACCCGGCGCCGGCGGATATCGGGAGCACGACATATTGGTGCTGGGCCACGACGGCGCCGAAAACATTACCGGATTTCCCTACGGTCCTGAACACAACATCATCAAGGCATAGATGCCTGCTGTGGGCGTCAGGCTGTGGGCGGCAAGGGCCGATGGGCCCGTTGCAAGCTGCCCAGCATTAAAGCCGTGATGACGCAAGCACCTCCAAGCAGCTGCGGACCGGAAAAACGCTCGCCCAGTAACAGGAACGCCAACGCGATGGAGACCAGCGGTTCGATGTTGAAAAAAAGAGCTGTTTTGGCGGGGCCGGCTTGCTTAACGGCGGTAAAGAGTGTTGTGACGCCCACAAGATAGGCAAGGCAAATCGCGCCGATCAAAGCGACACCGGCGACGTTGCCGGGCAGGACCAGCATGCTTGGGAACAAGGCCAAAGCGCCAAGCGCGACTACGCCGCCCCCGAAAAGGTTGATCTGAAACGACACGGCCAGATCGTTGAGGTGTCCCAATCTGCGCGCCGCGACAATGAAGAGCGTGGCTGAGGAGGTGCTGGCAAGGCCAGCCAGAGCTATGCCGCGCCAATCCAGGGACTGGAACGAGGGACCGATCGCCAGGACCAAACCCGCGAAAGCCAGCAAGAAAAGACCACTCTCGCCTGCTGTCGGCATACGCCGTTCGATGAGCGCATTTGCGCCTGCCACCACGAGCGGGAAGGTGTAAAAAATGATCGCTGCTAGAGAAACCGGTATGAAGAAAACCGAACCCAGGTAGCCGAGTGAAACGCCGGTCGTAGCCAATGTTGCGACAAACAAAGCCTTCCAGTCCCTAGGGTGAAAGGCGAGCATTCCCCGCGAACGTAGCCAGAAGCCCAGGATACAGGCCGCGACCAGCGCGCGGACCGCTGCGATCAACAGCGGCGTTGCGCCCAGTCCATAGGCAAGACTCGCCAAAGTGGTGTTCAGGCCCAACGAGGAAGCAGCGATTAAGGCCCAGACTCTGCCATCCAGCCGGTTCGCCAGATTTGGCGGGTGTCCCGAGTCGGGATTGGTTGTCGTCATGACGCCTTGGCGGCAAGGGGGAGATTGACTAGCAGATTTTGCGGCTTCAAACGGACAATGCCCTGTTCGTTAGTGGACAAGGCAAGGTAGACCGGACGCCCGGCGATATCGGGCCGCATCTCCTGAGGGTCGGCGAAGTCCAACCGAAACAGGGACAGCAAGCGGGCCAAGCGGGCTTCGCCAACGTCCACGCCTTGGTAGAGATCATTGAGCAATCGCGTGCCTTCTTGCTCCAAACCAATATGCCAGACCCAGCGTTCGTCCGTAATTTGCTGAACAGGTTGGATGGAAACGGCAACATCAAGGAAATGTTGCACCCAAGATTCCAGGACCCGGCAAAGGGCATCTAGGCCATCGCCTGAAAAGTTCAGGTTGAGCACGGTGTCGTACTTCTGATCGCGCAGCCAGTACATCTCGGCGTTCTCGACCGTCAGAACATCTAGGTCAATGGTCCGCAAAGGGGTTTGGGCTTCAACCAGCAACTGCCCAAGTGACCCAAATCCGCCGCTGCTGGCGTACATTTCGACGATCTCCTCGTCGGCGGCCATGATGTGTCCGTCGTTGATGGTGACTTTCTGGGGGCGGAAAAAGAACTCGCCGGCGCGTGCCCGGAGGGGATCTGCGACGCCGTCTAGGATGTTGCGTAGGATCACATGGGTCATTTGATCAACAAAGAGTGGCGGAACAGGGATTCCCTCAGCCGACCCGCTGGCGTCGCGGAAAAGATTTAGATAGCAACCCTCGACGGTGCCTGCCGCAACCAGCCGGTCGCGGAAGGCCAGGACAATCTGGTAATTCTCCCGCGCGTCCGGGTCGGCCAGGTCCGTCAGCTGCTTGTCGGATACAGCTTGGCGTGGGTTGCGCAGCAATGCGTCGTGCAGCTTCCGTTCGGCGGCGCAGGACTCTTCGACCGGGCGGATCTCCGGACGCTTGAAATAAGCGCGCAGGAAGTCATCCGTTACACGCAAGAATCCGTTTTCTTCCCGTTCAAGCAGTACAAAGCCGCAATCCCGCCAGAAATCCGTCATATGCTTCTCAACCCCGGCTTGCCAAATAGCTGTTCAACGACAAAGCTATAGGGGTTGGTCTGTGGTGCTGTCCAGCGATTGCAATGCCGCAGGCGCACCAAACGGTCGGTCGGGCTGGACGGAGCGACGATCAGGTGCAATAGTCCGCCCGCGCATATGCTTTGATCCGAGGCAGGAAAAGAGACGAGCTCCATGTTCTTTGACTTTGGCACCTGGTTTTTCACGCGCCGCAAGGGTGAAGAGGTTGGCCGTGACGAATTTGGCAATATCTATTACCGCGAGCGCGGTGCGAAGAAACTGGACGTCGGTTCTTTGCGCCGGGAGCGCCGCTGGGTGATCTACAACGGCAAGGCCGAAGCGAGCAAAGTACCGCCCGACTGGCATGCATGGCTTCATCACACAATCGATCAGGCGCCCACGCATACCGCCCCGTCTCGCAAGCCATGGGAGAAAGAGCATTTGCCGAATCTAACGGGAACAGATTTAGCCTATCGCCCGCCAGGACATACGCTTAAAGGCGGTCAACGGGCCGCGACCGGCGGCGATTATGAGGCCTGGAAACCGGAGTAAGGGCCTCGACCGTGAAGATGATTGCAGGAACGAACGCCAAGAATGAGGAAGTGAGCGCATGAGCCGGAGCGTACTGGAAACTATTATCGGCGGCCTGGTTCTGTTGGTTGCCGGCGGGTTTCTCATTTTTGCCTTCAACGCGACCCAGGTCACTACGACAGGGGGATCGTCCCTTTGGGCAACTTTCGACAACGCCTCGGGGGTAAGCGTCGGTACGGATGTACGGGTTGCGGGATTGAAGGTAGGAAGCGTCACAGGACAACGCGTTGATACCGAGACCTTCATGGCGCGTGTCGACCTGTCGATTATCCCGGGGATCAATTTGCCCCAGGACAGCTCGGCGCGGATCGTACCCGATGGCTTGTTGGGGAACATCTATATCGAGATCGAGCCGGGTGGCGCCGAGGAAACTCTCAAACCCGGTGAGCGTATTCAGTTCACGCAAGGCTCCGTCAACGTGGTCGATATGTTAGGGCGCTTTATTTTTAGCCTCAGCGACGCGGCGGCCGAAGGTGCCCAGTAATGCCGGCTAAGAATGGGCAGACGCAACACTGGGATCCCGCACGCTACATCCGGAATGCCGGCTTTGTCGCCAAACTCGGCGAGCCGTTGATCGAACTGTTGGTACCCAAGGCCGGGGAACGCGTTCTAGACCTGGGCTGTGGCGACGGAGCGCTGACGGAGAAACTGGTTGAATGCGGCTTGGATGTTGTGGCTGTCGATGCCAGTGCGGACCAAATCGCCGCGGCAAAGGCCAGGGGGTTGGACGCACGGGTTGTGAACGGCCAGGAGCTTGCCTTTCAGTCCGAGTTCGATGCGGTCTTCACGAACGCAGCCCTTCACTGGATGCTTGATCCTGATGCAGTTCTTGATGGGGTCGCTCGCGCTCTGAAGCCCGGCGGGCGATTTGTTGGAGAAATGGGCGGCGGTGATAACGTCAAGACCATCAAAGATGCGCTGGTGGCGGCACTTGATCGGCGCAACTTTGATGGGGAATCAGCCATTCCCTGGTACTTTCCGCAACCACAGGAGTATTTGGACAAGCTGCAGAGTCATGGGTTCAAGGTTAGCTATATCGAGCTGATCCCACGGCCCACACCGCTCCCAGGCGATCTGAGCGCTTGGTTGGAAACCTTCGGCGAGAACTTTATTCGATTGCTGCCGGATGCGGAGCAGCCAGCATACATCGCCGAGGTGGTCGAAGCCTTGCGGCCGCAACTTTGCGATGCGGACGGGAACTGGACCGCCGATTATGTCCGACTGCGTTTCAAAGCGGAGTTGAGGTAAGCGATTATTGCTTGCGACCCAAGGGGCCCCAGCATAAGTGATGCGTCATGAGTGGTGATAAGCAACAGGATAGCTTTTCGATCCCGGTGTGGCTGCAGCCGGACGGCCAACCCTTGTCTTGCCGCGAAAAGATCAAGGTCTTGAACGAAAACCTCACCGAAATCAGTGAGATGGCGCAGGACGCGCTGGAAGATGCAATTCTGATGGGCTGCGACGAGCAACAGGTCAGAGACGTTCTGCTGCGTTTGGTGCAGTCCCTGCAGAATCCTTACAAAAGTGAGTAGGAGCCGCTTCATGCGCCTTGGCCGCACAACAACAGCTTTGCTATCGCTTGCAGGCTTGGTGGCCGCCGCCGCGCCGTACAGTCCGGCTCTGGCCCTTACGGCCAAAGACTTTACGATCACCGGCAATTACGCGGTTCTGCAAGGCCTGGACAAAGTGACGGCCCGTATATCGACCATGGAAGTGGCGTTGGGCGAGGAAGTCACTTTTGGCAGCCTCAAGGTTGTCGTCAGGACCTGTCGCAAGACGCCGCCCACGGAAACCCCCGAAAGCACAGCCTTTCTGGAAATCGACGATGATCGGGCCGACGCTGCCGGCGAACGCATATTTACCGGATGGATGTTTGCCTCTTCACCGGCGCTCAATGCGTTGGAGCACCCGGTCTATGACGTCTGGTTGCTGGATTGCAAGAAATCCTCCAGTGCCGTTGAAGGCAGTTCCACCGGGAACTGAACCGGCAGTCCAACAACCTTTGACAACTGGCTGCGATAAGCTTCCCGCGAGATCTCCTTGGCCCCGAATTGGCGAAGATGGGATGTCACGAACTGCGTATCCAACAGCTTGTAGCCGCCCAGACGCAGCCGCGCGACGAGATGCACCAGCGCAACCTTACTGGCCCCGCTTTCCCGACTGAACATGCTCTCGCCGAAGAATGCGCCACCTAACGCCACGCCATACAAACCGCCAGCCAAACAACCTTCGTGCCAGCATTCGATAGAGTGGGCGTGGCCCATGGCGTGAAGCTCGATGTAGAGCGCGCGGATGGTTTCATTGATCCAGGTATCGCGCCGATCGTCGCTGCCTTCGGCGCAACCGTCGATCACGTCGACGAAGCTCAGGTCGCAGGTCACTTCGAAATGATCCTTGCGAACCAGTTTTTTCAGTTTGTGTGGGATATGAAAGCTGTCCAAAGGCAATATGCCGCGACGCGTAGGCTCGACCCAATGAAGGTCCGTGGCAAAACGGCTCTCGGCCATCGGGAAGATACCGATGGCATAGGCCCGGAGAAGAAGCTCCGGGGTGAGGGGAATCGGCTTGCGATCACTCAATCAGCCGTGCACTCCTCGCGGGTCAACCAACTCTACCAAACAATAATAGCAGACTGTTGTGGCAAAGGCTGTTTTAGAGTTTGCCGCTTAGCAGTTTCTCAAGCCAATGAATATTGTAGTCACCGTTTATGAAATCACCCTCGCCAATCAAACGTTGGTGCAGCGGAATGGTTGTCTGAATGCCGTCGATGACGAATTCCTCCAGTGCCCGGCGCAACCGCATCAGGCATTCATTCCGGGTTTGACCGTGCACGACAAGTTTGGCGATAAGGCTGTCATAGTAGGGCGGGATCGAATAGCCGGAATAGAGGCCGGAGTCGACCCGCACACCCAAGCCGCCGGGCGCGTGGTAATCGCTGAGGCGGCCCGGTGACGGCACGAAGGTCTCGGGGTTCTCGGCATTGATGCGACATTCGATAGCATGGCCCTGGAACCGGATATCCTCCTGGGAAATCTCCAGTGGAATACCGGCAGCCACGCGTATCTGCTCGCGCACTAGGTCGATGCCGGTGATCATCTCCGAAATCGGGTGCTCGACCTGGAGCCGTGTGTTCATTTCGATGAAGTAGAATTCACCGTCCTGGTAGAGAAACTCGAATGTCCCGGCGCTGCGATACCCCATTTCCCGTACCGCCTTGATGGCGATATCGCCGATGCGCTCGCGTTCGGTCTGGTTCAATGCCGGCGAGGGCGCCTCTTCCAGCACCTTCTGGTGGCGTCTCTGCAATGAGCAGTCCCGCTCACCCAGGTGCACTGCGCCGCCCTGCCCATCCGCCAAAATCTGCACTTCGATGTGGCGTGGGTTGTCGAGGTACTTCTCCAGGTAGACGTCGTCGTTGCCGAATGCAGCCTGTGCTTCGTTCTTGGCCATGACCAGGCCCTCGACCAGGCCTTCGGGATCGCGTGCCACCTTCATGCCGCGGCCACCGCCGCCTGCCTTGGCCTTTACCAGCACCGGATACCCGATCTCCTCGGCGACCTTCAGGGCTTGGTCGGGCGATGTGATGGCGCCGGATGAACCGGGAACGATTGGGATGCCAAAGCGCTCGGCGGCATCCTTTGCGGCGATCTTGTCGCCCATCAGTGCAATATGCTCAGGCGACGGGCCAATGAAGGTCATGCCATGATCTTCAACCATGGCGGCAAAGTCCGAGTTTTCCGAAAGGAAGCCTACGCCGGGGTGAATGGCATCGGCGCCCGTGATGGTCGCCGCCGTTATCAATGCGGGAACGTTTAGGTAGCTGTCGCGTCCAGCAGGCGGCCCAATGCAAACGCTTTCGTCGGCCAAACGGACATGCATGGCGTTTGCGTCGGCAGTTGAATGGACGGCTACGGTATGGATCCCCATCTCGCGACAGGCGCGATGGATGCGGAGCGCGATCTCGCCGCGATTGGCGATCAGGACCTTTTCAAAAACTGCGGTCAAAGCTGAAGCAACCCCGCGCTACTCGATCACGATGAGCGGCTCGCCGAACTCCACCGGCTGGCCGTCGTCGATCAGGATCTGGGTGACGGTGCCGCCGCGCGGCGCCGCAATCTGGTTCATCACCTTCATGGCCTCAATGATGAGTACCGTCTGACCTTCGCGAACCTTGTCGCCGACGGATACGAAATCCGGAGTGCCGGGCGAGGGCGCCGTATAGACAGTGCCCACCATGGGTGCGGTGATCGCACCAGCCGGGATGGCATCGCCGGCCGAGGGCGCTGGCGCAACAGAGGGTGCCGCCGCGGCGGGTGCGACGGATACCTGAGATACCGACGAGCCGCGACTGACACGGATGCGCCGCCCATCGGCCTCGTATTCCAACTCCGTTAGGCCAGTCTCCTCCAGGAGCCCAGCCAGACGGCGGATCAAGTCATCGTTGAGGTCGAATTCTGCCATTTACGGTCTCTCTTAAATTAAACTTCAGTCAGGCGCGCGGCGATCGCCTGCAGCGCCAGGTCATACCCTTGCGCACCCAGGCCGACGATGGCGCCGGTGGCCGCGAGCGATACATAGGAGTGGTGGCGAAAGCTCTCCCGGCGATGAATATTGGACAGGTGAACTTCTATCACCAGCCCCTCGAAAGCCTGAAGTGCGTCCAGGAGCGCTACCGATGTGTGTGTGAACGCTCCAGGATTAATGATGATGGCAGCGAATTGCTGACGGGCCGCTTGAATCCAATCAACCAACTCGCCTTCGTGATTCGATTGCCGTGCTTCCAGGGTCAGGCCAAGACCCTTGGCCTGCTCGATGCAACGCGCCTCTATCTCAGCAAGCGTCGTGCTGCCGTAAACCTCAGGTTGGCGGGTCCCCAGCAAATTGAGGTTCGGCCCATTGAGGAGCAGCACGCTTCGTGACTGGGTCAAGTTTCCCCCGATTCATCCCTGATGTACAAATCTTAACTTGCTTGGTTAGCACAGGGCGTACGAGCCGCGCAATCGGCAGCAACGCCTTGACTCGGCAACAAATGGCCTCGTCGCGAGTCAGCTTTTGGTGTCGCGCGCCAGTTGGATTGCCTGACGAAGCTGCGCAAGACTGACGGCGCCGGGCAGGAGCGTATTGCCAACGACGAAAGCCGGCGTGCCGTTGATTCCCAGTTGCCCGGCCAGCGCATGATTCTTTGCCAACATTCCTTCGATCTCAGCAGAAACGAGGTCGGCTTCAAACTGTGCCTTATTCAGAGACAGGCTCTCTACGACCCGATCTACGTTCTCCTTCGTTACGTCAAATCCATCGGCCATCAAAGCCAGATGAAAGGCTTCGTAGGCGCCTTGCTTCTCGACAGCCAGAGCAGCGCGGGCGGCATAGAGCGAATCCGGCCCCAGGATCGGAAATTCCTTGAAGACCCAACGCACGCCCGGATCGCTTTCCAGCAATTCTTCCATTGCAGGAATCATGCGTCGACAATAAGGACATCGATAGTCGAAGAACTCGACCACGGTGACATCACCCATTGGGTTGCCCATGACCGGATCGGCCGCGTCTGCTTCCAGAGCCTCACGATTCTCGGTCAAGGCAATACGGGCCCGTTCGGCTTCCGCTGCTCGTTGCTGCTGTTCCAGTCCTTGCACCGCTTCGATGATGATTCGCGGATTCTCCATCAGATAGTCGCGAATGATCTTCTCAAGCGCTTCCTTCTGAACGGCGTCGAAAGGCGAGCTTTGTTCCTGTGCCCGGCTGGAGAGCGGCACGCTTGCGATGATCCCTGCAACAAGCAACGCGTAGAGCCACGACATTCCCGTTTTCATGTTTCTAATCCTTATCGGTCGCCGTTGTTCCCCGTCCCGGGGGAATATCCTAGTTCTTTTTCTTCTTCAATTCATTCTCGGCAAATCTTTGCAAATCTTCGGCGCGCAGTTTGCCCCTGGTACCGTTATCCAGCAGTTTTTGTGCCCGTTCGGCCTGATCGCGTGTTTCCTTGGCATTGCCGCGCGCCCAGGCGGCTTCTGCCAAGGAAAGAGCCGCCAAGCCGGTGTTCCCGAGCCGACCCTCGGCAATGGCAAGATACCGCCAGACCGTCGGATTGTCGTCCTCCTGCTTCAAAGCTTCGTAGAGGTGGTCACGTGCACTCGGAACAAGGTCGTTTCCCGGCAGTTGCAACAAAGCGGCGGCCAGGCCGATCCTGAGCAAAGCGGAATCCGGCGCCAGACGGGTTGCTTCCTCATAGGGCGGTATCGATTCATTGATGCGCCCGTTTTCATAGAGCACCTGACCCTTCAGTTCCCAGAAGTAAGGGTTCCCGGGCTCGGACTGGATTAGCGCTTCGATTTGCTCCAACGCAATATCGATACTGCCGTTGCGGTACTGAGCAATTGCTCGGGCATAGCGAGCCGCTATGCTCGCGTCGCTTTGTGGGTACTGGCTTTCCACGATATGCATGGGCTTCAGGAAACCCACAAGTTTGGCTTTCATGCGCTGGTAGCGTTCGACAAGGTCGGGCGGGAAGGGCTTGGAACGATAGGGCGATTCTTGAACCGACTCCGCCAGGTAGGTCATGCGGTCTTGGGTCAAGGGGTGGCTTCGCAGATAGGGATCCTGACTGCTGGAAAGCAAGGCCTCCTGACCATGGAGCACCTTCATGAAGTCCAGCAGCCCGCTGGGTGAGTAGCCGGCACCCTGCAACAGGCGGACGGCGGCTTGATCGGCGGAAGCTTCCTGTCCGCGGTTGTAGCGCAGCAGACCGCGTAGCATGGCGTCCTGAGTGGCCAGGGTTGCGGCGGTCCCAACGCCCGGATTGCCGCTCAGGATCGCTGCGCCCAATCCCAAGACATAGGTCGCCAGCAGTTGATCCTTGAGGTCTTCTATTTCCGCTTTGCGCGCTGCAAGGTGCCCTCCTTCGATGTGCCCGGTTTCGTGGGCGATGACCCCCATAACTTCACCAATGTCCGTCGTGCTTACCAAAAAGCCGGTATGGAGAAACATATTCAGCCCACCGGCGACGAAGGCGTTGAGTGAGTCGTCGTTGATTAGGTACACATCAATCGCGGCTGGCGATAACCCAGCCTGTTGAAACAAAGGCGTGGAGATGACACGAATGGTATCTTCAATCTCCGCATCTCTGATAAAAGAGGCTCCGCGCTGCTGGGCAGCGAGGGGAAGGGGCGCAGCGAAGAATAGAATCATTGCTGCTACAATCATGTGTTTCATTCGGGTACGCACATCTGCATCCTTGATGTTCTTTTGCAAAGGTAGGGTGGGGGAAGAATTGGATCAACTTATGGCAAGCATCTTTAATGTGACTTTCAAGGCGCGCGTTGCACCACTTTTTACCACCCTGTTGCTGATCTCAGCCTGCCAAGGCAGGCCCGAAGGCGTCTTGAACGTCGAATATCAGTTAACCGGCCTTGCCGTATCGGACAGTCCCCAAGCCAGTATTCTTGGGCAGGAAGTGCTGTTGCGCGGCGGTCGGGCGGCAGATGCCGCCGTGGCGATGTCTTTCATGATGGCTTCGACATTGCCGTCACGGGCGGGAATCATGTCAGGTGGCTCCTGCTTGATTTTTGAAAGCCAGTCGGTCAATGGCGATAGCGTTGTATTTCCTGCTATCCAAAGCGCCGAGGGTGGCATGGTGCCAGGCATGGTTCGCGGCATGGCGGCACTCCATGCCCGATACGGAACCCAGCGCTGGGAGCAATTGTTGGCGCCAGCGGAATCGGCCGCCCGGTTCGGCAGTAAAGCCAGCCGCGCGTTCGCGCGCGATTTGGCACTGCACGGCAATCGGATCAAGGGCGACCCGGACGCCGCCCGGATGTACTTCCGACCCGATGGTTCTCCGCATAAGGAGGGGGAACTGATCGAACAACCCGCCCTGGCGGCTGTCCTGGCAGGTGTTAGGAGTTCCGGATTGGCGGCGCTTTACAACTCACCCTTCACGGAGTCCCTCGCTCTGGCGATGAGGCAGGCGGGTCAACCCATCGACGCGGCCGAGATGCGCGGTTACCGAGTCGCCTTTCTAGCGCCCGTGGCCGTACCGGTGGGCGATCAGACAGCATTCTTCGCACCGCCGCCGATCGATGGTGGTGTAACCGGTGCGCAACTCTGGACCATTCTGGACGAAGTCGAGAACTATGATGGGTCCGGCACGTCCGAGCGCGCGCACCTTTTCGCCGAAGCCTCGGCGCGTGTGATCGCGGGACAATCCCAGTGGCGCAACCCCAACGGCACCAGCCGCCTACCCTTGGATCAGGTTCTTTCCGAAGACTATGCAGAGGGTTTGATGCGAGGCTATAGCGACGACCGGCACCAACCGCCCGCGTTTGATCCGGCGGTTGTCGGTGAAACGGCGACTCCCGGTTCGGTCGGGGGCTCCAGCCTCGTTGTGATGGATACTCTAGGGCAGGCCGTGGCGTGCAACTTCTCTTTGGGCGAGGTCTTCGGTTCGGGCCGCATCGCGCCGGGAACAGGTCTGGTGCTTGGTGCGCCGCCATCGCCAAACGGCAAAGCTTTGTCTCCCCTGATTGTCGCTAACCAGAATATCGGAACCATCTACTTTGGCGGTGGCGCTTCTGGTGGCGACGGTGCTATGGCCAATCTGGTGCGGATCATGCTGGAAGCGCTTGAGGAGGATGAATCGCTGCGCGACCTCATGAGCGCCGGGCGCTTTGCTCATGTGGGCAGCCCCGATACCGTTTGGGCGGAGCGCATTGCCGACGATAAGGCTCGTTCCGCGTTGGTTCGGCGTGGCCATAAGGTCGAGACGGTTCCGACAATTGGACAGATAAACGCCTTTTTCTGTGCAGATAGCCACGAAGAGCCCATATCCTGTGCGGTCGAGACAGATCCACGCGGCTTCGGGTTGGCCATCCGTGCAGAGTAGCGCCGACGGTATGATGACCGCTCGCCGCATCACCCAGGCATTTGCCGAGGATCGCTGAATGCCATTGAAGCAATCCCGCCGCGGACTAATACCGCCTTTCATCGTCATGGATGTGATGCGTGCTGCTAACGAACGGGCTGCTGCGGGCAAGGAAGTGCTGCACCTTGAGGTAGGACAGCCGGGTACGCCTGCACCGGCCGCGGTACGAAACGCTGCCGCGCGGGCGCTTGATGCGGACAAGATTGGTTATACGGATGCCTTTGGTATTCCCGAGTTGCGGCGACGCATTGCCGGTCACTATCGAGATGCCTACGGTTTGGACCTGGATCCCCGCCGTGTCGTGGTAACGACCGGATCGTCGGCGGGATTCCTGCTAAGTTTTCTGGCGGCCTTCGATGCAGGCGATCGGGTTGCGCTGGCGGCTCCTGGGTATCCGGCCTATCGCAACATTCTCTCAGCGCTTGGGGTCGAGCCGGTTCTTTTGCCGAGCGAGGCCGGAGACCGCTTCCAACCGACTCCGGCCTTGTTGGAGCAAGCGGGAGGCAACCTGCAAGGGCTGATCGTCGCCAGCCCCTCCAACCCCACAGGCACGATGCTCGATGCCCCGCATCTGCGGGCTTTGATGAAGTGTTGCGCGGCGCAGGATATCCGGGTGATTTCGGACGAGATTTATCACGGGATAAGCTTTGGAAAGCGGGCGGTCTCGGCGCTTGAATTCAGTGACGATGCGGTGGTGATCAATTCCTTCTCCAAGTATTTCTCCATGACGGGATGGCGTTTGGGTTGGATGATTTTGCCGGAGGATCTTTTGCGGCCGGTGGAATGCCTCGCGCAAAACCTGTTTATCTCGGCCCCGACCTTATCTCAGATTGCCGGATGTGCGGCCTTCGACTGCAAGGAAGATCTTGATGCGCTGGTCGATGGTTATGCCCGCAGCCGCGCTTTGTTGCTGGACCGCCTGCCCAAGGCCGGGCTGGACAAGCTGGCGCCCGCCGACGGCGCTTTTTACATCTACGCTGATGTCGGGCGCTATACCAATGACAGTCAGGAGTTCTGCGCCAGAATGCTGGCCGAGATTGGGGTTGCCGCCACGCCGGGAATCGATTTCGATCCCGAACGCGGCCATCGCTTCGTTCGGTTTTCCTTTGCGGGGGCCTACGACGAGATTGAAACGGCTGCCGAGCGCATTGGTAACTGGTTGGCGTGATTCTAAACCAGCCGCTTTTCCATGAAGAGATTGGCTGGTTCTTCAGGATAATCGGCAAAAGCCGAGCAAGGGATGAAACCACGCCGTCGATACAGGCCAAGGGCTTCTTTCTGCAGGGGGCCGGTTTCTAGTTTGAGTAGGCGATATCCGCACGCACGCGCCTGTGTTTCCACGGCGGTCAGCAGAGTTGCCCCGACCTTACGACCACGGGCGGCCGGGCTAACATACATGCGTTTCACTTCCCCGAAGTAGGGATGACGGCGGAGGGCCGCGATACCGACCGCCTGGCCATCGATGCGGGCTACCAGAAAGATGACATCCGGCCCTTCCAAGTCCGTTAGGTCCAAAAGGTGGTTCTGGTCCGGCGGGTAAAGGTCGTTCAGGTAGGTATCCAGTTCGGACAGCAGTTTAATAATGTCCTTCTGGCGTGGCGGTTCTTCCCGAATCTGTAACCCCGGTTCGGTCACGATGTTTCCCGTTTGCGGCTCAATCGGCTTGAAGGTACCAGGCGTACTCCGTAGGCGTGATATCACCTTCGTAGCGGTCCATCTCGCGCTGTTTACAGGCGGCGTAGGTTTTCACGTACTCCTCGCCAAAATACTTATTGAGCACGGTGGCGCTTTCCAGTCTATCCAATGACCGGCGGGGCCGGAAGGTTAAGCCCTGGTCGTAGGCGACACCGGCATTGCCTTCCCACTTCGGACCAGGATCGATCTTGTTGGTGATGCCGTGATGTATGCCTGCCAGAGCGCTGGCCAAGGTCAGGTAAGGGTTGGCATCAGCGCCTGCCATGCGGTGTTCGATTCGACGGGCGTGGCCCTCACCAAGAGGAATGCGGAGGGCAACAGAACGGTTCTCGTAACCCCATGAACGTGCGATCGGCACGAAGATATCGGGCTTGAACCGCCGGTAAGAGTTGGGATTTGGCGCCAAAAAAGCCATGGCCTCCGGCAGCGAATCCAGGACGCCGCCGATGGCGTTCAGCAGCATTGGGCTCGCTGGATTTTCCGCGCCGCCATCGAAAACGTTGCGGCCGTCGCTGTTGACCAGACTGATGTGCATGTGCAGCCCGCTGCCAGCGTGCTCGCCGTAGGGTTTGGCCATGAAAGTCGCCCGCATGCCGTGCTTGCTGGCGACGCCTTTGACGACACGTTTGAACAGCACGCAGTGATCGGCGGCTGCCAGAGGGTCGGGCACGTGATGCAGATTGATCTCGAACTGGCCGGGCGCATACTCCGCTGAAATGGCGCCCGTTGGAATGCCTTGCAGGTCGCAGGCGGTCGAAATGTCCTCCAGTATGTCGCCGTAGGCATCAACCTCGGACATCCCATACACCTGCGTGCCGTGATCGCGCTGCCCGGTCAGTGGGGAGATTGGTGGCTGCGGTGCTTCATGCTGATCTAACTCGCGGTCGATCAAGTAGAACTCCAGTTCCATCGCCACAACCGGCGTCAGGCCCATTTCGGTAAAATGGGCGATTGTTCGCCTCAGCACGTTCCGGGGTTCAAAGTAGTAGGGCGACTCATCCTCGTTCTGGAGAGTCAGCATGACCTGCAACAAGGGCTGTGCGGCCCAGGGAACGGGTTTCAGAGTTCCAGGGATCGGTATTGCCGCGCAATCCGGGTCGCCATCGGAAAATCCGCGCCCGTTCGGGTCGTGGCTTTCGCCGCGCGTGTCCAGAAGGAAGACCGATCCGGGAAAGGCGACGCCGCCACCTAGAACATTGTCCAATTGGTCTATCGGGTAGCGCTTACCTCGCACCACGCCCGACAGATCGGAAAAAAAGCAATCAACGGCTCTGGCATTCGGTAGAAGACCAAGAGCCTCGGCTGCCTCTTTTTCTCTATTTGTGCTGCTGTCTGGCATAGCATCATATCGCCTTGGGTTGAGCCGCTGGTCAAGTAGGCAGTTATCGAACGATCGTAAAACAAGGTTTGTCGGTGGTGTAACGCCCCTTGTTGCCTACCTTGCCGGTCCCTTATAAGGGACCCTTCACAAGCGCCTCCTCGACGATTCCCGGAGAGAGCGCCAGCACGAGAAGGACTGCCACACCATGGCCAAGCCCCAGCAAAAGCACTGTCTTGCCAGCATGACGGCTTTCGCACGCCAAAGCGGTGGGGACGGCGCGCTCGGCTGGACTTGGGAAATAAAGAGCGTGAATGCGCGCGGGCTTGAGATGCGGGCACGCTTGCCTGCTGGCTTTGAGATGCTGGACGCGCCGTTGCGCGGGCGGATCGCCAAGCGCCTGACCCGTGGTAGCTTGCAGATCAATCTGACGTTGGATCGTTCGCGTGCACCCCAGAATGTGCAGTTGAATCAGGAGGTTTTGGCTCAGGTGCTGGCGGAGGCAAAGCGCCTTGAGGCTGAGCAGGAGCTAAAGCCGGCAAGTGCCGATGGCTTGCTGGCGATTCGCGGCGTGGTTGAAGTCGTTGAGCCGATTAGCGACCCTGCCGAGATGGAGGCCCGCGAGGCACAGTTGCTTGCGGATTTGGAACTGGCGGTGACCAGTCTGATAGCGGCCCGTCAAGACGAGGGGCGCCACCTTCAGGGCGTGGTTGAGGAGTTGCTGAGCGAAATGGCGGCCTTGACCGAACAGGCGACCAGTCTTGCCGCGGCGCAGCCAGCAGCCATCCAGGAGCGCCTGCAACGCCAGCTTGCTGAGTTACTCGGTGGGGAGAAGCCGGTTGCCCCCGAGCGTCTCGCACAGGAGGTCGCTCTGCTGGCCACCAAAGGCGATGTTCGTGAAGAGCTGGATCGTTTGGCGGGGCACATCATTGCGGCAAGGGAGTTGTTGAAGGACAGTGCCGCGATAGGACGGCGGTTCGACTTCCTGTGTCAGGAACTTAATCGGGAAACCAACACACTCTGTTCGAAGTCTTCGGATATCGAGTTGACCCGGGTCGGCCTGGCGCTGAAGGCCGTGGTTGATCGGTTGCGCGAGCAGGTACAGAACATCGAATAACGCGGGATCCGCGAGGGAGTTGCGATGAACGAGAATGCCATCAAACGACGCGGGTTGATGCTGGTTCTTTCGTCACCTTCCGGGGCGGGGAAGACCACGATCTCGCGTAGGCTGCTTGATAGCGAGCCAGCTTTGTCGATGTCGGTTTCGGCAACGACCCGCCCGCCGCGTCCCGGCGAGATCGAGGGTCGGGATTACTTCTTTGTCTCTGCAAGCGCATTTGAGCAGATGGTTTCCAAGGGCGCACTCCTTGAGCACGCCACGGTGTTCAAGAACCGTTACGGTACGCCGCGCGCGGCTGTAGAGCAGGCGCTTTCCCAGGGGCGTGACGTGATGTTCGATATAGATTGGCAGGGGACTCAGCAAATCGCTGAGGCGGCCCGTGAGGATCTGGTTTCCGTTTTCGTGCTGCCGCCGTCGGTGGAAGAGTTGGAGCGACGCCTTTACCAACGAGCGCAGGATTCCGAAGAGGTCGTACGTCAACGCATGGCCGAAGCTGCCGCGGAGATGAGTCACTGGGCCGAGTATGATTACGTCATCGTAAACAATGACGTCGAAACGAGTGTGGCTCAGGTAAAGGCAATCTTGGCGGCCGAGCGTTTGAAACGGGAACGGCAGATAGGCCTACGGCGTTTCGTTGAGGAATTACGCGGCTCCGGCGACTAGTCCTCGAGAACCGGGCTAGGCGTCATTATCTTCTACACTCCGAGCCAGACGACAGAAGTCTGCAACGGACAGTTCTTCCGCCCTCGCGGTTTCTAGAATCCCTACCTTTTCCAACAGCTGTTTAGGGTCGATCCCAAGCGGTTTCAGGCTTTGGCGCAGCATTTTGCGGCGCTGACCGAAAGCGGCGGCGGTGACCTTTTCCAGCACGGTCATAGTGGCGGGGTGGAGCGGCTCGGCACGTGGCCGTAGCCTCACGACCGTCGATGTGATCTTCGGCGGCGGGATGAAGGCCTTGGGGGAAATGTCGAAGAGATTTTCGGTTTCGCAAAGCCACTGTGTCAGGATCGACAGGCGGCCGTAGTTCTTGCTCCTGGGTTTGGCGGAGAGACGCTCGGCAACCTCCTTTTGGAACATCAGGGTCATGCCATCCAACAGGCCCGGAGTCTCATACAGGGCCGTTAGCCAGCGAATCAGGAGAGCTGTTGAGATATTGTACGGCAGGTTGGCGACGATCCGCCGGGGCGCCGGGCCCAGATCGGCCAGGTCGCAGGTCATGGCATCGGCTTCGATTACCGTTAAACGCCCAGGAAAGGCGTCGGACAGTTCGGCCAGGGCGGCCACGCAACGGCGGTCCCTTTCAACGGCTACAACATTGGCCGCGCCCTCCAGCAACAATGCGCGCGTCAGGCCGCCCGGACCTGGGCCGATCTCGATGGTTGTGCCTTTGCCACAGTCGCCGGCGGCGCGGGCAATTCGGCCGGTTAGGTTGAGATCGAGAAGAAAGTTCTGACCGAGGGATTTTTTTGGCTCAAGGCCATAGCGAGACAAAATTTCCCGCAAAGGCGGCAGGTTCGGGACGCTCCCGCTCACGCCGCGTCGACCCAACTACGCCGATAAGCCATTTGTCCCGCCAGTTTCAGAGACTCGATCAAGCTGATTGGCGAGGCCATGCCCTTGCCGGCGATACCCAGGGCCGTTCCATGATCCGGCGAGGTTCGGATAAAAGGCAACCCAAGCGTCACGTTGACACCACGGTCGAAGTCGAGAGTCTTGAGAGGGATCAAGGCCTGATCGTGATACATGCAAAGCGCGACGTCGTAGGTTTCTCGCGCGGCTGCGTGGAAAAGGGTATCGCCAGGGACTGGCCCAAAGACCGACAAGCCTTCCGCCTTCATGGCGGCGATTGCAGGATTGATGATCTCAATCTCTTCTCGGCCGATGTTGCCCTGTTCACCTGCATGCGGGTTAAGCCCCGACACAGCGATGCGCGGCTCGGCGATGCCGAAATCCCTTTTCAAGGCTTGAGCCGCGGTCCGGCAAGCCGTTTCAATAGCCTCGCGGGTCAAAAGATCTGGTACCTGGCTCAACGGTACGTGCACGGTAACAGGGATCACTCTTAAAGCCGGTGATACCAGCATCATCACAGGGCGATGGCCCGGACCCGCGAGCTCGCCCAAGTACTCCGTGTGGCCTGGGTGTGCGAAGCCAAAGTCCATCAGAGACTTCTTGTTGATGGGGTTGGTTACCACGGCGGCGGCATGCCCGTCCTGCGCCAAGGTCACCGCGCGTTCTATCGAGCGAATGATGGCGGGCGCATTGGCAGGACTGGGGTGACCCGGCGACGCCTCGTCGCGCACGACACCGTGGGAAAGTATCGGCAAAGCATCATTGAAACAGTTATGAGCCTGCTCCGGGCGCTCAATTTCCCTGATCGGTACATCCAGCCCAAGAGCCTTGGCGGATTCCGCGACCCAACGCGCTTCGTCCAAAAGGAAGAAGCAGGGCAACGCGTGACTTTCCCGGAGCAGCCAAGCCCTTAGTGTGATCTCGCTTGCAATCCCTGACGGTTCCCCGACCGTCAACGCCAGTGGCGCCAAGCGGCTTTTGGATCCCGCAGAGTTCATATGCGAATGTCCAGATCGGCGGAGCGTCGCAGATCGCGAAGATAACGGCGCGCCCGTAATTCAATCTGCTCCTGCACCAGGCGTTCTTCGACGCGCTTGCGATCAATGCCGCTGGAATCGCGGCCACAGACCACGGCAATAATCAAGGCATCGGCGCGCCGGAAGGGTGCGGATGCCTGGCCTACGGCAACGCCTTCGATGGCCCGAGCCACGTCAGGCGGCAAGTCTTGTGGCCGCTGCCGCCCCGTGTCGCGCACGACGGCATCCTCACCGGCTTCCTTGGCGAGTGTTTGAAGATTGGTACAGCTTTCAATTCGTGGCTGAATTGCAGCCAATTGCGCCATGCGCTGTTCGATGACCTCGGCACTGGTACCTGGACGCACAGGGAGCGCAATGGCGCGTGTATCGATCAACTGCTCACCTAAGCGGAAGGTTCGCTGATCTATCAGACCCACGATGTAGTAACCGGCGGTACCGCGGATGGGTCCTGCAAGTCCGTTCTTTTGCAGCCCCTGAACCGCGCGCGCAACCGCAGGATCGATCTGATCTAGCGTAACCCAACCCAAATCGCCGCCCACGGACGCCGTTGACGATTGCGAGAATTGCTTGGCCACGGCTTGGAACGGCGTGCCCTTGCGAATTTCATCGGCCAATCGTGCGATGTTCTCGCTAACTCTTGCTTCATCACCGGGATTGTCGACAGAAAGGAAAAGCTCGGCAATTCTGTATTGCAGCTGGCCGTCCTGGCCTTTCAACCGCTCGATCTCCGCGCCGATTTGTTCGTTGCTGATGGTGATTTGTCGCCTGATGCGGCGCTCCACCACGCCACGCCACGCCAACTCTGCCCGTGCCTGGTCCTTGACCGCGGTGGGCAGTACGTTGTTCTGACGCAACACTTCGGTGAACTGTTCAGGAGACATGTTGTTTCCCTGGGCGATGGCCGCAAAGGCTTCCTCTACCTCCTGTTCAGTGGGCTCGAGCGACAGACGTTTGGCTTCTTGAAGTTGAAGGCGCTCGTCGATCAACGCGCGCAGAACTTGCGGGGTCAAGCGTTGCCGAATTTCCGGAGAATCCTTTGCCCCGATGGAAGCGATTGCCAAACGCGTTCGCAGGCTCAGGTCAAGCACGCTAATGACATCATCGTTGACCACTGCCGCAGCACGCAGCGTGTCTTGCGCGCGAGCACTGTTCAACGCGACTGGCGCAAGCAGAAGGAGCGCCACTATCAGACCATAGGCTTTCTTCATTATCCCGGTTTCTCTCGTCCGTTCCGAATGTGTCGGTCTCGACAGGGCGGTTCCCTGCAGAGGCGTTCTCAAGGCGCAGTATCCCACAAAGTTTGGCGCAAACAAGGCACGCCTATTAACTGGAGACGCCGCCAAGGTGTTTGAAGACAACCTCGAAGAGAATTGTGTCCGAAGGCTTCAGATCGCGATCGTTGAAGAATTCCCGCTCCGCGCGCAACCGCAGATCAAAACATTCGTCATGATATCGAATCTGTCCGCCATAGGACCTTGTCTCATCTTCGTCGAGGTCTCGCAAATAGGTCACCCCCGCTGACCAGAACTCGTTTATCTGGGTGGAGAATCCAAGGCGAATTTCCTCCGAGTCCTCGGGGCCAGAGCCAGTGTCGTCTAGCGTTGCCAATGTGTATTGAGTCGTGAAGGTGTAGGCGGGCGGCCCTATGCTTGCAGAGAAGTCGTGACGCCGACCCTTCAACGAATCTTTATCCAGGCGGAAGCGGTAGCGCGTCCTGAAGGTCGGATCGGGTTCGAAGGCTACGCGACCGACGAAATCCGAGAGATCATCCTCCAGTCCCGATCCCGCCTCGAAGTCACTGCCTCCCAGGAAACGGAAGGATTGGCCGAAGAAGACCTCGCCCCAACCGAAATCCGGTGATTCCGCTGTCCAGCGGAGCGCATAGTCGACGCGGCTACCGCTGGAGACACGGTCATCACCTGGAAAGCGATTGAGCGAAAACAGGTTGCTGTCGTCAAACTCGACATCGCGACTGTCTTCGTTTGGAATGTCACCGTCGTTGAAGCCCTCCGGCGAGGCAACCACCTGTATGATTGGCTCCAGCGTTTGGGCGAAGTCCTCCTGATAACTCACCCACGGATAGCGCCATTCCACGGCCACTTGCGGGAAAAGCCGTCCGGCAAAACCATCTTGCGTGTTGACGCCCGGTCCCGGCGTCACGTCCTCGCCAACCTTATCGACGTCATTGCCCCAGTAGAGATCGCCGGAGAGTGCCGCTTTGATGCGGTAGAGGTCGCCCATCTCTCCGGCATAGGGCATCTCCCACTGTCCATGCAGTGACAGACGGCGTGAATCCTGGCCTTCTTCTCGCAATATGTTCAGCATACCGGCATCGATGCTGAAGAACGCACCACGCTCATCCGGTTCGCCGATAAAACTGTACTGAAGTTCCGGAAGGACGATCGGCGCTTCCTCGTCGTCGTCCTGCGCGCGCTGACCGTCGAAAAGAAAGGCGTTGAGCGATCCGTAATCCCTGCCTTCAAAATACTCGACCGTGCCTCGGCTGGTCAGTGTTCGGTCGTTGGTAAAATCGAATTCGCGCAGATAAGTATCGTCGGCGGATTGCTTGATGTCGAAGCTCGCCCGGTAGTTCGGGGTTATGCTGAACTCGCCTTCGGCAAAAAAGTGCCCACGGAACTGGTTTTTATCCACTTTTCCGTTTCTCGTCATGTCATCGAGGGTCGCACTGCCGCTGACCGAAAACTCACCCGACGTCATGATCTGCCGATACTCGGCGGTCATCAACAAGCCCTGCTCGGTCGTGAAGATAGGGGCAAGTGTCAGATCCTTGTCTGGGCCGATGGTGAAGAAGTAGGGGACTTCTATCCCATGACCCATGGCGTCGGAGTGATGATAGCGAGGCGCTAGAAATCCGGACTTGCGATCAACGGTCGGGTCGGGGTGTTCCAGATAGGGGGTATAGAGAATCGGTACGCCGAACATCTCCAACCAAGCGTCGCGATACTGAATCACCCGTTCTTCCTGATCATGGGTGACTTCAGCGGCTTTCACCTGCCAAAGCGGTGCGCGGGTGGGGTCGTCGCGACATAGCTCACAAGGACTGAAGACAGCTTTGCGGAAGGTCGTTTCACGGTCGCCTTGGCGAACGCCGCTGGCGGCGGCCAGTCGTGATCGATCGGTCAGCAATGCACGAACGTCGCGAATGAACCCTTCCTTTAGATCGCTGGTCAACTCGATGTACTCGGCGAAAATCAACTCGCCTGAGGGTTCGATCAACGTGATGTTCCCGCTTGCGGTGACGACATCGTTACGCATGTTGTAGCTGATGGCGTCCGCCTTCAGCACTCTGTCACCCTGGGATATCTCCACATTTCCGCGCGCCGTGGCGACCCCCAGCGACTCGTCATAAGTGACTTCGTCGGCGCTCAGCAAAGCTGGGGTATCTGAATCCAATTCGGGAAGCGGCATGGTCGATTGGCCCAGAGCAAGGCCAGGAAGGAACACCAGCCCAAAGGCTACGGCTGAAGCCATTAAGTATTCTTGGAGCCGTCTTCCCCACATTCTGCTATTCATCCCCGCGCATTTTCCCCTAACTGACTTCCATCTTAACCGTCTTCCAGATGGAGCAGTAACGCAATCCCCAGCATCAAGGAAACACCAGCCGGCGTCCAGGCTGCTAGCACGATAGGTATTTTAGAGGTGAGGCCAAGCACAAAGACGATACTGCTTGCTATGTAGAGAAGGAAACCGGCACCTAGCCCTATCAGCATCAAAAGAATCACGCGCCCACGGCGATGGGGCCGCAGGGATGTCGTTGCGGCAAGCAGCACCATTGCAGCAAAAAGCGCTGGCATGGCCAGAAGGCGATGCCATTGAAGTTTATGGGCGCGCGCAGGAAAACCGGCGTCTTGTAACTGATCGATAAAGCTCGGAAGACTCCAAAAGGAAATAGTTTCCGCCTTGGCAAAACTGTTCTCCAGCCTCTCGAACTCCAGTTTGCTCGGAATCAGCAGACGATTCACGAGAAGCGGTTTTTCTCCCGGCCAGTTCTTCCAGGCCTTCTCAAGGCGCCAGCCATCCGGAGTCAAGGTCGCCTTTCCGGCATCGTAGCGCCCTTCGAACCGACCCGTGCGGTCAAAGCGAAAGACAATCAATTCGTCAAAAATCGACGTGTCTCGATCAAGCGCGGAAGCATGTAAGATGTAGTAGCCCCCGCCTGCCGGCTCGGTAAGGTCGGGTTGGCGAATCCAAAGTCCCGAATTGGACAGATTAAGAGCCTCAGTCCGGTTTTTCAGAATTTTTTCTTCCGCAACCTGAAACCGTCCGTAGGTAGCGGCGGCAATGGGATTGAGGATCGTGATGATCAGCAGGCCGATTGCTAGAGCGCTGACAACGACTGGCAGCAAAAACTGCCAAACGGATACGCCGGCAGCGCGCAAAACCACCAGCTCATTCTTGCGCACCAGACGCCAGAATGCTCCGAGGCTGGCAAAAAGCAAAATAAAAGGCGAAACCTCTTGCAGGATAAAGGGGAGCTTCAACATTGAAAAATTGAGCACCACGAGAAAATCGACACCCTCGCGACGCCCCAAGCGATTCATCAGGTCAACGACGCCGGCAAAAACCACAATGGTTCCGATCGCGAGAAACAGCAGCGCAACCCAGGTCAGAAAAATGCGGGCAATGTAGAAACATACGGTTGGCGATAACCGACGACCGCCGGTGACGTCGACGCGTTCATCTAAGTGCGTCAGCCCGAGGATACTCATGACGGCACCGACACAAGAGGCTTGCCGGTCGTGCCTCTGATACCGGCGATCAGAATGAATCCCGCGGCAAGCGCTGGCAAAAGGCTAATCGCATAGATCAGGGGTGCAAGGAATGTGTCCTCCTCGATGAGCGAATGCGATCCAAAGCTCGCGGCATCGAGCGCGCCGACGATTATGACGGCTACGGCCAAACGATTTGTTTGCCCACGTCGATTATAGTCACCCGATAAGAGCGCCGATAAGGCGAGCAGGATGAACGTCATGCTGAGGAAGGGACTGGCAAATCGCTTGTGCGCTTCGGCGGTCAGTCGAGGCCTGACCTGGGGATCGTTGTCGGATGGGTGTATACCCGGCCCAACCAGTTCGGAGAGGTAGCGCTCAGCGGGGTCGGGCCAGCGCATTTCCAGTTGTTTGCCAAGCTGCGTCAGTTCCAATGTGTAGCGATCGAAGTAGAGCAGCGCGAGCTGTCCGGTTTCCTGGTTCATCTCCTGGCGATTGCCCTTCAACATGACGACCTTTGGTCCGGCGTCGGCATCCGCGATAAAGCCACGATCGGCCATCATGGTAACAGGCTTGCCTTGGGTCCTGGTGTCATGCACCAGGATTCCTTGAAGAGAGCCGTCATCCAGCCGGTCGCGGATATAGACCGTCAAACCGTCCGTCACGTCGGTAAAAACGCCTTCTTCGATCAGCACTGCGCTCAATTCGGTCTGAAGCAAAGTGCGCGTGTCCTTGAACGCGCGGTAGGACGCCGGTTGCAAGTAGAACGCAACGAGATAGTTGGCGAGCGTCAGGACGATGCCGAGATAGAGGGCAGGGCGAGCGATCTGTAATGGACTGAATCCCGCGGCGCGCATCACGACAAGCTCACTGTCGTTTGCCATTTTATTGTAAATCACCAGAACGGCGGCAAAGCCTGCCAATGGCATGACAATGCTAATGAATGCTGGCGCGAGCAGGGCGATCAGGTAGAGGAACGAGGCGATGTCGATGCCCTGATTGACGATTAGCTTGATCAAGCGCAGCGACTGACTAAGCCATACCGCAAAGGTCAGCGCCAAAAGGATGACCAGAGTCAGGAAGACGAGCTGGCGTAGAATATGACGTTCCAGGTTGGTCATTAGCCGCACTATAGGGAATCGACGGGCATGAAAATAGCAACAAAGAGTATCCTTGATCCACGCCTTGGTGCATGCCTTGATTGCATCCGAGGTTAAGGCCAGCTTTCGGGCAGGTAATCATGCTACCTGCCCGGCGCCCGTCGCCGGACCAAACAGCCAAGGCATCGAGAACAGAGGACAGTTATGAAAATCACTTTCGCTAACCAGGATCTTCCCAAAAGCGGTGCGGCAATCGTTTATGCCCTCGCCGGACGCAAGCTATCGGCCAGCGCCGCCCAGCTCGACAAACAGCTTGCCGGGGCCCTTACCCGCGCAATGGCCAACAGCCGCTTCAAGGGCGACAAGGGGCAAACACTTGAGGTTCTGGCTCCGGGGAAAGGCGACCTGACCCGCGTCTTGTTGTTGGGTATGGGAGCGGCAAAGGATATCACCGACCTGATGATCGAGAATGCGGCCGCCAGCGCCGTCAAACGTCTCAATAGCAGCGGCGAAAATGAAGCGACGCTGATCGTCGACAGTCTTGCTGCCGGACGTGACACCGGCGCCGACGCCGCGCGCTCGGCCTTTGGTGCGCTCTTGGAATCCTACCGGTTCGACAAATACCGCACGAAAGAGAAGCCCGACGCGAAACCGACACTCAAAAAGCTTGTTGTAGCGACCGAACCGCATAAGGAAGCGAAGAAAGCCTACGCCGCGTTGGAAGAGATCGCAGCAGGTGTGTTCACGACTCGCGACATCGTATCGGAGCCCGCCAACATCATCTATCCGCAAAGCTTCGTCGCAGAGGCCCGCAAGCTTGAGAAATTGGGCGTTGAGATCGAAGTGCTGGGCGAAAAGGAAATGGCGAAGCTGGGAATGGGATCGCTGTTGGGCGTCGGTCAAGGCTCGGCGCGGGAGTCCCAGTTGCTGATCATGCGCTGGAACGGACTTGCCGCCATCGGCAAGGCGAAAGCCAAGACTGCGAAGGCTGCCAAGGCGGCGAGTGACGCGCCTCTGTTGGTGGTCGGAAAGGGAGTCACCTTCGATACCGGCGGTATCTCCATCAAGCCAGCCGGCGGAATGGAGGACATGAAGTGGGATATGGGTGGCGCCGGAACCGTCTTAGGACTGATGAGGGCGCTTGCGGGGCGTAAGGCTAGAGCCGATGTCGTCGGGATATGCGGCCTCGTGGAAAACATGCCCGACGGCGCGGCTCAGCGCCCGGGCGATGTGGTGACATCCATGTCGGGCCAAACCATCGAGGTGATCAACACCGATGCCGAAGGGCGTCTGGTTTTGGCCGATGCCTTGTGGTTCGGCCAAGAGAAGTTCCAGCCCAAGGCGGTCATCGACTTGGCAACCTTAACGGGCGCGATCATCATCTCGCTGGGGCATGAACACGCAGGGCTCTTCTCCAACGATGACGGTCTTTCCGATCAGCTGTTGGAGGCAGGACTGGGGGTTGGCGAGAAGCTCTGGCGGCTTCCGCTGGGTGAGGCTTATGACAAGGCGATCAATAGCGATATCGCCGATATGAAGAATACCGGGAATCGCGCCGGCGGCTCCATAACCGCGGCCCAGTTCCTGCAGCGCTTCATCAAGCAGGGCACACCCTGGGCGCACCTGGATATTGCTGGCGTGGCCTGGACCAATGAGGCGAGGCCGACGGTGCCCAAGGGCGCGACGGCCTTTGGTGTGCGTTTGCTGGATCGACTTGTCGCCAAGAACTACGAAAGCTGAGTAAATCCGGCTGTCCTCCGGATCATGGGGGGCAGCCGGGTCTCACTCCCAGCCGGAATACGCCTAACATGACCGAAATACGCTTTTATCACCTGCAACGCTCGACCCTGGAGGAGGTACTGCCAACCATGCTGTCGCGCAGCCTGCAACGCGGCCAGCGCGCTGTGGTCATGGTGCGTTCCGAAGAGCGGCTCGATGCGCTCAATAGCTGGCTTTGGACCTACGATACCCGGTCGTTCCTACCGCATGGCACCAAAGCGGACGGGCATGCTGAGGAACAGCCGGTCTGGCTAACCTGTGCGGATGAGTGTCCCAACAATGCCGAGGTGTTGTTTTTGACCGATGGCGCCGAAAGCGCGGCACTGGATCGCTTTGCTTTGGTGGCGGAGTTGTTCGATGGCCGCGACAACGCTGTCGTCGCCGCTGCCCGGTCGCGTTGGAAAGTTTATCTCGACGCCGGGCATGCGCTCACCTACTGGCAGCAGGACGAAGATGGCCGGTGGCAGGAAAAGGGGCGATCAGGCGCCTGAGCCTCGGAGGAAAAAAAAGCGCGCCAGTCTGTCAACGTTTCGCTTGGAGGCGCGCCGCCTTGGCCCGCCGGACGCCAAGGTTCGTTTCGCGGTGAACGATATAGATACCGCTGGCTACCAGTACGGCGGCACCAACCCAAATGTTCCAACCTGGCAAGTCGCCCCATAGCAGATATCCATAGATAACCGCCCAGAACATTGCCGTATATTCAAAGGGGGCAACGATGGAAACGCTGGCTGCGCGGAAGGCAGCCGTCATCGTAAGCTGCGCGCAACCGCCAATCAGGCCAATGGCGATTAGCAGCAGGAGATCGGGAAACGTCGGTGTGACCCAGAAGAAGGGCAGGAGCAATCCAGTGGCGACCACCGATGTCAAAGAATAGTAAAAAACGATTGCGGCATTGGTTTCCGTACGGCTGAGTTTGCGCACGAAGATCAACACCAGGGCGTAGCAGAATGTCGCACCAATGGCGATCAGGGCCAGCAAACCAAAGACCCCCGATCCCGGTTTCACCATGATCAGAACGCCGACAAAACCGACCAGCAGCGCCGTCCAACGCCGCAAACCCACCTTTTCCCCGAGTAGCGGAATGGAAAGAGCAGTGACGAAAAGTGGCGCTGCGAAGGATATGGCGACGAGATCGGCCAGTGGCATGTATTTCAGGCAGTAGAAAAAGCTCATCAAGGCCATCAGACCGACGAGGGAACGCCCCAGATGGCCGCGCAGATTCCGGGTTTTCAGATCACCGATGTTACCGTCCCGCAAAACAACGAATGCGATTGGAAAGAAAGCGAACAGCGATCGGAAGAACACCACCTCGATGACAGGATAGTCGTCGCTTACGTACTTTACGCTGGCATCCATCGCCGACAGAAGCGCTATGGCCAGCAGCATCAGGACGATGCCCTTGGCAGCATTGTCTTCGGTCCCCGTACGCGGGGCGAGAATCTTATTTGCGGTCGTGTCTCGGTTCTCCGCAGTCATCCTGTTGCGCTCCAACAAATGTAGGACGACAAATTAACGGATTGTGCGGGTGCAAGCTGCGCTAATTACGCAGGTCTTGATCCCGCGCCCAACAGGTGCGGCGCTATCAGGACGCAGTTTCCTGTTCGAGGAGCGCCTGTGCTTCCAGCCACTGTATTTCGGAACGTTCCAGCGCCTGTTTGATGTCGGCGTGCTGGCGTTGCAGGTCCGAGAGTTTTGCGGGCGAGCCTTTGTAGATCTCTGGATCTGAAAGCCGCGCTTCCAGAATTTCCAACGCTTTGCCGAGTTTCTCCATGCGCTGTTCCGAGGTCCGGACGCGCTTCTTGATATCTGCTACTGCGGCACGCCCCAAGGCAGCATCCTGCCGGTCGGTCTTTCGCTGCCTTGCCGGTTCCTCCGCCGCCATATCGTTGCCATTCGCACCGCCACGCTTGCTTCGCTCCAGCCGTCGTTGTTCCAGAAGAAGTTGACGGTAATCGTCCAGGTCTCCGTCGAAGGGTTGCACTTTGCCCTCGTTGACGATCCACAAACGGTCCGCGACCAGCTCGATGAGATGGGGGTCATGGGTGACAAGGACCAAAGCACCGTCATAGGCGTTGAGTGCCTGGATCAGCGCTTCGCGGCTATCGACATCCAAATGGTTTGTTGGTTCGTCCAGTAGAATCAGTTGCGGCGCGTCGCGCGTCATCAAGGCGAACAGCAATCGCGCCCGCTCCCCGCCGGATAACTTGCTCACGGAGATATCGGCTCTCGCTTGGCCGAAGCCAAACCGCCCAAGCTGGGCCCGCAGCTTCGTCTCGGTGGACATCGGCGAAAGCCGCTCGATGAGTTGCAGGGGCGTTGCTTTGAGGTCCAGTTCTTCCGCCTGTTCCTGAGCGAAATAACCCACTTTGAGTTTGGGCGGCTTGACGAGCCGTCCTTCCATGGGCTTGAGGCGGCTCGAGAGTAGCCGCATGAAGGTTGACTTACCGTTGCCGTTGGCACCCAGCAAAGCGATGCGATCATCCATGTCGATACGCAGATCGAGACCGGAAATCACCGGCTTCTTGCCGTAACCGACGCTAGCGCCCTGTAGTGAGATGATGGGGGAGGACAGCGGCTCAGGTGTCGGAAAATCGAAAGATACCGTGCGCTCGTCGACGACGCTGGCGATGGGTTCCATGCGCTCGAGCATCTTAACGCGAGACTGCGCTTGACGCGCCTTGGACGCCTTGTAACGAAAGCGCTCGATGAAACTCTCGATATGCCGACGTTGAGCAATCTGCTTTGCCTGCATCGCGGCTTGGCGTGACTGTCGCTCGCGCCGGGTGCGCTCGAAGGTATCGTAGTTGCCGCTATAGAGTACCAGCCGCTTTCCCTCGAAATGCAGAATCCGCTGTGCCACAGCGTTCAGCAGGCGGCGGTCGTGCGATACCATCAGCAATGTACCTGGGTAGGATTTCAAGTATCCCTCAAGCCAAAGCGTGGCTTCCAGGTCCAGATGATTGCTGGGCTCGTCCAACAAAAGCAGGTCTGGCCTGGAAAACAGAAGTGAGGCCAAGGCGACACGCATTCTCCAGCCACCGGAGAACTCTGAGATCGCTCGTTGTTGCGCAGCTTCGTCAAACCCGAGCCCTGCCAGAATGCGCGCCGCTCGCGCCGGAGCCCCGTGCGAATCGATATCGGCGAGGCGCGTATGAATCTCCGCTATTCTGTGAGGATCCTTGCAGTGGATTGCCTCTTCCAGCAGGGACGCGCGCTCGCGATCGGCGGCGAGGACGATATCGATCAGGCTGTCTTCGCCTTCTGGCGCGTGCTGGCGCAAAAGTCCCATTGAAAGGCCGCGCGGGAAAGACATCGACCCGCCATCGAAAGCCAGTTCGCCCATAATGGCTTTGAGAAGCGTTGATTTGCCCGCACCGTTACGACCGACGATGCCGATGCGCTCGCCGTCGTTGACAGCCGCCGTCGCGCCCTCAAGCAGGACGTGACCGGATACGCGCAAGGTAACTTCGTTCAGGTGTAACATGGCGCGCTGTCTAACACGGAGGCAGCTTGGCCGCAAAGCCCCCTCGGCGCGGAGTCGGACGTGCTGGGTGACTTCCAGCGCCAAAGGAAAAGCATTTGCGGTTGCCGCAACGCAGCGAAGCGGCTATACCACGCCCGCATTTACGAGTCGGAGTGCGGTTTGGCGCGCCCGATTATCCCTTCACGCTATAGACGAGGAGAGGCGAAGGCCATGGCCATCGAACGCACCCTTTCGATCATCAAGCCGGACGCGACCCGGCGCAATCTGACAGGCAAGATCAATGCACGTTTCGAGGAGGCTGGCCTGCGTATCGTAGCGCAGAAGCGTCTGCAGTTGAGCCGTGCACAGGCCGAAGCCTTCTATGCCGTGCATAGTGAGCGGCCGTTTTTTGGCAGCCTCTGCGAATTCATGACCTCTGGGCCGGTTGTGGTTCAGGTGCTGGAGGGTGAAAGTGCTGTTGCGAAGAATCGCGAAGTCATGGGAGCAACCAACCCCGCCGACGCCGCGCCGGGCACCATTCGTAAGGATTTTGCCGAGAGCATCGAGGCAAATTCGGCGCACGGATCGGATTCTTTGGAAAATGCAGCGATTGAGATCGCTTTCTTCTTTTCGGGAATCGAAATCGTCGGCTAATAGAGCCGTATAAGAACTCTTTTACGAGCTACCCCTGGCGACGAAGGAAAAAGGCGGGTGGAGATTCCACCCGCCTTTTTTCGTCAACGACTTGCCGGCGATGATCAGGCGATGATTGCCACAACCAGAATGAACAGCAGTACAGCCACTACAGCGGTCCCGATGGTGCCGCTGCGGATGAAGCCTTCATAAGACTTCTGGCGTTCGCGCGTCAGATCCTCATATGGCATTTTATCCCCCAAAGCAGAAACAGTGAATCCTGCGGATTTTCTAGCTTGTGCAGGATGCCAGGGCAAGTGAAAGCATGTAGATGAACTAACTGCGTGCCGGGCTGACAAGCGGCGACAGAGCCGTGGTGTGACCAGCGATACGGCAGGTATCCCCGGTAACCGTCACCATCCCACGAGCGACCAATTCCAGACACCAGGGATAGAGTAAATGTTCTGCCTCCAGGACCCGGCTTGAAAGACTATCCGGGTCGTCACCGTCAAGCACTGCTACGGCCGCTTGACCGATAATTGGGCCGCTGTCCATTTCGTGACGCACGAAGTGCACGCTGCAACCATGTAAGCGCATGCCAGCGTCCAGCGCGCGCCGATGCGTATCCAATCCCGGAAACAATGGCAGCAGCGATGGGTGAATATTGATCATCCGGTCACGCCAGTGATCCACGAACTCCGGCGATAAAAGACGCATGAAACCCGCGAGACAGATAAAGCCCGTGCCGCTTGATTCCAAAATTTCGGTCATCGCGCGATCGAAGGATACTTTGTCTGGGAAATCGCGTGGTTCGATAACCGCTGTTGAGATGCCTGCGGCCTGGGCACGAAACAAACCCTGCGCGTCGGGGCGGTTACTGACGACCATAACGATCTCGGCCGGAAAATCGGGAGCTCTACAGGCGTCGATCAAAGCCTGGAGGTTACTCCCGCGTCCAGAAATCAGGACCGATACTTTCAGCTTGCCGGCCACGCGGTATCGCCCCCGGTATAGTGGACTTCAGGCGCGGCATCGGTCTGAGCCGCCTCGATGCAACCGATCTCGACAATCTCCTCTCCGTTGGCCGCCAACACATCGGTCACTGAACCGACGGCGTCTGCGGCGACCACCAGGATCATTCCAATGCCGCAGTTGAAGGTTCGAAGCAGTTCCTGACGCTCAAGATTTCCCACGTCCGCCAGCCAGGCGAAGAGAGGGGGCAACGTCCAGCTATCAAGGTCGATCTTCGCAGCAACGCCTTGCGGCAGAACGCGCGGGAGGTTCTCGGTCAGGCCGCCGCCGGTGATATGCGCCAGCGCCTTGACGCCGCCACGCTCGATGGCCGCAAGGCAGCTTTTTACGTAGATCCGCGTTGGCCGCAATAGGACATCACCCATTTGAGTTTGTGTCTCAAAGGGCGCAGGGTCGCCATAGTCAACGCCACTGTTCTCAACCAAACGACGAACCAGTGAGTAGCCGTTGGAATGAAGTCCACTCGAACGCAGTGCAAGTAGAACGTCGCCGGGCGCGACCGTCTCGCCGGTCAAGAGCCTGTCGCGCTCGACGGCGCCGACTGTGAAGCCGGCCAAATCGTAATCGCCGCTCTTATAGAGGCCGGGCATCTCGGCGGTTTCGCCGCCGATGAGTGCGCAGCCGGCCTGCCGGCAACCTTCGGCTATGCCGCTGATAACGTCGCGTGCTTCGTCGACCTGCAGCTTGCCGGTGGCGAAGTAGTCAAGAAAGAACAGGGGTTCGGCTCCTTGCACCACAAGGTCGTTGACACACATGGCGACCAGATCGATCCCGACGCTGTCGTGCTTGCCGCAGTCGATAGCCACCTTCAGTTTGGTGCCGACACCATCGGTGCTGGAGACCAGGATTGGGTCCCTGTAACCGGCTGCTTTCAGATCGAACAATGCGCCAAACCCGCCCAACCCGGCACCAGCGCCCAAGCGCGCCGTGGACTTGGCCAACGGCTTGATCGCATCGACCAAGGCGTTGCCAGCATCGATATCCACGCCAGCGGCTTTGTAGCTTTCGCGGCTCATCAACCCACTCCCAAAACAGGCCTTTAATCATTAAAGGGTAATTTACCCCAACCGGGGCATTACCCCCATGACTCTCCGCTACAGGCTTGCTAGCCTGAATGTCTCGCGGACAATAGCGAAACAGGACTGCTTTGCAATGACTCTCCGCTTTCTTTCCCGTATCCGGGTATTGGGGCTCTATTTCCTGGTGACGACAGCCGTTGCCGTCTTCACTTTTTCCATCGCGCGTGCGCAGATCGGTGGTGTGTACGACGTGCTTGGCGTACAGGTGGATGTAACGGCCGATTCGGCCACTGCCGCGCAGCGCGAGGCGCTACAGCGCGCCCAGCAAGACGCCCTTGTGGCTTTGATGGAACGTTTGGTTCCGCAGGAAGAAAGAGTGCGCCTGCCGCAGCTGACGGCAGGTCTTGCAGAGCAATTATTGAGCGATTTCCAGGTCGTGCAGGAAAGCCGTTCGGATGTGCGTTATCTGGCGACGGTCAACGTCCGCTTCGTGCCTCAACGGGTTCGCGAACTGCTACAGTCCATCCCGGTTCCTTTCGCCGAAACCCAGAGTAAACCCCTGGTTGTCGTCCCGCTTTACGAGGCGGGAGGTACGCAGTTGCTTTGGTCGGAGGCCAATCCCTGGATGCGTGCCTGGGCGGCGCAACCCGGACCCGGTGGGCTGGTTCCCTTGATTATGCCTTTAGGCGATCTGGGCGACATTGTCGCCATCGACGCGCCACGTGCGGCAGCGGGCGACGCGGCGGCTCAGGAGGCCATAGCGGCTCAGCACGGTGCCGTGGGCGCTCTTCTTGTGCGTGCGACGGCGGACAGCGCGACAGACCCGAGCGTACTATCGGTTTCGGCACCGGCGCCGCGTCAGGGTCTTTCGGGCGTATCCTTTACTGTAAGGCGTGAGAGCGGGGAGGCCGTCGAAAGCTTCTTTTCCCGCGCAGCTGCACGGGTTGCCAGTTCTCTGCAAGAGGACTGGAAGCTTGGAAACACGATCGCGTTCGATCGCCGGAACAGCTTGGAAGCCGGGGTCGACATCTTTGATTTGCAGCAGTGGGGGCAGGTCGTTCAACGCCTCGAGAAGGTAAACTTGTTGGCCTCGCGCCGCGTTTTGCGCATGACCCGCACGATGGCGGATCTGCGCCTTGAGTATTTCGGCGACCCTCAGCGTTTGCGTGTCGCATTCAATCAGGCCGATTTGGTGTTGGTCGGTGAACCCTCCATTGGGTGGGTTATCGGGCGGTCCGAGGACGCATCCCGCTTGTCGCCCCCGCGTTTGCGCGTCGCAACCCCGAATGGTGGCGTGACGACGGGGGATCAGGCGCCTGCCGTACAGTGAAAGCGCTGCTGACGACCCTGCCGAACACGATAACGATGCTGCGGTTTTGCAGCGTACCCTTCGTGCTCTACCTTCTGCTGCTAGGGTATTATGAGGCCGCATTCTGGGTCTTTCTCGCCGCAGGCGTTTCAGATGCGGTCGATGGTCTGCTGGCGCGTGTACTCAATGCAAGGTCGAGTTTTGGGGCCTATGCGGACCCCCTTGCCGACAAAGCCTTACTGATCGTTTCCTCGATAACGCTGGCTTGGTTGGAGTTACTACCGCTCTGGTTGGTATTCCTGTTGGTGTTTCGCGACCTCTTGATCATTGGTGGGGCGGTAGTGTTCCAAGCGCTCAGTCAGACGCTGACCATGCAACCCTTGCTGATAAGCAAGCTGAACACGGCAGCTCAGATCACCTTGGTGGCCGCGGTAATGGCGCAGGCGGCAGGCTTCATTCTTCTCGGCGGGTTGGAGCCGACGCTGATTTATCTGGTGGCCGGAACCACCTTCCTTTCAGGGGGCGCTTACGTAATAGTGTGGCTCCGAAAGGCTATGGCACTGGAGGATCGGACGTGACCGCGGAAAAGCAGATGCGTGTTTGGCTGATCGGCGCGGCGGTGTTTATCGCCTTGTTGTTCCTCTTGCGGGGCGTGCTATTGCCCTTTGTCGCCGGAATGGGCGTAGCCTATCTGCTTGATCCTGTGTGCGACCGGTTGGAGCGGATGGGCTTGTCGCGGACCTTGGCGACCGTCCTTGTGATGGCAGTCTCATTGGTTATTTTCATCCTGTTTCTGCTGCTTCTGGCCCCATTGATCGTCAGTCAATTCCTCGATTTTTTGGCACAGCTCCCCAAGATCGTCGACAGCTTGCGGGCGCAGGTCGAGAACCTGATGGCGCTGTTGCGCGATCGCCTCGATCCAGAGACCCTGTCGCAGCTTCGCGAAAGTCTACGTGGTTCCGTTAGCTCCGGCGTTGCCTGGATGACCGACCTGCTTGGCGGTGTGCTGTCGGGTGGCGTGGCCCTGATCAATCTTCTGTCCCTGCTGTTCATCACTCCGATCGTCGCTTTCTATCTATTGCGCGATTGGGACGTGATGGTTTCGCGGGTCGATGATTACCTGCCGCGCCGCCACCGCGACACGATTCGCGAATTGGTGCGGCAGGCCGATGAGACGCTGGCTGGCTTTGTGCGCGGACAAGCGGCCGTTTGTTTCGTCCTGGGTTTATTTTACATGATCGGGCTTGTTGCCCTGGGATTGGAATTTGGCTTTGTCGTCGGCTTGCTTGCCGGTCTCCTTACCTTCATTCCCTATGTTGGTTCGCTGACCGGCTTGGTGCTGTCGGTCGGTTTGGCTATAGCCCAGTTCGATGAACCCTGGCGTATCGCAGCCGTGGCCATTCTTTTCTTCGTCGGCCAGGCGGTCGAAGGCAACTACTTAACGCCAAAACTTGTCGGGGAACGAACCGGCCTGCACGCTGTATGGGTGATTTTCGCCTTGTTGGCCGGTGGGGCGTTGTTTGGGTTCTTAGGCGTTCTTCTTGCCTTGCCAGTAACAGCGGTCATCGGTGTGCTGGTCCGTTTCGGCTTGCAGCGGTACCGGCAGAGCGCGCTATTTGGAATCGAGGATGAAGCCGAATCCAAAAAAGCAGAGGGGGGTATGTGAGTCAGCTAGCCTTCGACCTGGCCTACAGGGCCGCTAGTGGCCGCGAGGACTTTCTGATCGCGCCCAGCAATGCCGACGCCCTCGCCTGGATCGACCGTTGGCCGGATTGGCCGAGCGGGAGGATGGCGATACAAGGCCCCCCGGATTGCGGCAAGAGTCACTTGATCGCGGTATGGCGCGAAGTGTCCGCCGCGCGTCTGCTTCAGCCACAGGATCTTTCGGTAGAGGCGGTGCCGGCGCTGGTTGCGGATGCGACCGGACTGGCATTGGACGACGCCGACGCCGTGGCCGGTCTGCCCGAGCGTGAAGCGGCTTTGTTTCATCTGATCAATCTAGCTGCCGAAAGTGGATTATCTCTTTTGTTTGCGGCGCGCGAAGCGCCGAACCGTTGGCCGCTGGCGCTGCCGGA
This sequence comes from Limibacillus halophilus, assembly GCF_014191775.1. Taxonomy (NCBI): domain Bacteria; kingdom Pseudomonadati; phylum Pseudomonadota; class Alphaproteobacteria; order Rhodospirillales; family Rhodovibrionaceae; genus Limibacillus; species Limibacillus halophilus. Next base: position 155,600 of record NZ_JACHXA010000003.1, on the reverse strand, counting down.
TCTGCGTTCGCGCCTTGCGGCAACCGGTTGTGTCGCGATCGAGCGGCCTGATGACGACCTGATGGCGGGCCTGCTAGTAAAGCTTTTCCTTGATCGCCAGACGCCGTTGGACCCCGAGGCGGTGACCTATCTGGTGGCGCGCATGGAACGCTCCTTTTCGGCGGCACACCGGGTCGTGGTGGCATTGGACCGGGTGGCATTGGCGGAACGGCGGCGGGTAACCGTTCCGGTCGCCCGCCGGGTGCTGCAGGAGCAGGGGATGCTGTAGGCTGCAGCCAGTTCGAACGGCGTTTTCTGGAGTGGCAATTGTCGGGAAAATTTTTTGGTAGGAGAGGTGTGGTTATGGATTTGGGAATTGCGGGTAAACATGCCTTGGTTTGTGCGGCTAGCAAGGGTCTAGGGCGCGCTTGCGCAGAGTCGCTGGCGGCCAATGGCGTCTCCTTGACCATCGTTGCGCGGACGCAGGAAACCCTGGAGCTGGCAGCGCATCAGATCGTCGAGGCCAGCGGCGTCAAGGTCACGGCGGTCGCGGCAGACATCACGACGCCCGAAGGGCGGGCCAAGGCACTGGCTGCCTGTCCCCAGGTCGATATCCTGGTCAACAACGCGGGCGGTCCTCCGCCGGGCGATTTCAGGAACTGGGAGCGGGCCGATTGGATCAAGGCGCTGGAGGCGAACATGCTGACGCCCATTGAACTGATCAAGGCAACCGTTGATCCGATGATTGAGCGCGGATTTGGCCGGATCGTGAATATAACCTCGGGCGCGGTTAAATCGCCCATTGAGACGCTGGGGTTATCAAACGGCGCGCGTGCCGGACTGACCGGGTTCGTGGCCGGGCTCTCCCGCAAGACCGTCCGTCACAACGTGACCATCAACAATCTATTGCCCGGTCCGTTCGAGACCGATCGGTTGCGTGCGAACATAGAAGCGGCGGCAAAAGCTTCCGGCCGCGATCCTCAGGAGGTTTGGAACGAACGCAAGGCGGGCAATCCGGCGGGTAGATTTGGCGATCCGGCGGAATTCGGCGAGGCTTGCGCGTTCCTTTGCTCAGCGCGGTCCGGCTTTATCACCGGGCAGAACTTGTTGCTTGATGGCGGCGCCTTCAACTCAACATTTTAGAGGACGGTCCGGTTGGTCTAGCCCCGGTCGGGGATGGCGACTTCAAGCAGCCTTCCGCAACCTTCTTCCAGCGCCGCCCAAGTTGTGATCTCCAGATTCAGCACTGCTAGAGCGGTTGGCGGGAAATCGCGGTAGAGAGGCGCGTCGGCCACCGCCTCGCCGCTGCCCGCCAATGTGATTGCCAGGGATTGAATTCCGGGGTTATGGCCGACGATTAGCAAGCTGTTGGTCGTCTCAGGTAAAGTGCGCATCAGCATTATCATTGTCTCGGGCGTGGCCAGATAGAGGCTCTTGAGATACTGAACCTCGAGAGATTCAATAAGACGTTCCACGCTGTCCTCGTAGGGTTGCAGGGCAGGGGCTATCACGGCCCAGGTTTCCTCTGCACGCTTGGCGTTGGAGCACAGCACCATATCCGGCCGGTAGTCTTGATCACGCAGGTAGTAAGCAACGAGAGCGGCCGTTTTGCGTCCCCGGTCGGTGAGCGTCCTGGCAAAATCGGACGAGCCGCGACTAGCGGGGCGAGCTTCCGCATGACGTAACAGATAAAGCCGTTTCAATTGCGGATGCACCTTCCTATGTGAAATTTGCCATTTCTGTCTAAAAGTGGCTGGATCGTCATGATTCTGTTCCAAAACTGGTCTATGATCAAAGCATTACGGCGAAAAAGAGGTAACTAAGGTGAGAAACGTTCAGGAATCGCAGGTTCGTGAAAAGCATCAAGCGGCAATTGTCGATGATGCCGCCGCAAGTGATTTGCCTGTGCCTGATCGGAACAGTGCCGAACGCTTCATCAATCGCGAACTTTCCTGGCTGGCCTTCAACGAGCGTGTGCTTGAGGAGGCAACCAACCCATCGCATCCATTGCTCGAAAGGCTGCGGTTTCTTTCGATCTCGGCCAGCAATCTGGATGAATTCTACATGGTGCGCGTTGCCGGTCTGAAGGGGCAGGTCAGCGCGGATGTGGCGATGCCAAGTCAAGAAGGGATGACACCGGCGCAGCAATTGGCCGCGATCAACGCCAAGGCAGCGGGTCTGATGGCCCATCAGCAGAGGGTCTGGGTGGAGTTGCGCGAGGAGCTGCGCGAGGCCGGTGTGGATGTCCTGGAGACCAAGCATCTGACCGATGCCGAGCGGCAGTGGCTGGAGCGTTACTTCATCGAGGAAGTTTTTCCTGTTCTGACACCGATTGCTGTCGATCCGGCGCACCCCTTTCCTTTCATACCCAACCTGGGTTTCGCGATGGTGTTGGAGCTATTGCGTCGGGAGGATAACAAGAGCCTGACCGGGTTGATGATTCTTCCCAACCAGGTTGACCGCTTCATTCGCTTGCCCGGGGCGAAGGCTCGATTCATTCGGCTCGAGCAGGTGGTGCGCCTTCACCTGGATCGCCTTTTCCCCGGCTTTGAGTTTCAGGATTACGGTTACTTCCGCATCCTCAGAGACAGTGACATGGAAGTCGAGGAGGAGGCCGAGGACTTGGTGCGCTTGTTCGAAACCGCGCTCAAGCGAAGGCGCCGTGGCAGCGTCATTCGTATGAGTGTCGACAGCGATATGCCACCTAGTCTGCAACGCTTCGTGGCACGCGATTTGGGTGTGGACGCCAGCGACATTTTTTCACTCGATGGTCTGATCGGGCTGGTGGACACCAAGCAGTTGATCTTGCAGGAGCGGCAAGACCTGCTGTTCGAGCCTTACAACGCACGCTTCCCGGAGCGTATTCGTGATTTCGGCGGCGATTGCCTCGCGGCGATCCGGGACAAGGACATCCTGGTCCACCATCCGTACGAGAGCTTCGATGTCGTGGTGCAGTTTCTCCGCCAAGCCGCCCGCGACCCGCAAGTCGTTTCCATAAAGCAGACGCTTTATCGTACGTCGGAGGATTCGCCGATCGTGGCGGCTTTGGCGGAAGCCGCTGAAGCCGGAAAATCCGTGACCGCGCTCGTGGAACTGAAGGCCCGCTTCGATGAAGAACGGAATATCCGTTGGGCGCGCAATCTGGAGCGTGCCGGCGTGCAGGTAGTCTATGGCTTCATCGACCTGAAGACCCATGCAAAGGTGAGTCTTATCGTGCGCCGGGAAGGCGGTGGCCTGCGCTCGTATGTCCACTTCGGCACGGGCAACTACCACCCGATAACAGCGAAAGTTTACACAGATCTCTCGTTTTTCACCTGCGATCCGGCATTGTGTCGCGATGCCGGGAAAATTTTCAATTACATGACCGGGTATGCCAGACCGCACCAGTTGGAAAAGGTGGCACTGGCGCCCATAGCATTGCGCCAAACGTTGCTGCGTTTGATCGCCGAGGAAGCGGAACATGCAAAGGCCGGCCAGCCAGCGGCGATTTGGGCCCGGGTGAACTCGCTGGTTGATGGCGAAGTTATCGATGCGCTTTACGATGCTTCCCAAGCGGGCGTTGAAATCGACCTTATCGTGCGCGGCATCTGTTGCTTGCGTCCCGGTATCAAAGGCCTTTCGGAACGTATTCGGGTGAAATCCATCGTCGGACGGTTTCTGGAGCACAGCCGTATCGTCTGCTTCGGCGCGGGATATGGGCTGCCGTCACCACAGGCAAAGGTCTTCATCGCTTCCGCCGACTGGATGCCGCGCAATCTGGACCGTCGGGTCGAGACGTTTATTCCCATCGAAAATCCTACCGTGCACCAGCAGATCCTCGACCAGATCATGATCGCCAACCTGAAAGATGAGGCTCAGTCCTGGACATTGCGCGGGGATGGTGCCTACGAACGTGTGCCTCACGACAGCAAGTCCTTCAGTGCGCACCGTTATTTCATGACGAACCCAAGCTTGTCCGGGCGCGGCAGCGCCTTGAAAAACGACAAAACGGCACCTCGATTGTTGCTCGATTGATCCGCCACGAAGCTCCATAATCCGTCGACGGGATTCGCGAGAGGGAAGGCCAGAACTTAATGGAGACTGCCGGACGCGATGCGCTGCCGAACGGCAAGCGCGAGGCCGTCATAGACATTGGCTCAAACTCCGTCCGACTGGCGGTTTTTGAGCGGTTTCAGCGGTCGTTGACGCCGCTGTTCAACGAAAAGGTCTTGTGCGGCCTGGCGCGCGGGATGGATCGCGAGAACAAGCTCAGCGCGGAAGCGGTGGCAATGGCGTTAGCCAACCTGCAGCGCTTCACCCGCTTGTGTCAGGTCATGGGTGTCGATGATGTTGAACTGCTTGCGACTGCGGCGGTCCGTGACGCCAGCAATGGCAAGCAATTCGCCAGCGACGTAGAGGCCCTGACCGGTTACCCCGTGCGCATTCTCAGTGGAGAGGAGGAGGCCCGTTACGCCGCCTATGGCGTGGCGGCCGGTATTCCCGATGCGGACGGCATCGTCGGCGACCTGGGTGGCGGATCATTGGAATTGATCAAGCTGAACCATGGGCAACTGGGCGAATCCGTGACGCTGCCGTTGGGGTTGCTCCGCATGCCGTGTGACTCCTCAACCGAGCGTCAGGCGGTCGTGGATAAAATTGATGCGGCGATTGCACAGGTTGGCTGGCTTGGAGATCAGTTGGGGTCAAATTTCTACGCTGTTGGCGGTGCCTGGCGTTCGCTTGCCCGGGTAGATATCGAGCAGAACGAGTATCCGCTGCATGTGATTCACGGTTATACGCGCGCCTACCGGGATATCGAGGACATGCTGAAAGTAATCGCCCGTTTGGGGAGCCGTTCATTGGCAGCCTTCGGGTCCGTCTCCAAGCGTCGGCTTGAAACCATGCCGATGGCTGCTCTGATCATGTCGCGCGTGCTTGCTGTGGTGCAGCCGGAAAACGTTGTCTTTTGCGGCTATGGGCTGCGGGAGGGCAGCCGTTATGCGAAGCTGAGCGACGAGGCTCGTGCGCTTGACCCACTCGAGGAGATGGCGGCGGAACTCGCTCGGCGCGAAGGACGCTTTGGCGATTTGGGGGAACCGTTAATTGCCTGGACGGCGCCCCTGTTCGACGCTGCGCATAAACGCTGGGAGCGTTTGCGCCGCGCGGCTTGCTACCTGTCGGATGTCGCTTGGCGCGAACACCCCGACTACCGAGCGGAGCAATCGCTGTTGCGCCTCCTGCGGCAACCCTTTGAGGGAGCGGATCACTATGATCGCGGCTTTCTTGGGATGGCCTCCTATATCCGCTATGGCGGGCCGTTGGGCAGTGCCGCGATCGTGCCGCTCTTTGAATTGATCGACCAGGAAGCGACCCGAGAGGCAACGATCCTGGGAGCCGCCTTGCGCCTGGGGTACACCTTGTCGGGTGGCACGCGGGAGGTACTTTCCCAGTCGCGTTTGGAATTAGATGGGAGGCAGGTCAATCTGATTTTCGAAAAGGATGCCTGGGTGCCGGGTGGCGACGTTGTGGAACGCCGCCTGGCTGCCGTTCGCAAAGCCGTTGCAGCGCGTTACAGCTAGCGCTCTACGACTTCCACCTGCTGCTTCTTCAGGGTTAGAGCCAATTCGCCATGTTTAAGCCGCAGGGCGTCTTGACCGAAAATATCGCGCCGCCATCCTTTGAGCGCTGGCACATCGGCGTCGTCACTAGCGGCAATGAGTTCCAAATCGGCGCTGTTAGCCACAAGTTTTTGCGCGACATCGTGCGCCTCGCAGCGCGCCTTCAATAGAACTTTCAGTAGTTCGACCACCGGTCCGATACCGGAGGGAAGGGGAGCCTTGTTCTCGGCTGCCGGGCATTCGCCGTCCGGCAGAGCCAAGCCTGCCTCTACGGCTTTTAGAATGCCTTCACCAAGCTTGCCGCGTGCCATGTCATGGCTGATGCCGCGGGTGCGCGCCAGAGCATCGACGCTGCGCGGCTTATGCACTGCGATATCGACAAGTTGCTCGTCGCGTACCAAGCGATTGCGTGGGATGTCACGACGCTGCGCTTCTCGCTCGCGCCAAGCGCCGAGCTCGCGAAGAATTGCAAGGTAACGACGGTTGCCTGAGCGTGACTTGATCCGGCGCCAGGCTTCCGCCGGGTTGCTGGCGTAGGTGGCGGGCGCGGTCAATATATCCATCTCCGCGTCCAGCCATGATGCGCGATCGTTGGCGTCGAGCTTCTTCTTGAGCTTGCGGTAGAGGCTTCGCAAGAAAGTAACGTCGGCCAGGGCATACTCAAGCTGCCGGTCAGTCAGCGGTCTGTGGGACCAGTCGGTAAAGCGGCTGCCTTTGTCCAACTGTTCGCCTTCCAGGTCTTTGACCAGTCGCTCGTAGGAAACCTGATCGCCAAAACCACAGACCATGGCCGCCACCTGGGTATCGAAAATGGGGCGCGGTAACGCGCCATCCATGAGCCGATAGAAAATCTCCATGTCCTGTCGACCGGCATGGAAAACCTTGATTAACGACTCAGTCGCCATCAAATCCAGCATCGGCCCGACCTCCAGACCGTCAGCCAGAACATCGATAGCGGCGGCTTCTTTTGGGCCGCCGATTTGAACAAGGCAAAGTCTTGGCCAGTAGGTGCTTTCCCGCAGAAACTCTGTATCGACGGTAATGAAATCGGCGTTTTTCTGGCGTGCGCAGAAATCGGCAAGCGATTGGGAATCGGTCAAGAGGGTCATGGGCTTTTCAGATACCCTTTGCGATCGATAAAGGGAAGGCCCGAGTTGAAGCGGACTAGGGGGTGTCCTAACTTTCTTCTTGCTGATGAATGGTGGTTTGAGAGCGCTGACGGTTGACTTTAGGACCGTTCCGTTGCATTTCCGGCGGGCGGACAGCGGATCAAACTTCCAAGAAGCCTCGAAAGACGAAATTCATGCATCCTTATCGCTCTCACACTTGCGGCGCACTGCGCCTTTCAGACGAAGGCCAGGAGGTTCGCCTGTCGGGCTGGATTCACAGGAAGCGCGACCACGGCCAGTTGCTGTTCATCGATTTACGCGACCACTATGGTATTACCCAGTGCGTTCTTGATGTATCCAGCGCCCTGTTCCAGTCAGTCGAGGCAACCCGCGTCGAAAGCGTGGTGACCATCACTGGCAAGGTGATCAAGCGGACTGCCGACACGGTCAATCCCAAGCTTCCAACCGGCGAGATCGAGGTCGGAGTGGAGGCCTTCGAAATCCAGTCGAACGCCGAGTTGCTGCCGCTCCAGGTGAATGCGGAGGAAGACGCTGGCGAGGAAACTCGGTTGCGCTACCGCTACCTTGATCTGCGGCGTGAAGCCATCCACAAACGGATCGTTCAACGCGCGCAGGTTATAGCTTCCATTCGCCGCCGCATGGTCGAACAGGGTTTCACGGAGTTCCAAACACCGATCTTGACCGCGTCTAGCCCGGAGGGCGCGCGCGATTATCTGGTGCCGAGCCGTTTGCACCCCGGCAAGTTCTACGCCTTGCCGCAGGCACCTCAGATGTTCAAGCAGCTTCTGATGGTCGCCGGCTTCGACCGCTACTTCCAGATTGCCCCGTGCTTCCGCGACGAGGACAGCCGGGCCGACCGCTCTCCAGGCGAGTTTTATCAGCTCGATTTTGAGATGAGCTTCGTCACGCAAGATGATGTTTTTAAAGCAATAGAGCCTGTTCTTCATGGTGTTTTTGAAGAATTCTCGAACGGTCGTGCGGTAACGCCGGCTCCCTTCCCGAGAATTGCCTTTGACGATGCGATGCTGCGGTACGGCAGCGACAAGCCGGACCTGCGCAATCCGATTGAAATCGCCGACGTAACGACCGCCTTCGCTGGCGGAGGCTTCGGGATTTTCTCAAAGCTGATTGCCGAGAACGGTGCGGTCGTCCGCGCTATCCCAGCACCGGGCGCTGCCGGTCAACCGCGCAGCTTCTTCGACAAGCTGAATGACTGGGCGCGCAAGGAGGAGGGTAAACCGGGCCTGGGATACATCGTTTACGATGCCGAGGGTCCCAAGGGCCCGATTGCTCGAAACCTGGAGCCCGAGCGCGTCGCGGAGATCAAAGCCTTGGCCGGCCTGAAAGACGGCGATGCGGTATTCTTCGCGTGCGACAAGCCGCTTCCCGCCGCGAAGTTCGCCGGTAACGTTCGGAACAAACTTGGTGCCGAACTCGACCTGCTGGAAAAGAATTGTTTCCGGTTTTGTTGGATCGTCGATTTTCCGATGTATGAGCAGGACGAGGAAACCGGCAAGATCGACTTTTCGCACAACCCCTTCTCGATGCCCCAGGGCGGCATGGACGCTCTGCTGAACCAGGACCCCCTGACCATCAAGGCCTTTCAGTACGATATTGTCTGCAATGGCGTTGAGCTTTCCTCCGGCGCAATCCGAAATCACTTGCCTGATGTCATGATCAAGGCCTTTGAGATTGTTGGCTACAGCGCGGCTGAGGTGGAAAGCCGTTTTTCCGGGCTTTTCAGTGCGTTGCGGTATGGCGCTCCGCCCCATGGCGGCTCTGCGCCCGGTATCGACAGGATTGTCATGCTACTCGCCGATGAGCCAAACCTGCGCGAGATAGTGGCTTTCCCCATGAACCAGCGTGCGGAGGACTTGATGATGAACGCGCCGGCTGAAGTGCCGGATGATCGTCTGAGAGATTTGCATCTGCGCCTGTCGCTTCCCCCGGCGAAGAAGCCCTGATTCGGATAGCGATTTTCCCGACAATTTTGTCTAAATCGATCTGTAAAATGTTTTTAAAACAAAGCATTACAGCTCTCGAATGGACAGTCCACCGGGCCTCTCATAAAGTCTAGGGCCGAATCGAAGCGAAGGGAGACGTCGCATGACGCGACCCAGTGACAATGGCTACCGCATGCCGGCGGAGTGGGAGCCCCATCAGCGATGCTGGATGGCTTGGCCATGCCGTGAGGAGCTTTGGGGCGACGGTTTGGAAGCGGCGCGTGACGCCTATGCGGAAGTTGCGCGAGCGATCGCGGCGTTTGAGCCGGTTACCATGATCGCCAATCCCCGGGATGTTGCAGAGGTTTCGCTGCAACTTGGGCCGGGAATCGCGACTTTTTCGCAGGAGCATGACGATTCCTGGATGCGGGACAACGGTCCGACCTTTCTCGTCGATAGCCGGAGCGAACTGGCGGGCGTGGATTGGAAGTTCAATGGCTGGGGCGGCAAGTACGAACCTCACGATCTGGATGACAAGGTTGCCGAAGCTGTAATCCGCCACGTGCAGGCAGAGCTATACAAAGCGCCTATCGTGCTGGAGGGTGGCTCGATTCATACCGACGGTGAGGGCACCCTCTTAACCACCGAGCAGTGTCTGCTCAATCCCAATCGCAACTCGGGCATGGACCGTAAGCAGATTGAAGAGGTTCTTCAGGGATATCTGGGGGTGCGCAAGGTCGTTTGGCTCGGCCAGGGTCTGCACAACGACGAAACAGACGGTCACGTCGATAACTTGTGCTGCTTTGTGAAGCCCGGCGTCGTCCTGTTGCACGCCTGCCGCGACAGTAGCGACCCCAATAACGAGGTCTACAAAGACGCACGTGCCAGGTTGGAGAACGCAACGGACGCACAAGGCAGGTCCTTCGAGATCGTAGAGATCGAACAGCCGCGGCCGCGCAAAGGACGCAAGGGCGATAAGCTCGCAGCCTCTTACGTCAATTTCTATATTGCGAACGAGGGTGTCATCGTTCCGGCCTTCGACGATCCAAGGGACGAGGCTGCGTTCGACACCATTAGCAAATGTTTCCCCGACCATGATGTCGTGCAGGTTCTAGCGGGCGACATTGTTGTCGGCGGCGGTGGCATTCACTGCATTACGCAACAACAGCCGAAGGTCGATTGATTTTTCGGTCGTAACCGGCCGCTTTACTCTTCGCTGTCCGATGTTATTTCCCAGATACGCGCATGGTCCGTCGCGCGCTGAGGCGTGATCAGGCGTACCCTCTCACGGAAAGACGCTGTGCCGTCTGGCTCAGGGTCGCCCGGTTCGCGTTCGATGGCCAGCAAGGTACCGGTCTTATGGTCGGCCAGCGCCGCCGCATCCTCGGCCTCTGCACGTGCGGCGGGCAGGGCTTCGACCAGACTGGGCGCCCCATAAGCGCTGGCGAAAAGCTGCGCGAGGCGCTCGATGACTGCGTGGAATGCCGCTTCATCGATTTCCGCAACCTCAACCAAGCTGGCCCGGCCCCAGGTTTGCGTCCCCAACCAACCGCTGGCGAAAGCAATTTTCGTCTTGCCTGTTAGCGCCGTGCCATCCACGCCGATGAACGCAAAGGACCCGGGAACCGCCCACTCACCGACCTCGGCCGGTTGTTCGAACACGTGCAGATCGGAGGCATCGAGCCGAATGACGCGAGGAAACTTCATTGCATTGACCAAGATCCAGGGGAAAACAAATCAATTCGTAGCACTTTGGGCCTGTCGCACACGTCGGCTTCTCTGCACAGGCTACCTGATAAAACCGCCAAAGGGTGTGTTAAAAACGGTCGCATCAGGGTCCTTCCCAGATCACGATTGACCCATTGATATCGGCATATCAGCCTGGCACGTCGATGGACTGTTCGTGCCAGCAACATGTCATCCTAGACCAAGCGGTCGGGGAGTGGCCGGCCTGCGAAAAAGGCATCCAGGTTGTCGAGGCATTTGAAGCCCATTGCATTGCGGGTTTCGATTGTCGCGCTGCCCAGGTGCGGGAGCAGGAACACATTCTCCAGATTTCGGTAGCCGGGGTTGATCCTGGGTTCGCCCTCGAAAACATCGAGCCCTGCGGCTGCGATCTTACCCGACTTCAGTGCTGCGATTAGTGCATCGTCATCCACAAGAGTACCGCGCGCGGTGTTGACCACCACGGCCCCATCTGGAAGCAGTGCAATCCGCTGTTGATTCAAGAAGTGGTAGTTTTCAGCCGTGGCTGGGGCATTGATGGAAAGGAAATCGCAATGTGGCAGCAGACCGTCCGCCGTCTCGTGGTAGATTGCGCCTTGTTCCTGGTCCTTCGGCAGCCGTTTGCGGTTGTGGTAGTGAACCTCCATCGAAAACCCGCTTGCGCGACGCGCTACGGCTTGTCCTATGCGCCCCATGCCGAGAATGCCTAAGCGTTTGCCGGTCACCTCGATACCCATCAGCATTTTTGGGTCCCATCCGACCCAGCGATCCTCTCGCACCATCCTCTCACCTTCATAGGCGCGGCGGGCCGCGGCTAGGATCAGCAACAGCGTGATATCTGCCGTTGCGTCCGTCAGCACATCCGGTGTGTTGGTTACAGCGATGCCTCGCGCCTTTGCGGCGGCCAGATCAATGTGATCCACACCGACCGAAAAGGTCGCGATCAGCCTGACACTCTCCGGAAGTCGTCCAATTACATCTGCGGTGAATTTCTCTGTTGGCGCGCAGAAAATAGCGTCGCAGCCGGATGTGCGGGAGACGATTTCTTCGGCGTTAGGCACCCGGCCCGTGTCGTTTAGCCGCGCATCGTAATCGCGCTCAACGCGTGCCATGACGGCGTCTGGAAACTGCTGCGTTACAAAAATCTGCGGCTTTTTTGCCATAAGGTATGCTCCCTGCTCATCGCTTAGGCGCCCTCTACGCCTAGACGGTTAGTAAATCACTCTTGTGTGCCTGCCACCTTGGCAAGGCGGCATTGCAGGCTTACCTTTCTCAAGAATGTTCTGCAAGTTCCGCCACATGGTCTACTGACGGCCCTGCTACCTAATGGGAGCCACTCTTGATCGATCTGAAGCCCACTGCCTTTCTTGTTACTTCTCTATTGATTTTCTCAGGCGCAACCGAGGTCGGAGCCAGTCCTGTTCTGCAACCTCACGTAGCCGCTTACACCTTCAGGCTCGTCACCGCCCGAAGTGGTGGCAGCGTGACCGATGCAAGCGGCCGGATGACCTTTGAATTGACCGATGCTTGCAGGGGTTGGACAAGTGCTCAGAAAACCTCCTTGGATCTGGGCTTCTCCAGCGGTGGAAGCGTTACCTTTGGTTGGAGCAATTCAACATACGAAGCCAAGGATGGCAGCAGCTTTCGTTTCTTTGTCGAGCAGTTCTCCGAGGCCGGTGATGATGAGAAGCAAAGCGGTAAGGCGAAGATAAAAGCGGACGGAAGTGGCGGCGTCGCCGAGATCGAGGAGAATGGCGAAATCCGCGCTCAGGAGTTGCCGCGTGGTACGCTGTTTCCCTCCGCCTTCACTGTGAAATTGATTGATGCCGCCCGGTCGGGTGAGGTGATTCTATCGGGCCCGCTGTTCGACGGTTCGGGCGAAAAGGGCGTCTACGACGTCAGTCTGGTGATCGGCAAGCATTTGCCGCCAGGTACGGCCCCTTCTGTCGAGGGGTTGGAGAACCTGGAAAGTTGGCAGGTTCGTGCCGCTTTCTACAGTGTTGGTGATCGCAACAGCGTGCCGGATCAAGAACAATCCTTCCGGCTCTATGAGAATGGCGTGATCGATCGTCTGCAACTCGATATGGGCGATTTCGTTGTCGAAGGTCTGTTGAGCGATTACGAAACGCAAAACGCCAGCGACTGCTGACGGTTTGCCTCATTCGCTTTTCTTCAAAGGCTTTCGGGGCGGCATGGGTTTGAAACCACGGCCCTTTGCAATGGCATCTGGCCCTAGCTTGTCACGCAATCGGTCGAGCGCGTCCTCAAGCCGAATAAGGCGCGGACGGTCCGGATCGATCAGGGAGCCTTGATCCGCGTGGGAAAGCGGTTCCAACTCAGAAACGCCGACGCCGATTAGTCGAAACACCCGTCCGTCACACTCTTTCGTCAGGATGTATAGGGCTTCGCGGTAGAGTACTTCGGCTAGCCGCGTGGAGCCGTCCAGTCGATGGCTGCGGGTTATCAGCTTGAAGCTGCCCGTCTTCAGCTTCAGGACAACCGTTCCGCCTGCAAGACCTTGCGCTTTTAGCCGGCGCGCCACTTTCTCGCAGAGTGGCCAGAGGTGCCCCCTGAGCAGCGCAAGGTCGCCAATGTCCTCATCAAAAGTTGTTTCGGCGGAGATGGATTTGGTCGGGGAGTCAGGCGTGACCTTACGCTGGTCCTCGCCGCGGGAAAAACTATAGAGACGCCTGCCGATCGCACCGTAGCGCCCGACGAGAACCGCCTCCTCGTAGGCTAGGAGGTCTTTAATGTTGGCGATGCCGTCGCGTGCGAGCGTTGCTTGGAGCGCCTTGCCCACTCCCCAGATCATTCCCACCGGCTTGTCGGCTAGAAACCGCTTTGCTTCGGCCTTACCGATAATCGCAAACCCCCTGGGTTTATCGAGGTCTGAAGCCACCTTTGCGAGAAACTTGTTGTAGCTGAGACCCACCGAAGCAGTGAGGGAGAAGCGTTCCTCGATTCGCTTGATTAGAAGCGCCAAGCTGCGTGCCGGCGGCCCGCCGTGCAGCCGTTCGGTACCGGTCAGGTCAAGAAATGCCTCGTCTATCGAAAGGGGTTCGACCAACGGTGTCAGCTCCTCCATGAGTTCACGGATTTGCCGGCCAACGCTTCGGTACTTGTTCATATCCGGACGTATCACCACAGCGTCCGGACAGGCCTTCAGTGCCTTGAACATCGGCATGGCCGAGCGCACACCATAGAGTCTTGCCACGTAGCAAGCCGCCGAAACAACACCGCGATGCCCGCCACCGACGATAACCGGTTTGTCTCTTAAATCGGGGTTATCGCGCTTCTCGACAGAAGCGTAGAAAGCGTCGCAGTCGATATGCGCGATGGACAGCGAAGCAATCTCGGAATGGGAAAGAAGTCGATGGCCGCGGCATTTTGGACAACGGTCCGCCGGCGCGTCGGCAGTTTGGGAAGTGCCAGACAGCCAGCCGCAATCCCGACAGAGGGTTGTGGGAGCCGTCTGTTCCACCACTATCGCCATGATTTGCCTCTTACCGCTTGTGACAGTTTAGCGGATCGTGGCAGGAGTCGGCAGCACCTTTGAAAGCGGGTGACGGCCCTTACTGCGTTTTGATCAGCGCGTGCCGTTTGCGGCCTGCCGATAGCTTGATAACGCCATCGGGTGTCAGAGCATCGGAGGTGATTTGAAGCGTCTCGTCTTCAATCTTTTCGTCGTTTAAACGTGCGCCGCCCTGTTTGATGAGGCGCCGCGCTTCGCCGTTCGATGCCGCAAGTCCTGCACGACGAAAGAGTTCGAATGCAGCAATACCCTGTTCTAGCTCGCTACGGGCAATATCGATGGTTGGCAGGTCCTGAGCAAGCGCACCCTGCTCGAAGGTCTGGCGAGCGGTTTCTGCGGCGCGCGTCGCATTTTCCTCACCGCGGCACAACGCCGTGGCCGCCGTGGCCAGTATCTTTTTGGCCTCGTTCAGTTCGGCGCCTTCAAGCGCCTCTAGCCTGGCAATCTCTTTTTCCGGAATTTCGGTGAAAAGGCGCAGGAAACGACCCACGTCGCCATCTTCGGTATTACGCCAGTACTGCCAGTAGTCGTAGTTGGAGAGCCGCTCTTCATTCAGCCAAACGGCGCCCTGGGCGGTCTTGCCCATTTTGGCGCCGGAAGAAGTGGTCAGCAAAGGATTGGTCAATCCGAAGACTTCCGCACCATCCACCCGGCGACTGAGCTCGACGCCATTGACGATGTTTCCCCATTGGTCGGAGCCGCCCATCTGCAGACGGCAGCTGTGACTGCGTGAAAGCTGAAGAAAGTCGTAGGCCTGCAGGATCATGTAGTTGAATTCCAGGAAGGTCAGGGACTGCTCCCGATCCAGGCGCAGCTTAACCGAGTCGAAGCTCAACATCCGGTTCACGGAGAAATGCCGCCCGAAGTCCCGCAGAAAATCGATGTAGTTTATCTCACTCAGCCAGTCGTTGTTGTTGACCATGACGGCATCGGTCGGACCGTCGCCGAAGGTGAGGAAGTTCTCGAATACCCGTTTTATACCGATCATGTTGCTGGCGATTTGCTCGTCCGTCAGCAGCATTCGCGCTTCGTCGCGCCCCGACGGATCGCCGATACGTGACGTGCCACCACCCATGAGGACAATTGGTCGATGTCCGGTCTGTTGCAGCAGGCGCAAGAGCATGATCGGAAGCAAAGAGCCGGCGTGGAGGGAATCCGCGGTGCAATCGAAACCGATATAAGCCGTTACAACGCCTTTGCTCAGCAGGCTATCCAGACCCTCCAGGTCCGTGCATTGATGAATAAAGCCCCTTCGCTGGGCTTCGCGCAGAAAGTCGGATTTTACGTCGGTCATGGTTTGGTTCGCTCGTCGTAAGAAGGTGGCTCCGATCCGGGCACCGATTGTATTGCACTTCCGTATGGACGGGCGGCTCTGGTATCACAAAGCAGGCTGTTTCACAATTGATGCCGGTATCATCATTGATGGCCTTGGGGCAAAGGAACTTCGAAAGTGAATCAAACAAAGACCCAATGGGCCATCGGCATGATGAGCGGGACCTCGCTCGACGGTATCGACGCAGCGCTCATCCGCAGCGACGGTTTGACGGTTGTAGAAGCCGGGCCAAGGTTAAGCATTCCCTACGACAAGGCCTTTAGACAGCGCCTGCGCCGCCTCCTGGGACGCCGAGATTCCAGCGATGAGGTTGATGCAGTTGAGATGCTTCTTACCATGCGTCATGCCGAAGCCGTTTCCAGCCTGTTGGACAGAGCCGAGTTGAAGGCGTCAGAGGTTTCGGTTATCGGGTTTCACGGCCAGACGCTGTTTCACGCGCCAGAAGACGGTGTGACCCGGCAGATCGGCGATGGTCATCTGTTGGCGACCCTGACGGGCATACCCGTCGTCAACGAACTGCGCACGGCAGATGTTGATGCCGGTGGCCAGGGCGCGCCGCTCGTTCCGGTATTTCATGCGGCCTTGGCAGCCGGGCTTCCAAAGCCGTTGGCGGTGTTGAATATCGGTGGTGTCGCCAATGTCACCTGGATCGGAGAGCCCGAGGAAAACAGCCGGGCAGGGGACAATCTGCTGGCGTTCGATACCGGACCGGGGAACGCGCTGATCGATGACTGGGTCTTTGGTTTCAATGCGGGTAACTACGATAAGGATGGGTTGCTGGCCCGGCGTGGCAAGGTCGACGAAAGCTTGCTGGCAACCTGGTTACAGCATGAATTCTTCAAACAGAGGCCACCCAAGTCGTTAGACAGGAACAGTTTCCAGGTTGATGGCGTGAACGGTCATTCGCTAGACGAAGGGGCAGCGACATTGACGGCCTTCACAGTCGCCGCCGTCGCCAAGGCTGCTGCCTGGCTTCCGCAGACACCACTGCGGTGGCTGATCTGCGGCGGCGGGCGTCATAACGGTTTCATGATGGACGCGCTAAAAGAATGTTTGGGCACCGCCGTCGATCCTGTCGAGGCGGTCGGCTGGGATGGCGATGCCATCGAGGCCCAGGCCTTTGGGTATCTCGCACTCCGATCTCTGGCGAAACAGCCTTTGACCTTCCCGGGAACGACGGGGGTTGCTTCACCTACCACGGGCGGCCAACTGCACCTGCCGCCCGGGTATCAAAAGCCAACGTCCGGGTAATCAGGCGGCCGCAGCCCTGCGTTTGTCGACATGATCGGCCACGTGCTCGCAGAGCAGCTCCATTTGATCCTTGAAGAAGTGGTCGGCGTCGGGAATCACCCGGTAGTCGATGGCAATGCCTCGCTGTGCCTGTAATTTCTGCACCAGCTTCGCGACCGAGGGTTCCGGCACCAACTCGTCCTTCTGGCCCTGGACGATCAGCCCGGAAGAGGGACAGGGAGCCAGGAAGGTGAAATCGTACATGTTCGCCGGCGGCGCGACCGAGACGAAGCCTTCGATCTCTGGCCGCCGCATCAATAGCTGCATGCCAATCCATGCTCCGAATGAAAAGCCTGCGACCCAGCAAGCGCGTGCGTTCGGATTGATTGTCTGCAACCAATCCAACGCAGAAGCCGCATCCGACAATTCACCCTCGCCACGGTCATAGACGCCCTGGCTTCGGCCGACACCGCGGAAATTGAACCGCAGGACTGAGAAGCCTTGCTTGGCGAATGTGTGGAACAGGTGATAGGCCACCTTGTTGTTCATCGTTCCGCCGTGCTGCGGGTGCGGGTGCAAAATAATTGCGACCGGCGCATTGGCTTCCCGATTGTGCAAGTAGCGGCCTTCGAGGCGGCCTTCCGGCCCATTTATGATCACATCAGGCATATTGTCGCATTACCTCAGCTTTACATTGACCATCATCGAACAAATATCTGACTCTTACAGTATGGTATTGCGAGCCTTTTTCAGGCGGGTCGCTGTGCAATACTTGACTGGACAGGTAGGTTTTCTGCAGTTTGGTACCTGTTCGATCAGCTCATCGGCCACCACATGGTGATGTGTGGGGCCGATAGGCAGTGGTTTAATAGGCGGCGGAGTGTAGCATGGCAAGCAAGGGCTTTCTCAAGTCTCTTAAAGAAGAAATCGATTCAAGTCTCGCCCGCGACCCCGCGGCGAAGTCTGCCCTTGAGGTAGTGCTTTGTTATCCGGGTTTCCAGGCCACGATGATGTATCGCCTCGCTCACTGGTTCTGGGAGCGGAGGTTACACCTGTTGGGGCGTTGGATCACGGCCGTGGCCCGCTTTCTTACCGGGATCGAGATTCATCCAGGTGCGCGCATCGGTCGTCGGTTTTTCATCGACCACGGAATGGGCGTGGTTATTGGTGAGACGGCTGAAATCGGCGACGACGTGACGCTTTATCAAGGTGTTACTCTGGGTGGCGTCGCACCGTCGGTGGACAGTGATGCACAGCGTAACCAAAAGCGACACCCAACGCTGCTCAACAACGTGATTGTCGGGTCCGGCGCACAGGTGCTCGGGCCCGTGACCGTGGGTAACTGTGCGCGTGTGGGCGCGAACGCCGTGGTTACCAAGGATGTGGGGAACAACGTCACAGTGGTTGGTATTCCGGCTAAGGTCGTGGCCCAGGCCGGCCGTTCGGCCGATCCTGCTCCCTTTGTTGCCTATGGTACGCCCGTTGGTGACTTGCCCGACCCGGTAGCACGTGCATTGGAGGGACTGATGGACGAAGTCACGCGATTGCGTGGCCGATTGGACGAGCTTGAGAACATCGTCGAGGAGAAGGGGCAAAATACGACCGGGACACCTGCGGTCGGCAGCCCCGGAGAGGAACACGAGGCGACCGCAAGCGGCGGTAAGTGCTGACGCCCTCCATGTTTCTTCGGATCGCTAGGAGGTAGGGAAAATGAGATTGAGTACGAAAGGTCGTTATGCCGTCATGGCGTTGGTCGACTTGGCTTGCGAATCTATTGGCAAGCCCATCACCCTGGCGGATATCGCCGAACGGCAGGAGATATCCTTGTCCTACCTGGAGCAGCTATTCGCCAAACTGCGTCGGGCCAATCTCGTCACTTCCGTACGTGGTCCTGGCGGCGGCTATCTACTCGCCCGGCCTGCCGCCGAGACCCGTATCTCCGACATAATAATGGCCGTTGATGAGCCAATTCGCGCGACGCGCTGCATGCCGGGCCAACCTTACGGTTGCCGCGGCAATCAAAGTCGATGTCTGACACACGATCTATGGGAAGAACTCGGAAATCAGATCTACCTGTATCTTTCCTCCGTCTCGGTTGCCGACATTGTCAATCGCCGCGTTCTAGGTACAAGTGGTCTGGACAGATTTCCAGCTGCTCTCGACAAAGTAAGCCACGACAGAGGCGCCGATTTGGAGTCGGATAAACTGGTGGCTTCCCGATAAAGTCCTATCCGGCATCGCAATCAGCGATTTTTTTTAACTGGAGCCTTCCACGCGGATCTTTGACCTGGACGACGATGAAAGCAGCAGCGACCTATTTGGACCACAATGCAACCTCGCCATTGCGGCCTGCAGCCCGATCAGCGGTGCTGGCGGCGTTGGAAGTTTGCGGCAACGCATCGTCCGTGCATGGGTTTGGCCGCAAGGCGCGAGGCCTTTTGGATGACGCGCGCCAGGATCTGGCGCACTTGTTTGGAGCGGGCAGCGGGCAGCTTGTTTTTACCTCCGGCGCGACCGAAGCGAACAACCAGGCATTACTGACTGCGAAGCAGGGCCCGATCCTGCTTTCCGCCGGCGAGCATGATTCGCTGCTGCAGTCTTGCGCCGACGCCGAAATCATCCCCTTGTGTGAGAACGGCTTGGTCGATCTCGAGTGGTTGGCTGCGCGTCTGAGCCGCAAGCCGACGCCAGCGATGGTTTCCGTAATGCTGGTCAACAATGAGACCGGCGTTGTTCAACCCCTGGAAGACGTCGTGGCCTTGGCAAAGAGCGTTGGCGCTCTCGTGCATTGCGATGCCGTGCAGGCTGCCGGAAAGCTTCGACTTTCCTTCAGCGAGCTTGGTGTCGACCTCCTATCGCTCTCTGCACATAAGATCGGTGGTCCGGCGGGTTGTGGCTTGTTGATACAGCGCGACGGACTCAGTGTGACCCCATTGGTGCGCGGAGGCGGCCAGGAGCGCCGCCGTCGTGCCGGAACCGAGAACCTAATTGGTATCGTAGGCTTTGCTGCCGCGGCCAGGGAGGCCGAGCAGGGTCGTCAGGACGCGATGGACCGCTTGGGAGCCTGGCGGCAGGCTTTTGAGGATGCTGTTCTGGCAGAAGCGCCGGAGGCCGTGATTTATGGCGACGGCGCGCCCAGAGTTGCAAACACGATTTGTCTAGGCGTGCCGCGATTGCCTGCTGAAACACAAGTGATGGCGATGGATTTGGCAGGTTTTGCCGTCAGCGCCGGCTCGGCTTGTTCTTCCGGCAAGGTAACACCCTCTCATGTTCTGCGCGCAATGGGCGTCGAACCCGATGCTGCCGCCTCGGCAATTCGGATCAGCTTGGGTTGGAACAGTCAGGCGGAGGACTTACCGCGATTCCTTAAAGCATGGCTTGCGCTTTATGACCGCAGTCGGGCTGCGGCTTGAACATGGAAACAAAATCCAAAGTGACAAAGGACAATACGCCTAAAACGCCGGTGTATCTGGACTATCAAGCCACAACGCCCCTCGATCCGAGAGTTTTCAAGGCGATGGAGCCCTATTTCACGGAGTTCTTTGCCAATCCTCACAGTGTCGAGCACAGCCCTGGCAGGGCAGTCGCCGCCGCCGTCGAGGAGGCGCGCGAGCAGGTCGCCGCCTTGATCGGCGCTGACCCTCGCGAGGTGATTTTTACGTCGGGCGCAACTGAGGCGAACAATCTTGCGATCAAGGGAGCCGCACGCTTCTTGAGGCGGCACAAGGGGCTCGATCACATAGTCACCCTGGCAACCGAGCATAAGTGTGTGTTGGAGTCCGTTCGCGCGCTCGAGCGTGAAGGTTTTCGCGCCACCTATCTGCCGGTTCTTCCCAGCGGCTTGGTTGATATGGACAAGCTCGCCCTGGCCCTGGAATCCAAAACCGCTCTGGTTTGCGTGATGGCGGTAAACAACGAAACGGGCGTGATACAGCCTTTGGCCCGGATTGGCGCGCTTTGCCGTGCGCGCGGTGTCCTGTTTCACAGCGACGCCGCACAGGCTGCAGGACGCATCGCATTGGACATGGAAGCCATGCAGATCGACCTATTGAGCCTGTCCAGCCATAAAATCTATGGTCCCAAAGGTATGGGGGCGCTTTACGTGCGCCGCCGCCCACGTGTTCGCCTGGAGCCCTTGTTCGACGGCGGTGGGCAAGAGCGTGGGTTGCGATCCGGAACACTGCCGGCGCCGCTCTGCATAGGTTTCGGTGAGGCTTGTCGCATCGCCGGTGAGGAGCGGGAGAGCGACAATGCCCGTGTTTCGGCCTTGCGCGCGCGCCTGCTCGATGGTTTAAGGGCGCGCGTTGAAGGTGTAACGGTCAATGGCGAGTGGGACCAGCGGATCGCGGGCAATCTCAATCTCCGGTTCGCAGGTGTTAATGCTCAATCGCTAATTGCCGCTGTCCCCGACTTGGCGTTTTCAACGGGGTCCGCTTGCAGTTCGGCGGAAGTCGAGCCGTCTTATGTATTGGGTGCGCTGGGTTTGGACGAAGCGCAGTCACGCCAGTCGATGCGTTTGGCCCTGGGCCGTTTCACGAGTGAAGTCGACGTAGATTTTGCCGTGGCGACGCTTTCGGACGCGGTGCGGGCGCTGCGGGCGCAGAAACGCCAGGGTGCGGCGGAATAGAAGCAAACAAAGGTTATCGTGAAGAGGAGTTTCGAGAGTATGCCGAAGATGGTCTTCATCGAGCGGGATGGAAATCGCAAGGAAGTCGATGCGCCGGTTGGCCTATCGGTGCTGGAGATAGCGCACCGCAATGACGTCGATATCGAAGGTGCTTGTGAAGGCTCGCTCGCCTGTTCCACCTGCCACGTCATCCTGGAAGCCGATTGGTATACCAAGTTGGAAGATGCTTCCGAAGATGAAGAGGATATGCTCGATCTCGCTTTCGGTCTTACTGAAACCTCTCGCCTGGGCTGCCAGATCATCATGAATGATGATCTTGATGGCCTGACGGTCAAGCTGCCCGCCGAAACCCGCAATATGCTTTTCGAGTAGGACCGCTGTCAGTGGCGGCACTGTTTGAGGAATTGAAGGCCAACTGCCGCGATGACTGGGCAGCCTATACCAACCATTCTTTTGTTCGTGCGCTCGCGGCAGGGACGCTCGAGATCGAGGCATTTCGATTTTATCTGGCGCAGGACTATCTGTTCCTGAAGCATTTCGCGCGCGCTTACGCTCTGGCGGTCTATAAAAGCGAAACTCTTTCTGATATGCGGGCAGCCGTTGCGACCCTGGATGGTCTCCTTAATCATGAGATGCTGCTGCATGTCGATTTGGCGGCAGGGTGGGGAATAGATGCAAAGGCGTTGGAAGCCACCGTCGAGCACCCTGCCAACATGGCCTATACGCGTTTTGTCCTGGAGCGTGGTCTGGCCGGAGACCTACTGGATCTGTTAGTGGCATTGGCGCCCTGTGTAGTCGGTTATGGCGAAATCGGTTCGCGTTTGCTCGCCGATAGTAGCGCCACACTGGCAGCCAACCCCTATCGCTCCTGGATTGAGACCTATGGTGGTGTGGAGTACCAGGAGATTGCGGCCGCGGCAGCTGCGCAGATCGAACGTGTTGCCAGCGATCGCTTGGGTGATCGCCCGACGGCGAACCTTCGCTGGGCGACGATTCAGGAAACATTCGCGGCCGCCACCCGGTTAGAGGTGGGTTTCTGGCAGATGGGTCTGGACGCCGCCGCCCGATGAAGTGGCGAAGCTATCCGGCCGTCGCCTTTTCCGCGATTGCTTTGAAGATGACATCAAGTTCGCGCGCCAGATCATCGAGTGCTACACCGCCGTCGTCGTAGGGCGCAAAAACCTCACTGGGAGGAGCGTAGCTGAGCGTCGCCGTCCCATCGCTGTTCTCGGTAATGTAGAAACGGATCGGCGCTTCGATACCCGCCGGGATCGAGGCCGCCAGCATGCGCTTGGCGAAATCGGGACGGTAGACGCCTATGACCATGTTGCCGGGTATATCCTCGTCAAGGAGCTTCTTGACGCCGACGGTGGCGCTGGCCCGAGACACGATCCCCATTTGCTGCTCGGCCACGGCATCGTTGAAACGCTCGACGAGAGCGCCATAGCTATGGGGTGTGGAAATCACGACCCAGTTCCGGGGCCATGCCGGTTCATCGGCTCTAGGCGCTACTATCGCGACCAACAGCCAAGCCAAAGTCAGTATCGTAAGTTTCGGAAATCTCATCTTTGCCTCCCATCGGGCAGGCCATCTGTGCAAAATAGGCCAGACGGCAACCTTAGGGGTCGTATCCAGCGCGGGCAAAGGTCAAGCCGAACACGGCGAGTCACAAGTGGGTGAAGTCGGTAAGTCGCGAATTTTAGGGGGCGCGTATTCGATGCGGAGTGCTGCCGAGCGAGCGATGAAATTGTTAAGGCAGGCGGAGCGTGTTGAGCCTTTCGTCTTCCGGCCCTGGTTCGATCGTCTGACACTGCGCGGAATTCTGGACTGGTTTCAGCCCTTGTCGCGTGCCTGGAGCCTCGCGGAGGCCGTGGATTATGACCCTGCCGACTACGTCGCAGGAATCGGCAAGCCCCTGCCGCCAGGTCCCGGTTGGGAGCGTGGGTTGGCGTTGTTGCTGGGAAGGGCCGAGGAGCAGCGCCACGAATGGGTCGGCGCGGACCGGCGTTGGCAGGAAGGGTTTTTTGGCGCTGACGCCGCAAGCATCGACTTAGTAGCGCTGGAAGCGGCACGCATGGGCGCAGCCGACCGCTTCATGAACGCCCGTAGCCTTTTTCTGCCGCTCAAGCTGTTGGGGCGGTTGCCGCCCTTGTCTTGGGATATAGCAACCCCGGAAAAGTTAGGAACGTCCTTCGACGGAGCGGCGGCCGACCCGGTACGCTTCCTGGACCCCACGCAAGCAACTGCCAAATTGCGGCAGACCCACAGCATGATCGAGGGCGGTGTCCGACATCGCTGGATAACTGCGGAAGGCCAGTCCGAAAACGACGGCGCACCGCTCTGGGCCCGGGTCATAGAGCCTGTTGATGCTGTTGATCCACCTACCTTGGTTTTTCTCCACGGTATTTCCATGGAGACGGATTTTTGGGCGGGATTCAACGATGCGGCGATGTTAGCGGTCAAACAGGGCTTTCGGCTGATTCGAGCCGAAGGCCCCGGACATGGCCGTCGCCGGGCTCCCGGCACATTCGGCGGCGAGGAGGTGCTTTCGACAGGCCCCTTCGGCTTTATCAATTATATCAGCCGCCATCTGCTCGAGGCTGCGCTCTTGATTGCCTGGGCGCGGGGGCAGGGCGGCGGCCCGGTAGGGCTGGCCGGTGTAAGCTTGGGTGGACTGACAGCCCAGAAACTAGCTTGCGCATCACGCCACTGGCCCGATGCCTACAAGCCGGATGCCTTGATGTTGATGGTGGTCAGTGGGCGGGTTTCAACTTTGAAGATGGGGGGGCGCCTTGCCGGGGAAATGCGCCTGCCCGAACGTCTGGCCAAGGCCGGTTGGACGGACGACCTGCTGCGCCGCTATGCGCCGCTGGTCGAGCCGGAACGTGATGCGCCGCTGCCGCCGGAGCGAATCTTCATGCTGTTGGGTGTTGAAGACGAGATCATGCCAATTTCCGAAGGCCGTGCGCTGGCGCGCGACTGGCGCTTGCCGGACGAGAACGTCACAATCCGACCACAGGGCCACTTCACCGCTTATCTTGGGTTGCCTGCCGCGCCGCAGCCGTTCTTCCAGTTCTTGCAACGAATCAAGCATTTATAGGGATATGACTCGGGCTGCTACGCAACGGGATTTGCGTTTTGCGCTGCCGTGCCTATATTCCGCCTCATGATGCGTAGCCTTGAATCAACCAACAGCCTGGGATTGCCGGGCGCTCCCGCCGACACGCGTGTTGTGGTCGCCATGTCGGGTGGCGTCGACTCTTCGGTTGCTGCCGCGTTGTTGAAGCGCGAGGGCTACGACGTGGTGGGCATCACCTTGCAGCTTTACGATCACGGCGCCGCCGTTCAACGCAAGGGTGCCTGCTGCGCGGGTCAGGACATCTATGATGCGCGCCGTGTTGCCGAGACAATCGGTATCCCGCACTACGTACTGGATTACGAGAGCCGTTTTTCGGAATCGGTGATCGAGGATTTTGCCGACAGCTACATGCGCGGTGAAACGCCGATTCCCTGTGTGCGTTGCAATCAGACGGTTAAGTTTCGGGATCTGCTTTCCACGGCGAAAGAGTTGGGTGCGGCGGCTTTGGCCACCGGTCACTATGTACGGCGCGAGGCGGGCGTCAGCGGAACTGAGCTTCATCAAGCCGAGGACGATAGCCGGGATCAAAGCTACTTCCTGTTTGCGACAACGCCTGAGCAGTTGGATTTTCTGCGCTTTCCGCTTGGCGGTCTTCCCAAAAGCGAAACGCGTAAACTGGCCGAGGAATTGAACCTGCCGGTCGCGGCGAAGCCGGACAGTCAGGATATTTGCTTTGTCCCCAATGGGTCTTATGCGCAGGTGGTCTCACGCTTACGTCCCGGCGCCTTGGACCCGGGCGAGATTGTCGACCTGAAAGGGCAAGTGCTGGGGCACCATGAGGGCATCATCAATTTCACAATCGGGCAGCGCCGCGGAATTGGGATCGGCGGTACCGCCGATCCGCTCTATGTCGTGGCTATAGACGCGCAAGCGGCGCGGGTGGTCGTCGGACCAAAATCGGCCCTGGCGCGCGATCGGGTCTTCGTGAAGGAATTGAATTGGCTGGATGGACGCCCCTTGGGGCAGGAAGGCCGGAGTTGCCAGGTAAAACTGCGTTCGGCCCAACCGGCCGCCGCTGCACGGGTGATGGCGAGTCCGGGTGGCGGCGCCGTCATTGACTTGGTTGAGCCCCAGCATGGTATCGCGCCCGGCCAGGCGGCAGTTCTCTATGACGGGAGTCAGGTGCTTGGCGGCGGCTGGATAGTTGGTAGCGAACTGCGCAACCAGGAAGTCGCTTAAGCCTGCGGTGGCGGCCCGGCCATCAGGGGGAATGAATGCAATGGGTCTAGAGCCGATCATCGACAAGCTACGTGCCGTGGCTAACCAGAACCCGCCTCTTGGCTACAAAGTAAACTTCGATCTTGGTGATGATGGCGCGGTGTCCTGGGATGGGACAGGTACAACCGCTATCATAGAGAACGGACTTAGCGGGGATGCCGACACGACGCTGCGCCTTTCTCTCGAAAATGCCCGGAAGCTCATTGGCGGCGATCTCGATCCCAATGTGGCTTTCATGATGGGAAAGCTTAAGGTAGAGGGGTCGATGGGCGTTGCATTGAAGGTCGCAGCACTGCTTGAAGATTAAGCCTATTCTAATACCGCGCCGGGAAGGGAATGAAAGCGATGATGGGGATGGAATTCGTAGGTGTATTTGGTCTGATCCTTCTGGTTCTGATCGTTTGGGCGGGATTGCATATCGTCCAGTCCAACGCCTCCATGGGGGGTAAGGTTATCTGGATCGTCGTTTTGTTGGTCTTTCCGTTCCTCGGGTTCCTTGCCTGGCTCCTGTTCGGCCCGCGGAAGGTGTGAGACAAACGGTTCAAGGCTTTATCAAAAGAGAAAGGCCCGGCTTTCCGCCGGGCCTTTCCTTTTCAGGCACATGGCCTTTGACAAACTTACATTTTGGGGGCGACGTCACCCACCTCTACGTAGTTGCCCTTGGTCCATTCGTACCAGGTATAGTCAGCCGTCGTACGATCGCCCAATTCGTTGAAATTGAGCGGCCCGATGACCGTAGAGAAGTCCAATTCCCGGAGCTTGGCTTCAATGGCCGCGTTGTCCAGTGAACCGGCTGCGGTAGCGGCTGCTGCCCAAGCCTGAATGGCGGCGTAGGTGTACAGCGTGTAACCCTCGGGATCATAACCCTCGGCCTTGAAGCGATCGACGATCTCCTTGGCTTCCGGTTTTGCGCGCGGGTCCGGCGCGAAGGTGAAAAGCAGACCTTCGCCGGCATCGCCGGTGATGGACCAGAACTCCAACGTGTTGAGCGCATCGCCCGACAGGATCTGGGCGTTGAGGCCCTGTTCACGCATCTGCCGGGAAATTAGGCCCAACTCGGTGTGGTAACCACCATAGTAGAGGGCATCGATGCCAGCGGCTTTCAGCTTTGTCACGAACGCAGAATAGTCGCGTTCGCCGGGGTTGACGGTCTCGACGAGAACGGCTTTGCCGCCGGCCTTCTCGAAGGCGGCCAGCGTCAGATCGGCAAGTCCCTTGGAGTAGGCCTGCTTGTCGTGCGCGAAGGCAACCTTCTTGCCGATATAGTGCCTGCCGAGCCAAGCGCCGGCGTAATCACCCTGCTGGTCGTCACGACCGCAAGTGCGGAACACGTTCGAAAAACCCTGTTCCGTCAGCTTTGGGTTGGTCGAGGCTGGCGATATCTGAATGATGCCTTCCTCGTTGTAAACGGCGGAAGCCGGGATCGAGGAACCGGAACAGAAGTGACCGGCAACGAAAACGACACCGTCGTTCACGAACTTGTTGGCCACGGCCACTGCTTCCTTAGGATCGCAGCGGTCATCACCTACGGACAGCGAAAGCTGTTCGCCCAAAATCCCGCCGGCCGCGTTGATGTCACGAACGGCCGCCTCGGCGCCTTTCTGCATCTGCTCGCCGAAGGAGGCATACTGACCGGTCATCGGACCGGCGGTGGCGATTTTGATCTCCGCGTTCGCGCTCTGGGCCACAAGGGCGAAGATGGCAGCAGCGGCTGTAGAGAGTAGAATCTTCTTCATGGGTGGAGTCTCCTCTTGATCTCCCTGCAAGTAACGGCGCCCCACAAACCCAGGGGGTCGCCCCTTTGGCGGCATGCCTCCACCAAAGCTAGTCCCGTAGCGCGCGCCACCCGATTAACCCAGCGCGCTGATAGAGCCACGGATATTGCGAAACCATGCGATCGGCCCGGCGTTTGCGATAGGCGAACCAAGCGATCGCACAGAAAAATATCAAAGAAAGTACGAAACCCAGGAAATCCAGCAGGCTTGCGTCGCGAAGCGCAAACAGCAAAAAGCGATGCGCCAACGCTATCAAACCCGCATAGAAAAGCGCCACCCAAAGAGGCCGCCATCCGTTAGCCATTGCCTGGCCGGAAAGCCAAGCACAAATCCCGAAAGCGGCGGTCAATACGATGAAGACAGGCAGAGACTGTGAGAAGATCGCGCTCATGCGTGGCCTCCTTCTAGGTAGGCCGCCTTCACTTCGGGATTCTCCAGCAACTCCTTGCCGGTTCCGGTCAAGGTGATCTGGCCAGTTACAAGAACATAACCCCGGTTGGCGAGCCGCAAGGCATGGTGGGCGTTTTGTTCCACAAGCAAGACCGTCATGCGGCGCTCCGCATTGATCTGACGGATGGCCTCGAAAATCTGTTTGACCACCAGCGGCGCCAAGCCGAGGGACGGCTCGTCCAGCAGCAAAAGGCGCGGTTCGCTCATCAGCGCCCGCCCGATGGCCAGCATCTGCTGTTCGCCACCAGACAGCGTGCCGCCGCGTTGGTTCTCGCGCTCTTTCAAGCGCGGGAAAAGAGTGTAAGCGACTTCCAGGTTATGATCGTAACGCGCCGGATCGGACGTCAGCGCGCCCATTTGCAGGTTCTCTCGCACGGTCATGCGCGGGAAAATCCGCCTGCCTTCCGGCGCGCAGGCGATGCCATGGCGGACGATCTCGTCGGTGCGCTTGCCAGTAATGTCCTTGCCCGTGAAAGAAACCGTTCCGCGCCGCGCTTTGGTGACACCGCAGATCGTCATTAGCAGCGTCGACTTGCCAGCGCCGTTGGCACCGATCAGGGTCACGATCTCGCCCTCGGCAACCTCGACATCGACGCCCTTTAGAGCTTCGATCGCGCCATAGAATGTGTGGACGCCCTTGACGCTCAGCATCTAAAGCGCCTCCTCTTCCTCGCCCAAATAGGCGGCAATGACCTTGGGGTCCGATTGCACTTCCTGAGCCGTACCGTCGGCGATCTTCTTGCCGTAGTCCAGCACGATCACATGGTCGGAAATCTGCATGACGACGCTCATGTCATGTTCGATCAAAAGCACACCGATATCCTGTTCGTTGCGCAGCTGCAAAAGCAACTGATTCAGCTCGGCGGACTCACGGGGATTCAAGCCCGCAGCAGGCTCGTCGAGGCAAAGCAAGACCGGGTCGGTGCACATGGAACGCGCGATTTCCAGGCGCCGTTGAGCGCCGTAGGGAAGGTTGCCTGCCTGCCAGTCGGCAACCGGCGTCAGGCCCGTCCGGTCGAGATAGTAGCGCGCTTTCTCGATCGCCTTCTTTTCAGCTTTCTTGTACCCGGGCAGTCCAAACAGCCCGGCCACTGAAAAGGCACTGGCCCGCATCAAGTTGGTGTGCTGAGCGACCAGAAGGTTCTCCAGGACCGTCATGCGCGGGAAGAGTCGGATATTCTGGAAGGTACGGGCAACGCGGGCATCGCGGCCGATGCGATAGGCCTCCAACCGTTCCAGAAGGAACTGCTGGCCGTCCTCGTGGGTCAGGGTCAACCGCCCGACCGTCGGCTGGTAAAAACCGGTCAGGCAGTTGAAGACCGTGGTTTTGCCGGCCCCGTTGGGTCCTATGACCGCGGTGATTTCGCGATCGCGGGCAACAAACTCCACGTCATCGACGGCGACCAGGCCGCCGAATCGCATGGTCAGATGCTCGACTGTCAGCAGATCCCGGTTCATGAGGCGGACTCCTTCGTCGCCTCGGCCAGGGCCGCCGCCGGATCAGCGGCAGGTTTCATGCCGCCTCTACCGTCCTTGCCGTGTAACAGAACAGATGGCTCTCGATGCGACAGCAAGCCTTGCGGCCGCCAGATCATGATGAAGACCAAGCCCGCGCCAAAGGCCACCATCCGGTACTCGGCCAGTTCTCGAAACACTTCCGGCAGGCCAATCAAGAGGATCGCGGCGCAGGCGATACCCACCAGCGAGCCCATGCCGCCCATCACGACGATGGCCAGGATGATCGCACTCTCGATAAAGGTGAAGCTCTCTGGACTGATGAAACCCTGCCGCGTTGCGAAGAAAGCACCGGCGAGGCCGCCCCAGGCTGCCGAAATAGCAAAGGCGGCAAGCTTGATCGTCGTGCGGTTGATGCCCAGTGAAGCACAGGCGATGTCGTCCTCGCGCAGGGCTTCCCACGCGCGCCCGATGGGCAGCCGTCTGATTCGCAGCGTGAAGATGGCGACCAGCGAGGCCATGATGAGGATCAGATAATAGAGGAAGTAGATGCGATGCTCTGATGCGTACTCCAACCCGAAAAATTCGTGGAATGGAGGCAGGCCGTCGATGGCGTTGCGGCTGAAGACGGCCAGTCCGAAAAAGTCTGGTCTGGGAATGCCGGAAAGCCCGTCCGGCCCTTTGGTCACCGGGTACCAGTTGATCAGAATGATGCGAACGATCTCACCGAATCCCAAGGTCACGATCGCGAAGTAGTCGCCGCGCAGGCGCAGGACCGGGAACCCCAGGATCAGGCCAAAGGAGGCCGCTAGAATTCCCGCGAAGGGCAGGGCCAGCCAGAAGCTGACTCCCAGATACTGAGCGCCCAGCGCGTAGGAGTAAGCGCCCACGGCATAAAAGGCGACATACCCAAGGTCCAGAAGGCCGGCGTAACCGACGATGATGTTCAGGCCCCAACCCAGCATCACGTAGGTAACGATCAAGGTTGCCACGTCGATCACATAGCGGTTGGAAAAGGGCATGAAGGGCAGGATGACCGCCATCACGACCGCCAACGCCGCGAGCAGCGTGATAAAACCGCGGAAGGTTTCGGCGCGTGCTTCGGCCCGCGCATCGCGTTCGCCACGGGTCAGGTTGGAGTACCGGCGAGAAAGCTGCATCCCGGCGCGCAGGGCCAGAATCGCGCCTCCCGCACCCGCCAGGAAGGCGAGCGTGTAGCTCGGGAAAATGCCGTCCCAGGGCTCGCCCCCGGTCATCGCTGAAAGCTGATTGCGCAGCAGGTCCAACAAGCCGACAAGGCCCATCAGTCCGCCGCCTAGGACGACCGGAATTTCGCGTCCGGTCTCGCGCAGCAAAATCAACCCGAAGCGACCCAGAACCAGCAACAGGATCACCAATGCCGTTTCCGTCCAGCGGCCGACAATCTGCAACCCGCCGACATCATCGACGGTCTTCAAACTGAGAAGGGGGATGGTGAGGCCGAGGCCGACGACGGCGGTCAGGCCCAGTTCCCGACCGATCTCGGAGAAATCGAGCGGCGTACGTTCTACGGGTTGGCGCGCCATGGGTCTTAGACCTTCTCGATCTCGGGCCGGCCCAACAGCCCTTGCGGCCGGAAGATCAGCACGAGCACCAGGATGGAGAAAGCCGCGACATCCTTCCATTCGCTGGAGAAATATCCGGCCCACATGGCCTCGATCAGACCGATCAGGAGCCCACCGAGCATCGCGCCGGGCAGGGAACCGATGCCACCGAGCACCGCAGCCGTGAAGGCCTTCAGGCCCGCCAGAAAGCCTAGGTAGAAGTCCACCACGCCGTAGTAAAGCGTGACCATGACACCGGCGACGGCGGCCAAGGCCGCGCCCATGACGAAGGTGAGGGACACCGTGCGGTCCACGTTGACGCCCAGCAACGCAGACATGGTCTTGTCCTGTTCGCAGGCGCGTTGCTGTCGTCCGATCGAGGTGGTGTTGATGAAACTGGTAAAGCCATACATCAGCCCGACCGTGGTCACCACGATGATGATCTGCAGATAGGAAAGCTGCACCGTGAAGTCGCCGTCCTGCATGATCGTGAAGCCACCCTGAATCATCGG
Source organism: Limibacillus halophilus (assembly GCF_014191775.1). Lineage (NCBI taxonomy): Bacteria > Pseudomonadati > Pseudomonadota > Alphaproteobacteria > Rhodospirillales > Rhodovibrionaceae > Limibacillus > Limibacillus halophilus. The sequence continues at coordinate 124,372 of NZ_JACHXA010000003.1, read as the reverse complement.
CGGGACCGGCTTGTTGCGCGCGCCCTGCATCAACTGGACGTAGTTTTGCAGGAAGATCGACATGCCGATGGCCGAGATCAGCGGCGCCAGCCTGAACGACCCGCGCAGCGGCCGGTAGGCGACCCGCTCGACCGTCCAGCCATAGACCGCTGTGATCAGCATGGAGAGGATCAGCACGATCAGGATCGCCAGCAACAAGGGTGCCTGGAAGCTTGCCAGCACCGTAAAGCCGATAACCGCCACGAAGGCCGCGATCATGTAGATTTCGCCGTGGGCGAAATTGATCATGCCGATGATGCCGTAAACCATCGTATAGCCGATGGCGATAAGGCCGTAGATCGAACCGAGCGTCAGCCCGTTGATCAACTGCTGCATAAAATAGGCCATGGTCCGCCTTGCACCGCTCCCTGCTTAAAACCGGCGTTGCGATCCGTCGCTGAACCCCGCTTCATGCGGCAGGGTGTTTCAGGTGGATGGATTCTCTTAGCTGAAAAACGCGTGGTCGCAAATGCCAATTCGGAGCTTCTTGCCAGAAAAGCGTGAAAAAGATGAGCCCGACCTCTGGTAAGCGTGCAAGATGGCCCTCGATACCGTGGTTATTGCCGGCGGGGAGGGGCGGCGATCGGCGAGGGCGGCCGGTTGGCCCGTCCGTAAAGCGCTTGACAGAGACCGCCCGCACCAATAAATCAAGCGCCACTTCCTGACGTGTGGCGGGGTAGCTCAGTTGGTTAGAGCAGCGGAATCATAATCCGCGTGTCGGGGGTTCGAATCCCTCCCCCGCTACCAAGGAAGTTCCTGGAATCATTGTGATTTTTTGCCTTGCAATTTTTTGTGTAAGGCGAGGTTTGACACTTTTTTCCCAGGGTTTGACAAAACCGTTCTCATTTTGGCCTCGTCGCCGTCCCATATTTCCAACAGTTTTTCCATTTTCCGGCGCAGATCAGCGTCGCGGCTATAGTGCTGCGCCATCGCGATTTCCTTCTGGCCCAGCAGGTCCTTGATCGTATCCTCGTCCCACCCTGCCTCTTTGAGGAAGGTCGCCACCGTGTGCCGTAGGCCGTGGATGGTAAGCCCAGGTTCAACCGCCCCCTTCTCCTCGAGCGCGATCCGCAACTTGCGCCAGCTCGCCCGTAGCCCCGCTTCGGTCCAGGCCTTCCCGCGCGAATTGACTGCTAGCGTCAAAGCGATTGGTTTGCCCTTTGCGATGAGTGCCTGCTCCATCTCGGCTCCTGCCCCCAGAGCCTCGCGCAGCGGCTTGAAGAGCGACTCCCAGAACCGTGACCCTTGTTGCAGAGCCCGCTTGCGGCTCCGCCGGTGCGGAACTTCAAAAATCCGAATGATGGCGCGTGCAATGCAATCCTCCGGCCACGCCCTGTTGATCAGCAACAACGGATCTGCCGCTCGCGTCCTGTCAGAGTTCTGGAGAATTACCGAAGGGCAAAAGCCAATGCCACGCTGAAGAGCGCCAGGGAGACAATGGTCCACTTCAACAGGTTCTTTCGGTGGTTGGGCAGATTCATGGAGCCCACTCCTTAATCGTAAACAAACCTTTCACTCACGATCTGGCTGGCAGGAACACCATGAGCCATCAGTCCTGCCTCGGCTGCATTCAACATTGCTGGTGGCCCGCAGAGCAGATACGTCCAGCCTTGCGACCCTTTTCGCTGGCCAAAAATATCTCCGATTACCTGGGCATCCACCAGGCCGGTTGCCCCGGACCAACCATCCGGAGGCTCACCTAACAGGTGTGTCACATTGAGGTCCGACGTAGCGGCAAGGTTCTCAAGTTCTTCTCGATAGACAATCTGGTCCTCGCGCCGGTTTCCGTAGAGCAAGATGACAGGCCGTTCGTCTCCACGCGCTCTCATCTCGCGTAACACGCTGAGAAGCGGCGCAATCCCTACACCACCCGCGATGAGACCTACACCCGGAGCATCGGGTTCCGGCAGGCTGAGGCCACCATGAGGACCATCGACCCAGGCACGCTGGCCGGGGCTTATGCGGGAGATCGAACGGGTGAAGTCGCCCAGCTCCTTGATGACAAACTGAACCTGCCTGTTGTTCGCAGGGGCGGATGCAATGGAGAAAGGGTTCTCTCTCAGGGTGAACGGATGCCGGGTAATGCCCAACCAGAAGAACTGACCGGCCTTGAACCGGATCGGCCTCCTGTCCCTTCGCGCAATCGTGAGCTCCCAGGTTCTCTCGGCGATTTGCCGGACCGAGATAACCTCGAAAGGCGAGAGCAGCTTTAGAAGCGGAGAGACCAGATAGACGTACAGCATCGAGACCGCAGCGATGCCGAGAAGACCGGTCCAATATATCGTCAAAGGCCCGGTTCCACTGTAGCGGCCTGAATCGAATGTATGGATGGCGACAAGAGCGGCGACCAGAATGGCGCCCAGGCCATGGCTGAGCCTCCAGGTTTCATAGCTGTAGGAAAGTGCGTCACGCGCCATCGCCGTGAGAACCAGTGCTCCCAGGAGTAGCCAACCGGCGATACCGGTGAGGATGCCAATGTTTGTCAGTTTAAGGAAACCGGTGGCGGCAAGATCCCAGGGAGGGGGATTGGCAATGATCGGAAGTGTGTAAATGAACGGATGGATGAGAACAAAGACCAAGAGGGTGCGGGCAAAGAGCTGATGGAACCGCATCGTCTGGTCGATTCCGATTTTGCTCGAAACGAAGCGAAACCGTCCTGACAAGAGGAATTCCATCAGCATGACCGCATACGCGGTCATGGCCAGCCCGGACGACAGATCATCGAGAAAGGGTCTTGGGGGAAGGTCCGAAATCCAGGCAAGAGCAACTGGCGCAGCCGCAATTCCGAGATAGAGAGCCAGGAGAAGACTGCTTGGCATCTAGGTTGCTCTCGGATTGTGACGGGCACGACTGGCCACCTCGAAGGTGGTCACGCTGGAGAGGGAGTTGCCTTGTCGAGCCATAATCCAGAGTTTCCAGTATCCGGCAGTGGATGATCAAAATGAAACTGCGGAGTTCACAGGTTAGAGGGTATCACCGTCTTCAAGTAAACAACCGCATTCATACATGCTTTGCGCTAGATCAATCCAAGAACCTCCTGAATGTGAATATCCTAAGCCGGAAAGGATCAGGAGGATAATGCCTCCGGATTCTCGAAATGCCCGTTACCGTCCGGAGGCAGTCGATCAATGCTACGCCGTATTCTGGTTTCCGTTTCTCATTCTCCTGCTGCTGCGGCTCAAAGCAGGATAGCGGTAGAGCTTGCAAGGCAACACAACGCGAAGATCACGGGCTGCGCCATTGTGGACGTTGACCGGATCGGGATGGTTGGACCAGCGCCGGTGGGAGCGTTCTCTTACAGGGTAAGGCTAATCGAGGCTCGCCTGCGTGACGCGACGAAAGACGCGAATGATTCACTCATTGCCCTTGGAGATGAGTGCAAAAGAGCCAACGTTGTTTATCAGGCGGTATCGCTCAGGGGAGACACAGACGAGACCCTTTCATCGGTTTGGCGATTCCAGGACCTGGCGCTAATTCCGACCAGACCCTGGTCACCAGGAGAGCGCAATGCGGACGATGTAGCGGCGGTGCTGCATCTGATCGCGATGGGTTTGAGACCAATGTTGGCCGTGCCTGAGCAATCGGAATGGAAACCAGCCAGCACACTGGTTGCATTGTCTGGCTCGCTGGATAGTGCGAAAGCCTTCAAGCAGTTCGTTCAATCGGATCTATGCCCGGACGCCAACCTGCATCTGGTCACGGCGGGCAAGCCAAAGAGTGGAGAATCCCCGGATCGCTTGCTCGATAAAGCCGAAGCCTATGCTATCGATCACGGCTTCAAGGTGTCCAAATCATCACTGCCGAGCGGGAGTGACCGTACGACTACTCTCCTGGAAGAAGCGGAGAGAGTTGACGCTGGTGTGATCGTCATCGGGTCTTCGTACCGACGCTTCCTTGCATTTGAGCAATTTGGGAGCCACGCAACCGGGATTCTGGAGCGTTCCAAGGTGCCGGTCTTTGTCTCTCACTGACTTGGCGAGCATTCAAAACCCCTCATGAGAGCTAAACTCTTTCCGGCGACGACGGCACAGTTTCTCAAGTCTGTTGGCGACCCGGCCTTGCACACCCTGAATCGCGCGCTTGAGTCAGACGATGATGCGCGTCGTCGAGGCGTTGGCGAGCCATAGCATTAAAATCTTTATCCGCGTGTCGGGGCTTGCCGCCCTTTGGGCGTCCGCCACGGGCGATGAATTCCTCTTCTGCTACCAAGGAAGTTCCTGGAATTTTTTTGTTGAAACATGGGTTTCGGCAGGGCGTCGGAGACACCTGCGGACACCGCGTCGCGATCGGCGCTTCTCATTGTTCGATCTCACCCTGACCATTGCCAAGTGCTTTCAACGCAAGGCCACGGTTGTTGTAGGCGAGCGTGAATTCCGGATCGAACTGTAGAGCCCGGTCATAGTCCTTGATAGCCCGGCGATACTCGCCCAAGTTGGCCCAGGCTAGACCACGGTTGTTATAGGCGAGGGCGTCGTCCGGATCGATGCGGAGGGCTTGGTCGTAATCTCCGATGGCGCGGCGATCCTCGCCGAGGTCAGCCCAGGCGACACCCCGGTTATTATAGGTTTCCGCGTATTCTGGATCGAGCTGCAAAGCCTTATCGTAGTTCTCAATCGCGAGATTGTATTCCTCAAGGTAGTACCAAGCGAGACCACGGTTGTTGTAGGCCTGCGCATATTCCGGACTCAAGCGGATAGCCTCGTTGAAGTTCTCGATCGCTTGAGAATATTCACCGAGGTTGCCCCAGGCATTTCCGCGGTTGAAGTAAGCCGACGCGTAGTCCGGATTGATGCGGAGCGCTTGATCGTAGTCCTCAATGGCGCGGCGATATTCGCCGAGGTCAGCCCAACGGAGGCCCCGATTTCTGTAGGCGAGTGCGTATTCCGGGTTGAGACGGATGGCGTGATCGTAGTCTTCGATGGCGCGGCGGTATTCGCCGAGGTCAGCCCACGACACTGCCCGATTGTTATAGGCGGCCGCATACTCCGGATCGAGGCGGATGGCGTGATCGTAGTCCTCAATGGCGCGGCGGTATTCGCCGAGGCCATCCCAAGCATTGCCTCGGCTATAATAGGCCGCTGCATACTGCGGATCTAGACGGATGGCTTCGTCGTAATCCTCAATGGCACGGTGATACTCGTCGAGGGCGGCCCAACGAAGACCCCTGTTTCTGTAGGCCAGCGCGTATTCCGGGTCGAGACGGATGGCCTGATCGTAGTCTTCGATGGCGCGGCGGTGTTCGCCGAGGTCAGCCCAAGACACTCCCCGATTATTATAGGCCAGCGCGTGTTTCGGATCGAGGCGGATGGCCTGATCGTAGTCCTCCATAGCGCGGTAGTGCTCATCTAGGTCGTTCCAAGCGATGCCCCGGCTGTTATAGGCCGCTGCATATTCCGGGTCGACGCGGATGGCTTGGTTATAATCCTCGATGGCGCGGCGGAGTTCGCCGAGTTCAGCCCAACGACGGCCTCTGTTTCTGTAGGCGAATACATAGCCGGGATCGACGCGGATGGCCTGATCGTAATCGGCGATAGCGCGGTGAGGTTCACCGAGGTCAGCCCAAGCATTGCCCCGGCTATTATAGGCGGCTGCGTACTGCGGATCCGAACGAATGGCTTCGTCGTAATCCTCGATTGCGCGGCGATGCTCGCCGAGGTCAGCCCAACGAAGACCCCTGTTTCTGTAGGCGAATGCATAGCCGGGATCGAGCCGGATAGCCTGATCGTAATCGGCGATTGCGCGGTGCGGTTCACCGAGTTCTGCCCAAGCTACGCCTCGGCTGTTGTACGCCGCTGCATACTGCGGGTCGACGCGGATGGCCTGATCGTAATCGGCGATTGCGCGGCGGTGCTCGCCGAGGTCACTCCAGGCGAGGCCTCGGTTTCTGTATGCCTCCGCAAGATCACTACCGCCTAAGGTTCCGCTTTCGATCTCGGCGGTGAGTTCATCTACCCGGGTGCGGCTGTCCTGCGCGTCATTCTGTTCAATACTTTGGGATTCGGTTTGGGCCGGTTGGGTCGGGCGTTGCGCCGTACAGGCCGCGACCGCGAAGGTTAGGGTCAGCAAGAGAGCAAGTGAAACCCTCGGAGAGAGGGTGCGGAGCGGCAGCATCCCGACAACCTTCTTTCGGTTGAAAGACTAGATGATTACACCTTCATTCGGGGAAGTCTAGATGATGCCGGTGACGGGGCGCGGTTCATGCAGGCCGGTGCTGCGACCTTTTATCCCGGGACAAAGCTCAGTCGATTTCGCAGTATCTATGATGTCTCTGAGGGTGACATCGTGGATGGCGATCCTTGGAGTTTTTGCGCTGCTCTGTTCGATGCCGACCACTTGGCGCGGATGAGACTTTGTAAAAGGAGTCCTGGAAATGTTCCGTAATTTCGATTGCTCCCCCGAGAACCGTCCTGCCATCGGCCTTGGCCTCGCGCCGACCTGGGTCATCATGATGTTTTACATCCTGGTCATGCAGCTCGTGGCGTCCGGCAAGATATTCTAGGCCCAGCTTGCCGCAGGGCGCAGCATCCCAACAACATTCTTGCGGGTGAAGGACGTTTTGATTCCCTCATCCATTCATTGTGTCCAGTCGGATGGGCGCCAGGATGCGTGCCCGTTCGCGCGGCTCGGTTAGGATTCGGCAAGGCGTTCTTTCTTCCAGGCCGCGGCGACTACTTCCATCTCGTCTGAACGTCGGCCGGGCAGGGAATCGTCGGGCCGGTACCAGGGAAGCTGACGGTCCACGAAAATGTGTGCGCTGGGTATCACATCCTCTGGATTGTCGAGCGAGCCGACGTTGACGCTGATAGCCCATTCGTTTTCGCCGTTCTGTGGCCGCCATAGAAGGCGAGAGCCGCAGTGCGGGCAGAATCCTCTTTCGCCGTACTCCGAAGACGAATGAAACTTTGGCGGTTCGCCGGTAAACTCCAGCGTACCTGCCTTGATTGGCACCCCGATCTCCGCTGGTTGTCCGCTGCTCTTCTGGCAGTTTTTGCAATGACAGTAGTAAGCGCTCTTTAGGAAGGCCTCTGCCTTGTATCGCACGGCGCCGCAAAGACAGCCGCCGGTCACATGCTCAGTTGAATTTACCATCGCCACTGCTCCTCAGATCGTTTCGGTGATATAAAAAGGCCTTAGTCTCTTTGGCAAGTACCTAGGGTTGGCCTCGAAATTGCGGCAAGGATTTTCCGCGACAGCCTGTTTGTCCCCATTGGATGGCCGCCGCTGCTTGATCGCGTTCGTGCGAGACCTTAATTCTCAAGGGTCTAGTCGCGAGAGGGTGGTTGCCGGTCTGGTCCCATCATCGGTCCGCGGAAGGTAAGCATTGTGGAAGTGGGGCCGTCTTGGAATTCGCCAATCATCTGATCCTTATCGGCTCCGGTTTGATTCTGATCAGCATCTTTGCCGGAATGATTTCCTCTCGCTTCGGCGCGCCCTTGCTCCTTGTCTTCCTGGTGCTTGGGATGCTGGCCGGGGAGGACGGTCCCGGCGGGATCGATTTCGACGATTTCGGCACGACCTACCTGGTCGGCAGCATCGCCCTGGCAATCATCCTCTTCGACGGTGGCTTGCGTACGCGGGTCGAGAGCTTGCGTAAAGTCGCGGCGCCAGCGCTGGTGTTGGCCAGCGCAGGGGTTGTCGTAACGGCCGCGGTTACGGGCGCGGCGGCCTCATTCCTGTTGGGTATCGGTTGGTTGGAAGGGCTGCTTCTGGGCTCCATCGTCGCATCCACCGACGCGGCGGCGGTGTTCTTGCTACTTCACCTGCGCGGTCTACGTCTGCGTGAGCGTCTCAGTTCGACCCTCGAGGCCGAGGCCGGGCTCAACGACCCCATGGCCGTCCTCTTGACCATTACCTGTGTTTCCTTGTTGGGGATGCCTGAAGTCCCCTTCAACGGAGATACGGCCGTTGCGCTGGTGGGCACCTTCGTTTTGCAGATAGTGGGCGGTGCGACGGCTGGCTTGGCGGGCGGCTACCTGTTGTTGTTCATGATCAACCGGATCCAAGTGGCCGCGGGGCTTTACCCGATTGTGGTAACCGCGTCCGTCCTTTCAATCTTCGCCGCCTCGCAAACGTTGGGCGCCAGCGGATTCTTGGCCGCTTATCTGATGGGCCTGACGGTCGGTAACCGAAACCATAAATCTTCCCTGCAAATCGACCGGTTCCATGATGGGTTGGCGTGGCTCAGCCAGATTGCGATGTTCCTGATGCTGGGTCTTCTGGTCACGCCCAGTGAGCTATTGCCCGTGTTGTTACCGGCGGTCGTGATCGCACTGGCGCTGATGTTGGTCGCGCGCCCCGTGGCGGTCGCGCTGTGCTTGCCGTGGTTTGGCTTCAAAGCGCGAGAGATCGGCTTCGTATCCTGGGTTGGGTTACGCGGCGCAGTGCCGATCTTCCTGGGAACGATACCGGTGCTGGCGGGGCTTGATCACGCGGCGGCTTATTTTGGCGTTGTCTATGTTGTGGTTTTGATTTCCTTGATCTTTCAGGGCTGGTCGATCGGGCTGGCCGGGCGGAAGTTCGGCGTGGTCCTGCCGCCGCGCCCGGAGGCGCCGCCACGTGTCGCCCTCAATCTGCCCTCGGGCTCCAGCCGTGACATGCTGGCATACTCCGTGCGGCCGAAATCCCTGGCGCTCAAACGCAACCTTGCCCGCTTGCCCTTGCCGGAGAAAGTTGATCTGGTCTCGATCATGCGCGAGGGGAAACTGCTGACGCCTGTATCGGTCAAGTACCTCAATCCGGGCGATGACATCCTGCTGTTGGCGCCGCCTGCGGCGCTTCCGGTTTTGGATCGCTTGTTCGGCGAGAGAGTAGGCGGGTTTGATTCAGTGGATGCGGCGATCATGGGCGCCTTTGTCTTCAACGGATCCGCGCCTTTGGAGTCCGTTGCCGATGCCTACGGTTTGAGGCTTCCGACACGCAAAGAGGCAGACACGATCGGCGCATTCGTTTCAAGGAACCTGCCCGGCCGCCTGCGGGTCGGCCGACGTCTGCGGGTCGGCGGTGTTGAGTTTGTGATTGGCGAGCTTTCCGAGGGCAGCATCAAATCGCTCAGCATCGACTTGGAGCCGAAACCCTGGAGCTTGCGCCTTGCACATATTCCCTTGATCTGGTGTCGGGCGATGATCGGTGAACCCTTGGCGAGCCTCGCTGCAAGAATGTTCCGGAAGAAAAGCTGACTGCCGGTTAGTAATGGCTTGCCAGGTCTTTCAAAGCGGCTTGCAGAGGTAGTGGACGGTCTTCTCGCGGCCTTTCAGGACGGCTTTCCCAACCTCCGCGAACCCCATCCGTTCATGAAAGGCGTCGGATTCCGGATTTGGCGGATCAAGGTTCACCTCGCAGACGACGCGCCTCAACCGCGCCTGGCGCGCAAGATCGAAAAGATGCTCGTAAAGGCGCCTGGCGAGCCCCATACCCTGAAATGCCCGCCCGACGACAATTCGGTCTACATAGGCAAATTCCTGGTAGCGCTCTGAAAACCACCTAAAATTAGGGTTATCGTAGGGACCCGAGTGATCGAAGGCGATAAGCAGCGCAGCGGCTTTCGGAACGCAGACCGCCGAAAACGCTCCGGCGAGCAAGCTCTCAAAATGCGGCTCGGTCAGGAACGACGTCTCGCGGGCATGCGCGTTGTTCAGATCCAGGAGAGCCCGCCGACCGGACTCATCCTGTTCCGCGATGTTTTCTATCTGAAGAATACTCAATCTTCCGCCTTCGATTTAGCAGGTGATCGGATTCCAACCCATGCCCTTAACTGGTCAAACCAATGATCATGGCCGACAAGGCCACCGCATGGATCAGCATGATCGCACGATCATTCCACAGCACACCGACACGGAGCCATCCCAAAAGACCAACCACGAAGAGGTAAAAACTCCAGGGCGTCATGCCGATGTTTGCACCAACCAATGAATCAGACGGCCCGGGTCAAGCCTCCGTCGATGCGGATATTCTGTCCGGTGATGTAGGCGGCATTCTCGGAAGCGAGATAGGCGATCAGCGAGGAGACCTCCTCAGCCTTGCCATAACGGCCCATGGGAATGCGTGCGCGGCGTTCTTCGGTTTCCGGCAGGCTGTCGATGAAGCCGGGAAGAACGTTGTTCATGCGGACGTTGTCTGCGGCGTAGCGATCCGAAAAGAGCTTCGTGAAGCTTGCCAGCCCAGCCCTGAAGACGCCTGAGGTGGGGAACAACGGATCGGGCTCGAAGACGGCGAAGGTCGAGATGTTGATGATCGTTCCGCCGCCTTGTGCCACCATCACGGGGGTCACGAGGCGCGTCGGACGGATAACGTTCATCAGGTAGAATTCCATACCCTCGTGCCAGTCCTCGTCGCTGACCTCCAGGACCGGGCCCTTGGGGCCATGTCCGGCGGAGTTGATCAACACGTCGATGCGGCCCCAGCGCTCCATGGCGCCGTCCACGAGCTTCTTGAGATCGTCGGGATTGCGGTTCGATCCGGTGACGCCGAATCCTCCCAGTTCCGCGGCTAGGGCCTCGCCCTTGCCGGAAGAGGAAAGTATGGCGACGTGATATCCCTCGGAAGCCAAGCGTCGTGCCGCGTCTGCACCCATGCCGCTACCACCCGCCGTAATCAGTGCTACTCTCTTGCCGCTCATGGCCGCTTTCTCCTTGTGTTGAATGAAGAGCTGAAAATAGCCCCGCGCAAAGCTTTTGACCAATCATGTTTGATAGTGTCAGACTGTAGAAATACTACTGTCTTGGAGAGCATCGTGGCCCTTCCCAATCTCAATGCGCTTTACATGTTTGATGCGGCGGCCAGGCATGAAAACTTCCGATTGGCATCGGAAGAACTGCATCTGACCCAAGGCGCGGTAGCCCAGCAGGTGCGGCAGATTGAGGCACGATTGGGCGTCAAGTTTTTCGAACGCAAGGCGCGGGGTTTAGCTCTGACTGAAGTTGGGCGCAGCTATCACAATGCGGTTCGCCAAGCCCTGGCGATCATTGCGGAGGCAACGGCACGGCTGCAGCCTTTGGCGTCGCGTGTAACCATCAGCACGACGCCGTCCTTTGCCTCCAAATGGCTGATCGCGCGCCTCGTCCGCTTCACTGAGGCACACCCGGATATTGAGATACGTACGGTCGCCAGCGAGGGGCTTTCCAACTTCACTTCCGACGACGTCGATATCGCGATACGGCTCGGCAAGCCGCCGTTCAACGGCGGATTGAACGCCGAGTTGCTGGCGCCGCAACGTCTGATCGCGGTTTGCAGCCCCGAATATGCGGCCACAATGGGTACGATTGAGCATCTGGAAGAATTGGCCGCGCACCACTTGATCCAGGATAGCCATCGCCACTGGGACCGTTTACTTGCCGTACCGGAGCGCAAGCCGCAACGTCGGACCATGATCTTCAATCAAACAGCATTGGCGATGGATGCGGCGGTGCGCTCTCACGGAATCGCCATAGCACCGGAATTACTGGTTGCGGAGGAGGTTTCGCTGGGGCGCCTGGTTCCCGTTTGGCGGGAAATTCGAGAAGAAGAGACCGGATTCTATGTCGTCTATCCGAAAACCCAACCACCGAACGCAAAGGCGAGAGACCAGGCAGTTGCCTGGTTGTTGGCCGAAGCGGTGGAAGCGCCAGGCTCGTGATCCGAATGGCCGTCGTTCAGCAACTTTGTTGCAAAAAATCGTAAAAAAATTGAACATTGATTTCTGCGGTCGCCGGTTCATCGCGGGCGGCTGCACCAGTATTGGGAGAAACCGATGGGCAAGCGAGCTTCCGGCGGGCGCAAGGCTCCAACACCTCGTGGCGTCAATCATGTTGTGCTCAATGTGCGTGATATTGAGGAGTCCCATCGTTTCTGGACCGAGGTCGTCGGCTTGAAGCATGTGGGAACTTTTCGTCCGCCGCCTGAGATGGAGCCCTTTCCAAAAATGCGGTTCTATAGCGGCGAACGTGACGGCAAGGTGACCCACCATGATGTTGCCTTGATGGAACTATCCGACATTCCGCCGCCGGCCGGGGCAAACGAGGCGCCTGAAAGGCCGCTCGCGCTCAACCACATCGCAATCGCCATGGCGGACCGAGAAGCCTGGCTGGAAAAGCTGGCGGACTTGCAGGCGCAGGGCGTCAAGTTCGACATGCGGGTCAATCATGGAGTGTCGCACAGCGTCTATATCAGCGATCCCAACGGCTATGGCGTGGAGATCCTTTACGAGCTGCCGCGCGTGCTATGGGAGAACGATATTGAAGCGGGCCTGAACTACCTTGAGATCCTTCCGACTGAAGGAGAGGCGGCGCTGCAGGACGACCTGGAAAGCGCCCCGCGTTTTGGCGCCCCTGCCGCGGAGTAAGGTGTGGTATTAAAGCGCTTCGTGGGCGATGAAGCCGACCATGTCGCTGGCCGCGAGGTCAGCCAAGCCGATCACCGATTGCGCGCAGCCTCACTTAGAGCCAAAGTGACGCCCCCAAGATTCCAAAGGGGTGCAGGTCATGTGGTTTGCGATCTTCAAGGCTCTACTTTCCGGTGTAATCATCATGGCGATCTCTGAGATTGGCAAGCGAAGCTCTGCCTTTGCGGCCTTGGTCGCCTCGTTGCCGTTGATTTCGGTCATGGGAATGGTGTGGCTCTGGGGTGAGACCGGGGACCGCTCTCGCCTCGCTGACCACGCGGAAGCGACGTTCTGGTACGTCCTGCCGTCTTTGCCGATGTTTCTTTTATTGCCGGCGCTGCTCCGTAGTGGGGTCAATTTCTGGTTGGCGCTCGCGTTGTCCTGTCTTCTGACCACGCTGCTTTATCTCATAATGGTTTGGGTGCTACCCCGGTTTGGTATCCGCTTTTGAAACGCAGGCGGCGTCAGAAGCATCTCGTGACAAATCGTCAATCGACAAAGGATGGGGTTTGTCGTTGAATCGAGAGATAAAGGGAAACCATGTAGGAAGATAGGTATGGCAGGCCACCACCACCACCATCACATAGATCCGAGCGCGGGTGATGCGAAGGTGTTCTGGGCGGTCGTTGTAAATTTGGGACTGACAGTGGCCCAAGTTATCGGCGGTCTGTTGTCCGGCAGCCTCGCGCTGATCGCGGATGCCATTCATAACCTGTCGGATGCACTGTCGCTCGTCATCGCATTCTTTGCGCGAAAGGTCGCGCGCCGTCCTGCTAACGAGAAGATGACCTATGGCTACGGTCGGGCGGAGATCGTGGCGGCCCTCGTCAACTACACGACGCTCATCCTGATAGGTCTTTATCTGGTTTATGAAGCCATGCTGCGCTTCCTTGAGCCAACGGCGGTCGAAGGCTGGCTGGTGGTAGTCATTGCGGGCGTAGCGTTGGTGATCGATGCTGTTACCGCGCTGCTGACCTTTTCGCTTTCAAAGCATAGCGTCAATATGCGGGCTGCTTTCCTTCACAATGTGGCCGATGCCTTAGGTTCCATCGCTGTGATCGGCGCCGGAACTCTCATCTTGCTTTATGATTGGCGTCTGGTGGACCCGATTGTCACGCTGTTGATCGCCGGATACATCCTCTGGCAGTCCTTTACGGAAATTGGCGCTGTCATCCGCATCTTGATGCTGGGCAGTCCCCCTGAGATGGATACACAGCAAGTTCTAGCGGAAATCGCGGATGTTGAAGGCGTTGCCGGTGTCCATCATTTGCACTTTTGGCAGATGCAAGAACATGAGAATGCTGTCGACGCTCATCTCGTGATTGCTTCGGGGCAGTGGAGGAATGCGGATGCGGTGAAGGAGGCAGTGAGAGCAAAACTGCGGGACAAGTTTGCCATTACGCACGCTACGCTTGAGACCGAGTGCTCACTCCATGCATGCCCCGACCCGAGGAGCATAGGCCATCACGAGGATAATGTGCCGCAACGACGCATCGCACACGATCATTAATCACTGCGTACACGACCCTGCGGTTTTATATTCCTGATCGGAAGGAGCGGTATCGATGCAACTGACCGAAAAACAGAAAGGCGTTGTGCGTGGGGCCGGAATGGCGATGGTAATCACGTTGATTACTTTGATCGGCGTTCTTTTCTGGCAACCGGATTTTCTGACGCCTAGCAACACGATGGCTGGGCGCCTTTCCTTTGCCTTGAAGGCTGACCTTTTTGTAGTGCTGCTTTTGGTCATATCCATTGGTCGGCTGGCAAGGCATCGGTTTCATGAACCCGCGGATATCGACGGCGGGGGTATGAGTGTAGGGACGGCGCGCGCCAAATCGCTTCAGGCCATCCTGCAGAACACCTTGGAACAAACGGTCCTGGCGATTACGCTTCACATTCTTTGGGCAGTGATTGCACCCGTTTCCTGGCTGGCGGCGATCCCGGTGGCCGTGGGGTTGTTTGTTATCGGACGCCTGTTGTTTTTCAGCGGTTATGAATCGGGTGCTCCGGCGCGTGCGGTAGGGTTTGGCCTCACCTTCTACCCCAACGTCCTGCTGCTGATCATCCTTGCGCTCATCGCCTTGCGGATCGTCGGCTAAAGGCAACCGTCGAAGGTTTCTTCACGTCCGGAAGATAATTTCTCTACTGAAGGCACCTATTTTGATAAAAGGTTGAATGCATACGATCTAAACACGCTCGAGTCGCCAGCAAAGGATTTCTGATAGTGCCCGCACGTAGTAACGGACTTCTTTTTGACGTGCTGGGCAAGATCTTAGGCGCAGTTCTATTGCTGTGTGTACCGGTGGGTCTGACGCTTTATTTCAAGGTTACGGGCGGAAACTACAGTACGGCCGAGGAACCTTTGGCACACGAAGCCGCAGTGGCGTTTGTCGTGTTTTGGGTCAGTATTCTTTCAGTGCTGTCATACCGTTGCTATCTGCGCAGCCAGGAGACTTTTCTGCGCTATCTTACACTGTCGCTTCTGGGAGGCACGATTACCTATGCCTTCCACGGTATTTTTACACGCTGGGCAGATACGAACGAGATACTATTCCTGGCCTATGGCCCCGCTGCCAGATTGGTTCTGGCCGGTCTATTCTTTGTCGGCCTTCTCAATTTTGGCCGCCGCGATCATCATCTGGCGACATGGCGCTATTGGACTATAGCAATAGGCTTTTTGCTATTGTTGCCAATATTGATGTCCATCGTGCCATTCGAAAGCATGGATCTGAGAAAGACCATGTTTTCTCTAGAGATTTTTGCTTTCGTATTTTTCTGGGGTTCTGTAGTAATAATTCTATTCCAGAAAGCATATAGCCAGCTAATACTTATATTATCTCTATCTATAGTATTGTTTGCAAGCTCATCAGTGTCATTTTTATTCTCGGTAAAGCATTGGGATCATATTTTCTGGCTCTCTCATTTTATTTTTGGCGTCGGGTTGGTTTTTCTGAGTGTTTGTATTATTCGAAGCCGGTTGCGTGCGGAGGCCTTCGACAGCGTTTTCACGGATGATTTTCTGCTATCGCGCCTGGCGGCTAGTGCGGAAAAATTCCGTAAGGTGCAAACGGTTTCGCCCGACGTATTCCTGTCATTGGATACGGACGGCAATATTTTATCCGTAAGTGCACGCTCCGAGAGCATCTGGGGGTATAAGGAAGAGGATCTGCTTGGGCGAAGCTGCTTCTTTTTGATACATCCAGATGATCATCAATCCACAATGGAAGCGATCCGGAAGGTGGCTGAGGGCGAGCCGCTGACCCAGTTCAACAACCGGAACATTCGCAGCGACGGCCAGATCAGAGACATGATTTGGTCTGCGATCTGGTCGGAGAGCGACCAGGAACTCGTGTGTATGGGCCGGGATGTTACAGATGGCATGCTGGCTGAGCGGTCACTGCAGAGAAGCTTGCGCTTGGAGGCCATTGGGCAGTTGACAGGCGGTGTCGCGCACGATTTCAACAACCTTCTTCAGGTCATCAATGCGTCCCTCGATGCCCTGCAGGAATCCAAGCTCGACCAGCAGCAGCACAACAAAATTCTCGAGCAAGCGTTTGGCGCCGTTCATCGGGGGTCGGAGCTGATCGGTCAGTTGCTGACATATTCGCGGCAACAACCGCAGGCGCGTTCTGTCGTGGATCTGGTGTCGATCGTTGAAAACTCGCTACCGCTGTTACAAAGAACCTTGGGCGAGCAAGTGCAGGTTACCTTTGAAAGTCAGGTCAGCAATGCCTGGACTTTGGTGGATGCGTCGCAACTTGACAGCGCGATCATGAACTTGGCGATCAATGCGCGTGACGCGATGCCTGATGGCGGCCCATTAGCTTTCAGGGTTTACGAAAAGATCGTTGATGCGCAGCCCGGCGCTAAGACCAGCGAAAGCCCGACCATAGCCACTCAAGGCGACTTACCGAGTGGCCGATATTGCGTCTTGGAGGTGTCGGACAAGGGCGAGGGGATGGATTTGCAGACGCAAGAGAGAATCTTCGAACCTTTCTTTACTACAAAGGATGTAGGCAAGGGGTCAGGCCTGGGACTGTCCATGGTGTTTGGGTTCATGAGCCAATCGGAAGGGCGGGTGCTGGTCGACAGTACGCCCGGACAAGGCACCACGTTCTATCTCTATTTCAAAGCCGAACAGAAGGAGCCGCGGGAAGCAAAGAAATCACGGCCCGACGTCAAGATGGATGGCACCAATGTCGGCCGGGTTTTGATCGTCGAGGACAATGAGATGGTTAGCGCTGCGATCGTTAAGCAGATATCCAGCGCCGGCTATTCCGTTCAGACTGCCTCCTCCGGCATCGACGCCTTGGCGATCCTGGAAAAAGATTCCGGTTTTGATCTTTTATTTACCGACGTGGTGATGCCGGGCGGCCTTGATGGAATTGCTTTGGCAGAGAAGGCAGAGCAATTGAACGCTGATATGAAAATCCTCCTGACCTCAGGATTTTCGAGTACTTATGCAGATAAGCATCACTACAGCATGCTTCCCAAACCCTATCGCAAGAAAGATTTGATAGAGGCAATTCAGGCCTTGGTGCCCGGTGATTCCTGAAAGTTAGCTTAGCTGTCGAGTTGACAGCTTCGGTCCTGCCAGAACTCCAGTACCGAGAGGAATACAACCGTACCGCCCAGAACGAAGTGAAGCAGCCGCAAAGTGCCGTCGTACTGCATAAGCAAGGGGGCAACGACGACCCATACGCCGCAGGCGAGCTTCAACAGTTCTTCCCAACGACGAAGCATCATCAATTGCAACATCACCATTACGGTTATGGTAATTCCCGCTAGTCCGGCACTGATTGCTACTGATGGTGTAGCGGCGGATCCGGCGGCAAGTGGCGAGAGGACGATCAGGACACCAGCACTGACGGAGCACACATCTTCCCAGTCATGATGGTCGCTGATCCAGCTATGCTTGATCGATGAAAACATCGAACTCCCTCCCCATAGATGCTGTCGTTGCACCCGTTGCCCGCCAGGATTTTCGATGGCTTCTCTCGGTTCGCTCTTGTCGAGCGTCCAGCAATAAATTGCATTTGAAGAAAATCTTAACAGCCTGCAAGATGGTATACAAGTAAGACCAGTTTCTAAAACGCCTCTCGGTTCCGACCGGCGGTACGTTGCGTATCAGCTCTCGACATCACTTTGGAAAGGCAAGCTTATGATAGGGTCACCTGACAGGGACGCGGCGGTTGCCGGGGTCGCCAAGGAGTATTATGCGGCCATGTTGGATGCCGATGGAGATCGGTTGAGAAACATTTTCCATCACAAAGCCATCATCGTCGGGCATTTTGGTGGAGAGCTGGAACAGTCAACATTGGAGGCATTTATCGCCTCGACACCCGACGCCAGAACGGGTGAAGGCCCCTTTGAATGCAGGGTCGACAACATGGCTCTGGTGGGTGATATCGCTGTGATAACGCTGGGAGGTTACAGCTACGGCCACTGGTTCAGTGATCATCTGTCACTTGTGGAGATCGAAGGGCAGTGGCGCATCGTCAGCAAAACCTTCTTCTGCCATCCGGGAAAGGGCGAGGGTCATTGAACGCCAACCCATCCCTCAATAACCGTCAGTAGCAGCGGGTGCGGGTGCCCCATTGGATACGGCCGTCAGGCAGGAAACGATAGACTTCGTCCTGCTCGCAGACGCGTGCTCTTGGTGCCACGGCATAGCGAGGCGCGTACGGATATCGTGGCTGTGAAAGCAGGGTGCTGGCCAGAATCGAGCCGCCGATGATGGCTGCACCGATAATGATAGCATCGTCGTTGTACTTGTAATGCCCGTGTCCATGCCCGTGGTGATAGCCACGATGGTATTTGCCACCCGCCATCGCCGGAGTGGTAAGCGCCAGAACACTTAGGATGAGCAGGGACACCGCTGTTCGGCTTTTCATGATGAAGCGCTCCTGAAATCAGTGCCGGGGCGAATTATATCAAGCAATATGGTGTCTCACAAATGAAGTGTCATCGCTTTTGACGCTCGTCAGGTGGCAACATTCGTTGCGGCAGTTTGCGAGGGAGAGGGACAATTGGCAGCATCAAAATTCTATCGCTGGTCGGAAATAACGGGCTCGGAGAGCGATGCTATTCTGCGCAAGGAGATTGTCGGTATCGGCGCGTCGCTGAAGCACGTGGTCGTGCCCGCCGGGACACGCGCCGAACGCCATGAACACGCCTTCGAGCAATTCATTCAAGTGCTATCAGGATCGGGAGTGCTGGAATGTGCGGCTGGGTCGACGCCGTTAAAGCCCGGGACCGTGATCCACTTGCCGCCGGGGTCATGGCACAGTGCGGTGTTCGAGACCGAGACGGTACTTGTTGAGGTCAATCTTGATCGCTAAACGAGGCGCCTGTGGTGTTGTCAGTCAAGGCCGACCTTTTGCTGCTCTTCCGTGAGGCACAGCAGGTCCGATTCTGCTGACATTGCCAATTTCGAACGACCGAGGGCTTCGCGGCTCATGTTCTTGGCAGCCGGCCCGAATTTTTCCGGATCGACCGCACAGAGTGTGGCCAAAGCTTTTTGAACCTTGACCGACACCTCAAGGAGACCGGCACCGTCCCTGGATATCCATCGGAAAGCGTCGCCCAGCAAGTCTTCGACCTGTAAGTCGGCAACATAAAGCTTATCGAACCTGATTTGAGGTTCCTGCTCTTTGACGCGCTGTTGCCAATTTGCCAGGACCCGCACCAATGTGCTGACCACATCGATGGCCGTTCCCGGGTCGTTCACCGAAGGAGAGAGCGCCCGCGATGCTATCTCTGACAGAACCAGCAAGCCGAACCTCGGGTCTTCTTCAAAGGTTCTGGCATCACCGACGACAAAGGCGTTTCTAATCTTGGCGGCATCGGAATCCTCGACCGGGCTCTCGACGAGAACGACCGGGCGGTTCGGGGCGGCGTAACTGCCAGGACGCGCCACCAATAGCAGATTGAAGCCAAGTTTTTCCGCCATCTCGCCGAGCTGCGATCCGTTGATATGCTGGATGTAGCCGAAGGTCTCGAGACAGATTCCAGTGGCACTTTCAGGCACGTGCGTCAAAGCTTTGCCGCCATAATAAGGGTCTCGGGCGGCCAAGGTGAAAGCCTTCGTTGCTGCGCGCTCCACCAGATCGACGGCCTCTCCGACGCCGCCCATTTTTGATAGGCGGTTGATCCAGGAGATCAGGGTGGCAATAACAATTGCAATAACCGCTAGGCTGATCGTGAAGATGATGAAACGGCCCGCATCGCTGTAGTAGCCGGTCGACAAACCGACAATTCCCAGGACACTAAAAATAAAGGCCCCTATGAAGGTTGATATAGCCGTTTGGGCCGTTCGGTCTTCCGTCAGGAGCACACGAACCCGAGGCGTCGCCGAACTGGCCGAGGCTTGCAACGCGGAAACCATGGTGCCGAGAGAGAAAATCGCAACGGCGAGCATGCTGGAAGCCAAGATTCCGAGTATCTTCTCCACGGCATTCGGCTCGATGAGCGTCTCCAGAGCGAAAGGCACGATTGGTTCGACTATGGGCGCCAAGGAAAGGATCAAAATGGTTCCTGCTGCATAGGCGGCAGGGGGAAACCACATCGAGCGATAAGCGCGCATCAGATGGATGTAGAGTTTCTCTATAGACAAGGGGCGACGGGCCTTCTGTTTTCTCGATTTACCTGACGAACTCCACCTCCTTCAGTCTGCATGAAGTCACGGCCAGCTGCCAGCGCACTCATAGGGGGTGCATCCAAGGGACGTCCAGACATCTTCATGTCGATGGCTTGGTGAGGACCAAGGTAACGTTGGCTATGTACTTCCAGGGCCAGGCGCCGCCGATGCGCGGCTTCCAGTTTATTTTCATCCGCTCGGCGTAGAAGGCGGGTGTCAGCGCATAGCTAGGCTGGAGACCATGGCGCCTCGCCAATGCCGCCAGCTCGGCGGTGGTCTTGTAGTTTGTTAGGGTGTTGAGGTAGTAGGTGAGATTGCGGCTTTCGTCCTGCAGTGAGCCCGGCCCTTTATGGGCCTTGCCCAGTCGAAGGTGCCCCGCCCAGCGAACATAGCGCTCCAGCCAGACCTTGTTGGCAATCCGGTGTGCCAGCGGCAGGTTCAGATGAAACTCGAACAGGACCTCGCGAGCGGGAAACACATGCAATCCAAAGCCGCCGGGCTTGAGTACCCGAAAGTGATTGGCGAAAAAGTGGTCGTGATCGCTGACGTGCTCCAGCACCTGGTTCGACACCACGACTTCAAACCACTCGAAGGGCCAGTCGGATGTTTGCTCAAGCAATTTCAATCGGGCCGGGTCTGCAGCCAGGTCGGGCAATCGCGCGTGGCAGCGTTCGAAGAACGCGGCATCTTGCAAGCCAAAGTTCTTCACGTCGAAACCGTACACGTCGTACCCCGCCCGATGGAGCAGCGAGAGGAGTTGCCCATCACCACAGCCGGCCTCAAGGATCCGCGCTGGCGCGGGACGCAGGTACTGTAGAGTTCTGATCATATGGTTTACAGCCGTCGACATGCGCCAACCTTATAGCAGACATCGCCAGCGGCAATCGTCTCTACCATCGTAATCGATGGGGCCTTTGGAGAGGACATCTCCAGTTTTGATGATATGATCGCGACTATTCCGTCGATCCGGCAGAACTCGATCATTATCGATGGTCAGAGGAGAAGAACGATGTTCGACAAGGACCGTTTTATCGAATCCTGTAAAGCCGCCGTACCGGAAGGGCAAAAAGCCATGCGAGAGGTCGTGGCCGCGGCGGTATGTGACCCGGCCAGCATTATCAAGTCTTTGGGTGAGCCTCAATCGGCTGGACTGACACCGCTCTACCGAAGCAGCGACTTGACCATCCTCCAATTCGTATGGTCGCCGCGGATGAGTATTTTCCCGCATAACCACGAGATGTACTCGATAGTGGGGCTCTACGTGGGAAGAGAGGACAATCTGTTCTGGCGGCGTCACGGCGCGGGGATCGAAGCAGCGGGTGCAAAATCGCTTGGCCCCGGCGAGGTTGCAACCTTGGGGCCCGACATTATCCACTCGGTAACAAACCCTATCGGCAAGCGTTCCTGCGCGTTGCATGTTTATGGCGGAGATTTTTTCGACCCGCCGCAGCCGCGCAAGGAATGGGATCACGAGACCCTGGAAGAGAAGCCTTGGAGTTTAGATCACGCCAAGGCGCTGTTTCGGGAGGCCGATGAACGCCATGCCTTGGCTGAAGGAATCTAGGTGGGTCGATAACGATCCCCTTGCTAGAGCACAGGCTGGAACAATGCATCGATGATCGGGCATTGAGGCACTGAATCGCCATCGCATTGGGCCGAGACACTGGCCAGCGTCTTTTCAAGCCGCTTTAAGTCGGCAATTCTTGCGCGCACCGATCGGAGGTGCGCGAGGGTCAGTTGCTTCACTTCTGCACAGGTGTAATCCCCCCCGTCGACCAACCCCAATAGGTCACGAAGATCGGCGATGCTAAAACCCAGTTCTCTGGCGCGAAGGATGAACTGCAAGCGTGCCCGGTCAGCAGGGGCGTACTGCCGATAGCCCGCAACGGTTCGCTTCGGATCGGGCATGAGACCGATCTTTTCGTAGAAGCGGATCGTTTCAATGTTACAGCCAGTCTCGGCGGCGAGTTTTCCCCTAGTGAGTATGCGTTCCATCCATTTCTCCAGCCGCAATTTTCCGATTATCATTGTATTAAATGCAGGCTTATCCGACCACTCTATCCTTTCGCGTGTAGTGTTTGG
Source organism: Limibacillus halophilus (assembly GCF_014191775.1). Classification (NCBI taxonomy): domain Bacteria; kingdom Pseudomonadati; phylum Pseudomonadota; class Alphaproteobacteria; order Rhodospirillales; family Rhodovibrionaceae; genus Limibacillus; species Limibacillus halophilus. The sequence continues at coordinate 102,254 of NZ_JACHXA010000003.1, read as the reverse complement.
GCATAGCGGCTCGGTACATTTAATTGACAAGCGCTGGAAGTGGCGTAGATTTTGAATTGACGGGGGATCGCGATCTCCCCCGTGGAAGCCGTCTCTATCGTCTGTATTGTCCCGGATAGACGAAGGCCTTCAAGAGGCGAGATGCCCAAGTATCGCGTTCGTTCCTTTTGTATTTGGGGAGAACGCAGCATGCCGTCTCAACTTTCCATTCCATGTGAAACTCTGTTCGCAATGATCGGTCATCCCGATTGCCCACGTGTGATCGACGTTCGGGTCGATGAAGACTTCGAAGGCGACCCTCGTTTGATCCCGGGCTCGAGAAGGCGGCCATTTCAGTCCGTTTCAGATTGGGGCCTCGAGTTCAAGGGCCAGTCGGTCGTGATCGTTTGCCAGAAGGGGCAAAAGCTGAGCCAGGGAACTGCAGCTTGGCTACGCGTGCGCGGCGTTGATGCGGTTGCTCTAGAAGGTGGAGCGCTCGCCTGGGCTTCACTTGGATTGCCGATGGTTCCACACGCGATGCTACCGCCCCATGACAATGGCAGTCCGACCGTTTGGGTCACCCGGGCCCGTCCAAAGGTTGATCGGATTGCCTGTCCGTGGCTGCTTCGTCGGTTTGTAGACCCGGATGCAGTATTCCTGTTCGTGCCGTCCGAGGATGTGTTGGCGGTTGCAGACAGGTTCCATGCCACGCCCTTTGATATCGAAGGCGATGACCTTCTTTGGACCCACAAAGGCGCTTCCTGCACCTTCGATGCGATGTTGGCCGGTTTCGCACTGCAAATCCCGGCATTGGATAGTCTCGCCGTGATCGTCCGGGGCGCGGACACGGGTAGACCCGATCTGGCACCCGAAGCCGCCGGCCTATTAGCCCTCTCGCTCGGTTTGTCTCGGCTCTATCAGGATGATCTTGAGCAACTGGAAGCTGGATTGAAGCTGTACGACGCCCTATTCCGCTGGTGCCAGGAGGCGATGGAGGAATCTCATGGGTGGCCCAGTGCCAGTCGGAGTCGCTGATATGCAGAATTCATCGGAGGTTCACGGGATCACATTTTCCCAGGCGCTGCGGGTATGGGTGCGTGTTGCATTGCTGAGTTTTGGCGGCCCGGCGGGGCAAATCGGCGTGATGCACCGTATTCTGGTCGAAGAAAAGCGTTGGGTGGGCGAGGCCCGGTTTTTGCATGCGCTCAACTATTGCATGCTGCTACCGGGCCCCGAGGCCCAGCAGCTTGCTGTTTACCTGGGCTGGCTGCTGCACAAGACCCGTGGGGGGCTCGTCGCAGGCACGCTTTTCGTTCTGCCGGGGTTCCTGTCGATTCTGGCCTTGAGTTACCTCTATGTCCTGGTCGGCGATCTCGCTGTGATTGCCGGCTTGTTCTTTGGGTTGAAGGCGGCAGTACTGGCCATTGTCATCCAAGCGGTGATACGAATCGGCAGGCGATCCCTTAGCAGCGCCGCCTCGGTCTGGCTTGCCGCTGCCGCGTTTGTCGCAATCTTTTTCTACGATGTTCCTTTTCCGATCATCATTCTGGTGGCGGCCGCGGTTGGTTTCCTTGGCACACGGGCGGGACTCGCTTGGTTCCGCCCGGGCAAGGGGCATGGCGAGAACGGCAAGGGAGCCCTGGCGGAAGCCGATTCAGCATTGGGGGAAGGGACACCAGCTCACGCGAGACCCAGCCTTTCCTGGTCAATGAAAGTAGCGTCGATCTTTCTGTTGTTGTGGCTTGCTCCAGTCCTGTGGCTGAACATTCAATGGGGAGAGTCCAATGTTTTCAGTCAAATATCGGTCTTTTTCAGCCAACTCGCCGTTCTGACTTTCGGCGGTGCCTATGCTGTGCTGGCATACGTAGCCCAGGAAGCGGTTCAGCATCATGGCTGGCTGGCTCCCGGTGAAATGCTGGATGGTCTGGGTATGGCGGAGACCACGCCCGGCCCTTTGATACAGGTCGTTCAGTTCGTCGGCTTTCTTGCAGCCAACCGGAACGCAGGCACGATGGATCCGCTGCTGGCCGGCTTACTGGGGGCGATTTTGACGACCTGGGTCACATTCGTGCCCTGCTTTCTTTGGATATTCCTGGGGGCTCCCTTCATCGAGTCGCTCCGCGAAAATCGGGCCCTGTCCGGCGGTCTTTCGGCGATTACCGCTGCCGTGACCGGCGTGATACTCAACCTATCGATTTGGTTTGCGCTTCACTTGGTCTTCACATCGGTTCGTCCTTGGTCGGGCATGGGTATTTCACTGGATTTACCAGTCTGGAGTTCGCTCGATTCAGCAGCTTTGGTGCTGGTGCTCTGTGCGGTAGGGCTGGTATTTCGCTTGAAAGCAGGCATGTTCACTACCTTGGCCTTCTGTTCGCTCGCCGGCGTGATCTGGAAGGCTGTAGTCATCGGCCTGTGAAGGACAGTTCTATCAGCAGGTTTCAGATCGGGAGTCGTCGTATATTTGTTTATGAATTTTTAAATAATGCCTACTATTCTCCGTTGTGACGAAATTAAAATTTTTCGAAAGAACAAAGGTTTGTCAAAAATTCTAAATGTAGGAGATAAAGTTTATATCATTACCCGCAGGCACTTTCCGCAAGAAGTGCGCCGCCATTTCATTGGCGAGGTGCAATCCGTGCAGGACACTGCTATTCGCGCCAGCGGATACACTTTCATTTTCGACGAGAGCCGCAACACATTCGTTCGCAAGCCGGAACTACGGGTACGCGTCTTCGGCACCACCGATTCCGGTTTGATCGTTAATATCATCTCCAACGCGGCGGACTTGGAAGCCGTCTCCTACCACGCTAATGAGAAGGGCAACGTGGTTTGCACGGACGGCAAATACTTCTCCCTGGATGTAAATGAGTTTACGTCCTCTCGATGAAATCGCTCCCCATTCTTTGCCGAGAGAATTTCACGAACAAGGCGAACAACAATCGGCAAGCTCGTCTATCGAGTGTAAGATTGCTTGCATAGCGTCGAATGCTACATCGATAATGGGGACAAGGGAGAATTGAGGCAGTGCGATCTTTTTGGGTCAATCCGCAGATGGCGAGGGACGTTGCCACGTGATTGAAGGGCTGGGCATCAAGATGCGGCTCTTCCTGGTTGCGGTCGCCGCCAGCTTTCCCTTGATGGTCTTGTTAGTTTTTGGGGCCGCCCAACGAGTCAGCGAAGATTACGACGTAGCACAGCGGATGGCCTTGAATCATGCCGGGAACGTCGGTGCGTTGATCGATGATTATCTGGAGAATCTGATCACGGTCATGAATGTCGTGGGCCATTCCGTTTCATTCGATGCCACGGATATCAACAAGAACGAGCGACTATTCTTCCGGGTAAAGCGTGATCTTCCCGCCTATGTAAACAATATAAAGCTGAATGCGCCGGATGGAGCGCCTTTGGGGTCTTCTTCCGGCTTCGAGATCGATGTCGGTGATCGGGACTACCTCGTCAATGCAGTGGATTCCAAGTCCATAGGATTCGGCGAGCCGAAGATCTCCCGCTCGACGGGCGAATGGACGCTGACTGTCGGAATGGCGCTGTTGGATTCTATGGGCGACGTTCGAGGGGTGTTGTCCATCTCGACCCGGTTGAAGGAACTCAACAGTCTGGTGGCTTTGAGTGGGGTTCCTCGCTCTGCGCTGGTCACAGTGTTGGATCAGCATGGTCACGTCGTGACCCGAAGTCACGATCCGGAGGACTGGATCAGCAGAGATCTGTCGCACTTGCCGGGCGTAATCCGTGCCATACAAAGAGTTTCCGGGATTACCGACGGCCCTTCGGCCGATGGTATTCAGCGGCTTGGCGCCTACAGCCCGATGCGTGCTGCGCCTTGGGTGGTTTACGTCGGGATTCCCAACAACGTTGCTTTCGCCGATGCCAACAGCGAAGTGTGGCGCGGGGCCATAGCCTTTTTGGCCTCAATACTGATCGGCACGTTGGCGGCGCTGTTCTTCAGCCGCATGATTTCGCGCCCGTTGCGAGACCTGGCGCAAGATGCACGAAATTTTGGCCTCAATGACCTCAAGCAGCGGTCTAGGGTTCGGCAAGGCGGAGAAATTGGGGAATTGGCAACGGCCTTTAATCAAATGGCTGAGCGCTTATCCGACCGCGAACAGCGCAACGCCATGGTCGAGCAGGCCTCGCCGGTCGTAATTTGGGACCGCAACGTTCAGACAGGCGAGGAAGTGTGGAGCGCCGGCATCACCTTGATTTTCGGTTACCCGATGGAAGAGGTGGGGAAGGCGGCAACTTGGTACCGGGAGTTGATCCACCCGGCTGACCTTCCAGCGTACGAACAGAGCCTGGAAGCGTTTTTGAGCGGCCCGTTGCGGCGCAGGGAGTTCTTTTACCGTTTGCGCCGTGCGGATCAGACTTATGCTCATGTCGAGGATACAGTCGTGGTGGCGCGCGATGACCGCGGCAACCCGTCCCGACTAGTCGCGACGGTTCGGGACATCAGTGATCGGGTCACGGCGGAAGCGCAGCTCCGTCAAGCGCAGAAACTGGAGGCCGTCGGCCAACTTACCGGCGGCGTCGCCCATGATTTCAACAACCTTTTGCAAGTAGTCAGTTCCTCTTTGGATATCCTGGATTCACCGGATTTGCCCGAGGAAGAACGCACTGAAATGATCCAACAGGCTCTGGAAGCCGTCTCGCACGGTTCTGACCTGACCCGGCAGCTCTTGGCTTTCTCCAGGCAGCAACCACTGCAACCTTCTGTCGTGGAGCTTGACGCCTTCGTTGCAAAGCTCCTGCCTTTGTTAAAAAGGACGCTGGGCGAAAGAATTGAGATCACGTTCTCGGCCATGCCGAATGAGCATACCTTTATCAACGTCGACCGGGCGCAGCTTGATAGCGCAATCATGAATTTAGCGCTCAATGCACGGGACGCCATGCCCAACGGCGGGCATCTCGCGTTCAGCGTAAAGTTTAAACAAATCGAAGAAGATGAAGAGAGCGGCATCGATGGCTCGCTGTACGCCATGGAAGGCCTCGAGCACGGCGCTTACTGTGTGTTGGAGGTCTCCGACGATGGTGAGGGCATGTCGGAGGAAACGCAGGCTCGTATCTTCGAACCCTTCTTCACCACCAAAGGACTGGGAAAGGGTTCAGGCCTGGGGCTGCCCATGGTTTTTGGATTCATGGCACAGTCGAATGGGAAAATTACGGTCTATAGCGAACCCGGTCGGGGTTCGACGTTCCGGCTTTACTTCAAGGCCCATGAGGCCCCGGCTGTTGCGGCGGCGGATGATAATCTGGAGATTCCCGTGCCAACCGCAAATGGTATGCGGCTTCTTGTGGTCGAAGACAATGATATGGTGCGCAGCACTGTAAAGCGTCAGTTTGAATCCTTGGGGTATGCTGTTGTTGAGGTGGGCAACGGCGCGGAAGCTCTAGATGTATTGAAGAACGATCAGGATTTTTCGCTGATATTCAGTGACGTTGTGATGCCTGGAAAAGTGGATGGCGTGGCCTTGGCCGATTCCGTCCAGCAGAATTATCCGCATATAAAAATTCTACTTACCTCGGGGTTCCCGAATTCAGAACGTCCGAACCACAGCTATTCTCTATTGTCCAAGCCCTATAGGCGCCGTGAACTGGCAAAGGCAGTCCACGACGCTATAAAGGGATGAATCCGATCACGGTTCGACGCCGCCACCGCTTTCGACCCAATCCTTGAAAGCGCCAAGGTTGTAGACTGATTTGTACCCCATATCGATCAGAGTCTTTCCAGCCAGGGCGGAGCGGCCTCCAGAAGCGCAATAAAGAATGACCGGGCGGTTCGGATCGAAGGCCTCGTTATGGTAGGGAGAGGCAGGGTCGGCTCTGAACTCAAGCATACCGCGTGAGACATTGAGCGCCCCTTGAACCTTGCCGGTGGATTGAACTTCCGGGGCATCGCGAACGTCGACCACCAGTGCATTTTGTTCTGCGACAAGCGTGGTGGCTTCTTCAGGCGTTATGCGTGTTACTGCCGCATTAGCCGCTGCGAGCAATTCCTTAACTGAACCTGGCATTGTCATACTCCTAAACGATATGGCTATGATGTCTTGCGTTCGCACTCTTCAACGGTCTCGAAAGAATGCACCTAGGGTCCTGTAGTCATCCGGTCCAACCTCAATCGATGCCTGCTGTCGGTTATGCGCAGCGTTCCCGCTATGACGGCCGCCACGGCACCCAGCGAGGTACCCCCAGATATAAGAAACATAACAAGGAGCTGATACTTTGTGGCTTCAACAGGATCGACACCCGAAAGAATTTGCCCCGTCATCATTCCCGGCAAGGAGACCAGGCCGGTAGCCGCCATTGCATTTATTGTCGGCATGAGCGCGCTTCGTACAGCTTGTCTCGTAAAGGGAAGCATGGCTTGAAACCGGGTGGCCCCAAGGCAGAGCTGAGCTTCTATCGCTGTTCGTTCGCGGGCTGCTGAGCTGGTCAGGCGGTCTAGGCCCAAGGCAATCCCTGTCATGGTGTTGCCCATGACCATTCCCAGGATCGGAATTGCAAAGCGCGGATGATACCAAGGATCGGTTTCAATCTGTGTGAGGAGGGCGAAAACGGTCACCGCGAAGGCGGCGGTGGCCATGCAGGACACACCCAGACCATAGGACCACCAACCGGTCAGTCGGCGCTCCTGCCGTGCCATGATCTCCCGCCCTGCAAAAAGAACCATCACCAAAGCCGCCAAGGCGGTGAGCCAAGGCGAAACGGTTGAGAAAAGCGCGCGCAATACGAACCCGATCGCCATCAACTGAACAATCATCCGAACAGCGGAGATCGCGAGCTGGCGCTCCAACCGTAGCTGTAGCACCAACGACAAGGCACCGTTGAAGAACAAAAGAATCGCAGCCAGGGCGAGATCGACGAAATCGAGATGCACATAGCCGGTCATGCCCGCACTATCCCGTTCCCAATGATCCTGAAATGCCTTTTGGCGACGCGCCGGGCCTGATCCTCACGGTGAGTAACCCAAATGGCGGCGAGGCCATCCGTTCGGCAGCGCTCTGTGATAATTGCTTCAACAGCTTCTGTTGTTTCCGGATCAAGCGCCGCTGTGGGCTCGTCGAGGAGTATAACCTGGGGGCCTGTGGAGAGTGCGCGTATCAAGCCCAGACGCTGCCGTTCGCCGGTCGAAAGGCGGCTGATCGGCCATGAACCGCAATCGCTTGGAATACTGAGTGTCCGTAAACTCTCTGATATCCTGTGCCAAGCTTCGAAGTGCTGATCCACCCGAGAGGCCCACCATCCCGGTTCCGCTGGAACATATCCGATTTTCCGCCGCCACTGCGGTGCAGGAACCTGACTGCGAGATCGTCCGTCCAGAAGGATGTCGCCCTCACTGGGATCCAGGTCGGCTATTGCCCGTAGCAGCAGACTCTTTCCGCTTCCCGATGGTCCTTGCAGCGACACGCACTCGCCGGAAGCCAGCTCCAGATCAAGCGGGCCAAGGTTGCGCGTCTTTAGTGACCTGAGAAGAAGCATGCGCTTTGTTTTCCTGCCGAATGCGGAAATATTGGCAGGAGTTCGTATGGTAATCAAAGCCTGAGTGACGGGCCATCAGGGGGTATCAGCGTCCGCACTTGTTTTGTGCTGTTGCAGGCCGTAGCGCTCTAGCAGGTCGTCATGACGACCCGAGTTAGCAACCTTTGCGAACGTCCGCACAACCTGTTCTGCGGAGTAGAACTTGAACCACCAGGGGAAGATTGCGTGCACCACGCCTGCAACACCGGCCAGGAGTAATTTCCATGAGTTCGTGAAGGCGAAAACACCGTGTCTAAAATAGGCTTGTGGTCGATCTGGACGTTCATGTCTTAGGTGGTCAATCATGAACGAGGGTAGTTTCATTCTAATATTCTCCGAGAAATCACTTTGGTTTTAAAGTGACCTCTGGGTAGGCTGAACGGGATGCTGGTGCAACCCTATTGTTCAATGGGTGTTCCGCCTTTTGCTTACTTCTAGGTTGGATCATTCATTCGTTTGCCGGTTCCCTTTTCAAGGTGATGGCGAAGTTAGCGCTGGAGTTGATGTAAATCTGCATCGGCGCTTGGTTGTTGTAGTTCTGAACCTGGGTGGAAACGTTCAAGTTAGTGAGTTTGCAGGTGTCGGCGATAACCTCCAGCATTAAGGCGCATTCCTTTTTTGCCATCTCGTAAAGAACGCGGCTGGCCTCGTTGCGGACCTTGGTAATTGCTTCCTCCGACAGGTCGGATATCGGCGATTGAGAATTGAAGTTCACATTGACGTTGACGATTTCTTCTTGCGGCAATGCCATTTTGCGCGCTTCGACCGGTGAGGACAGGAGCAGGCTGACGAAGAGCGGTGCAAAAAGCGCAGCAGCGGCTTGGCGGACTGAAGTGTGGTGACAGTCGTACATCTTCGTTCCTCCGGTTAGATTTCAGTAGAAAACTAATTGACTGTAGCTTCTTGTAAAATTGTGACGACAGCGGGGCGCACATAAGGCAATACACATTACGGCTATGTGTTTTGATCGATGAAGGGGTTTTTTGCTAGTGCTGGTTGTGCTAATCGATAGGGAGATGAGATTAAAATTAGTGAATGTGAAGTCAGTTCAATTTATGGCGACAAAGGGCGACACAATATTGCCTGCGGACGGTATCTGCGTTTCACTCGCTAGAACAGACAATCCCCGAATGAATGAAGAAGGTGTGATGCTAGTCCATGGCTGATCATCGCGACCCTCTTTATCGCAGGATGTTCGAGGCTCACCCCGATCCCATGTGGGTGTATGATCAAGAAACGATGGCGTTTCTGGCGGTCAATTCCGCCGCGATCGCGCATTATGGATATTCCCAGGAAGAATTTTTAGCGATGACGATCAAGGATATTCGTCCTAAGGACGATATCCCAAATCTGGAGCGTGTCGTACGTGGCCTAGACCCAGGCCTGCAACAGTCTGGTGTCTGGCGGCACGTTGTTGCAGATGGCGGCATGATATTTGTCGAGATCAATTCACATGCCATAGAAGGATTCGGCCGTCCGGCCCGAGTAGTCATTGCCCGGGATGTAACGGAGCAGAAGGATCTCGAGGCAGAACGTGCGCGAATATACGAGCGGCTCCGAAAAACAGAAGAACGCTACCGTGACGTTTTCGAGGAGGTTCCGATTTCAGTCTGGGTTGAAGACTGGTCGGACGCTAAAGCCATTGTCGACCGCTTGGTGGAAGAGGGTGTAACCGACCTTCGGGGTTACCTCATCGAACATCCGGAAGTTGTCTCGCAACTGATTGATGCGACAGAAGTGGTGGATATCAGCCGAGCGACACTTGGCCTTTTCAAGGCGGACAGCAAAGAAGCCGTCATCGATAACATGCGTAGTCACAAGATTTCCGAGTTTGAACGCCAGTATTTTCTCAAGGTTCTTCTGGCGCTTGCCGGGGGCGCTACATCCTTTCATCACGAAGGACGGGTCGAAGCATTCGATGGATCCCGGGCGTTGGTTGATTCAAGAGCGTTCCTGCCGCCCTCCGCACGCAAGGACTGGTCACGTCTCTTGACCTTGGTGATCGACGTTACCGATGAGCGCATGACACGCGAGAAGCTTCGGGAAAGCGAGGGGCGATATCGCAGAATCGTCGAGACATCACCGGACGTCGTTTGCAGGATCGACAGATCAGGTACTTTCCTGGAAGTGAGCGAACGCGCGACCAGCATGTGGGGTTACTCCCCGACCGATCTTATTGGCACCAGTTCAGTATTGCTGGTGCATCCAGAGGATAAGGACCGAACCTTTGAGGCAATAGCGAGCGCCATCGAAGACGGTGGTTTGGCCTCGCTGAGCAATCGGAATGTCACCAAGGACGGTGAGATCAAGAACATGCTGTGGTCGGCGCTCTGGTCCGATGAAGATCAGACATTGTTTTGCACCGGCCGGGATGTCACAGAGTGGGTGCGTGCGGAAGCACAGGTCAGCAGGTCACAGCGACTGGAGGCCGTCGGGCAACTTACTGGCGGCGTGGCGCACGACTTTAACAATCTGTTGCAAGCCATAAATGCCTCGCTTGATGCCATTGCAGACCCAAGCTGTGACAGCGCCGAACGTGAAGCGATGCTGGGCCAGGCTTTCAACGCGGTTTGGCGAGGTTCCGAGCTGACCCGCCAGCTGCTTGCGTTTTCAAGGCAGCAACCCCTGTCGCCAATGCCGGTGCAATTGATTACTTTTGTCGAATCATTGCTGCCGCTCATGCGCAGGACTTTAGGCGAACAGGTAGCCATCTCGTTTGAAAGTCATGTTCCCGAGGCGCAGATCTTCGTAGACCCCGCACAACTTGATAGCGCCATCATCAACCTTGCGCTCAATGCGCGTGATGCAATGCCTGGTGGAGGGCATCTTCGTTTTGCCGTCGATGAAGCCGAAATTGATCACGACGGTGATTCTGTCGAAGAAACAAACAATGACCTGACGCCCTTCGATATGCATGACCTAGCACCGGGATCCTATTTTGTCCTGGAAGTTTCGGATGATGGAGAAGGAATGGCCGAAGCGGTGCGGACGCGCATATTCGAGCCGTTTTTTACCACGAAAGAGGTCGGCAAAGGATCTGGCCTGGGGTTGTCGATGGTTTTCGGGTTTATGGCGCAGTCAAAGGGTAAGGTAAGCGTCTACAGTGAGATTGGTCGGGGAACGACTTTCCGCCTGTATTTCAGAAAGCATAGTGGGGCCATGGAGGCCACACCCAAGCGGGCGCGCCAAAGCTTAGAGCCTTCCTTGCGTGGCGCGAGAGTCCTCGTCGTCGAGGACAATGATGTTGTTCGACAGGCCGCGGTATTGCAGCTGAAGCGATTGGGCTACGTAGTCGTCGAAGCGGCCGACGGCCTAGGGGGACTTGAAATACTGAAGCGGGACAGCGCGTTCGATCTTTTGTTCAGCGATGTCGTGATGCCTGGGGGATTGGACGGCGTGGGGTTGGCCGATGAGGCGCTGAAGATCAATCCGAAGATGCGAATCCTCCTAACCTCGGGGTTTCCCCACTCGCAGATCGACAGTCATGGATACAGGCTTTTATCAAAGCCCTATCGGACAAACCAATTGCTGGAAGCCTTGGACCGCGTGATGGCCGAGTGATCACTATTCCCGGAAGGACCCAAACTTCCACATCACTTCAATTGCTGGCTATGAACTCCGGGGTTTTGAAGAAAGTCCGCGCGCCTCGCGGAATTCAAGCCACATCGCCCCTAGCAAGGAGACGCCACCGGTTGCGATCAGCCCACCGAGGACGAGCGGTATGTCTTGATCACTGAAAGCTTGCCAGAGCTTGGCAAGTACATTGGGAAGTTCACCTTGTTGCTCGGGCGTCCCCATGACGGCCGCCAAGACGTTGTAAGCGCGAAAACCCAAAAGCGCTAAAAATATAATGAACAGGATGTTGTTAATCGTGATTGCCGCACTGGCGATCAATCTGATCATGTTTCCCTCCCACCATCATCGGATGGAGTGTTACAGGACAGTTTATCGCTTGATAGTCACTTGGCAAAGATAAACCCCTTATGGGTTTAGGCGGCTTTATTTACGATCTATTCGGTATATGCTTACAAGATCGGGTCGATGCGTTGGGGAGGTATCCGGTGGAACGAAGTGACAGGCGGCTCAGGATGAGATTTGCCGCAAGCGTTGTCGTTGCCGGCTTGGTGGCGGGTTGCAACGCTGGCGGTATAAGGGTGAGTTCCCTTGATGCAGGCACGCAGACTGCAACTTATCATGGCGTGATGTTGGGGAACGTCAGTGAAATCTATAGACAAGCTCACGCTTATTGCTCTGCCTATGACAAAAGCGCCCAGATGGTTGAAGACGGCGTACCCGACGGTACGGTTACATTTGCTTGCCTCGACTGACCGGGCATGAGTTGCCGAACATCTGGTGCGGTGAAAGCGTAAACGCTGCTGCCCTTGTTGCCTTTGCTGCCCGGCCATCACTCGCGTAATATCGCTATAGCTCCCGCTTACGAGGGGAGCACTGCTCATCGGTGCAGGTCACCGAAGCGAAAGAGCAAGAGATCCCGCGGAAAGGAGGTTAACCATGTTTCCGCCTGACCATTCGTAGCCCCGCCAGGACCCCTTGGCGGGGCTTAGTTTTTTTGCCGAACCTTTCGGGGCGGTGGACCAACGAAGGGGCCAACAGAAGATCAAAGCCCCAAAGTGGAGATGACGGAGCTTGCAGTAAGATCTCGCTTGGTAAGGGCGTTTTTGTTCCACTGCTTGGCCGCATGGGTTTCCGCCTCTTGATGCAATGCCCGGACAAGGGCGCGGCCAATGGTCTCGCTGTTTTGTCGTGAAGGCGCCACCCATGTTCCCAAAGCCAGTTCCTCCAATCGTTTGGCGTTATCCAATTGGTCGAAACCTTGCGGCAGGCTTACGGAGGGTAGACCTTCGCCCAGGGTTTCCCGCAAGCTACCCATACCGCCGTGATGCACGACTGCCTTTACCCGTGGCAGGAGCCAAGGGGGCGGTAGGGTTGAAACTGAAATCAGGTTTGGCCCATGTTGTACGATAGGCTGATTGAATGGTCCGTGGTGAAGAATTGCCCGTTCACTGATCTCCTGACAAGCGCGGGCAACAAGGTCTAGCAAGTCTGGTCGTGCAACTGGGATCACGGATCCCAGCGCCACCAAAATTGGAGCAGGGCCCGATGCCAGGAAGCGCGTCAGTTGCGCCGGCAGCTCGCCAATCTTTTGTCGTGCCGCGTGTTGGAGATGGAGACAGCCAGGTTCCGCCTTTCGCAAAAGCGCGGCTGGGAAAAGTGCTAGCTGATGCCTTTCCTCTCGGTCCACGGCAAACATGCCACTGGTCTCCGGCGCCAGACCGCAGGACGCAGCCAGATTATTCAGCCTTGGCGTCAGTCTGGAGAAGTGCTGCACGATCGCACGCCTTGTTTCGATTCTATCGGTAATTTTTGGCCGGCTACCGGTCATCGCGCGACACCAGCGGCTGAACAATGGAAGGTCGCTTTTCTGGAAAAGCGACTGCGGGTAGAGATGGCAACGAATCGTCGCTGTTCCGGAGGCTTCGGCCGCTAGAGACGCCCCCGGCGTGATCCAACTGCAAAATGCGACATCGACTCCGCTTTTCTGAATAAACCGGCCTGCTTCATGGAACTGCGCCTCGCAGTAAGGGTCGATTACCTGGGACAGCAACCTTTCCCAACTCAGCGTGGGATTAAAGAGATGACGGACGGTATCGACCGTGACCTGCATTTCACGGGGACCGGGTGGCAGTGCGCAATACCCTGTGGCGGTTCCGTCAAAAATCACCCTTAGGTTTTCCGGCCCGGCCACAAACACCTCGTGCCCCGCGGTGGTGAGATCACGTGCAAAACCGGCAAAAGGCAGTACCTCGCCTAATGTACCCCAACAGCTTAGGAATATTCGCGGCACTGCTCCACTTCTCCTCGTCGCGTTTTATCGATGAATTCTGCGGCGCCGCTGAAGCGTTCTTGTGTCCGTCCAGCCGAATTTGGTTTAGCCTTTGGGCCCGTTCGCGTTGGGTCGCTATACCTGCTATAATTCCCGGGCATCGTGTGGGGAAATTTCGATGGTTGTGTTCCATTCAGGGGAATAATGATGAACTTTCTGCGGTTCTGGTCCGATCTCGATATGAAGAATAAGTATGGTCTTGCGGCGGTTGCGGCAATCGTTTTGGCTGTACTCGTAGGCTATTTGGTTGTTTGAGGAAAATCAGTAGCAACGTTTCCGGATAGAACCGGGTCGTCGGCCGAATGATCCGTCGGTTGAGGCGTAACAGTTAACACCGATACTCCCTCTGGGGCGTCGAAGCGGTGCCAGCAGCCTTGTGGCACGACCGTAACCATACCTGCCTTCATTTCGAAGATTTGTTGTTGGCCGTCTGCCAGGATGGTCAAACGCGTGCTGCCCGCGACGACTTGTACAAGTTCATCGCCAAGGCTATGCCGTTCCCAGGCACTGCGTCCTTCGAAGCTGCCTACGAAAACGCCGCCGTTCTTGCCGAACGTTGCTAGGGTTGCGAAGGAGGGGTCGGCATCCGAAGCCGTCGTCTGTGGGGTACGCCCTTTTAGAACCGGTAGCTCGTCCAATGCCTGTTTGACATGCACCGCTCTAATTTTCATACCTTCAGTCCTCCGCACCTCGTGGACCGTCAGCCTTCCATACGCCTGACAAGGCCGCAACCATCTTGATGAACGATCGACGTGAAATCCTCGCTTTATCCATCAGATAGGGCTTAAATTAAGATTGCGAATCATTCGCAATTAGGATAGCTATTGATCCCGTGACCGCTAGGAACAACGAACACAAGAAGGGAGCGTGTGTGGTGCCCAAGGGACTGCGTCGAGTTAACGATGAAAGCGATAGTTACGCCTTGCTAACCGAAAGAGAGCAATTGCTGCTGGATGTCCTCCGTCGCTGGTTGACCGGTTGGGAGACGAGGAATCCGCATTACTGGCGAGCGGCATGGGAGTTGCTCTGCCGGCAGGTTTCGGCATCGGCCGCGCGCCGAGTTCTTTCCGGTATGGAATCGTTCGTCAGGGCGATAGCGGTCGATGCCCGCCGTACCTTGGCGTTCAATAGACCGTGCTGCGGGCGGGTCACGAGCGACGAACGTCTGCTGATCGATATTATGCTGCGGCCCCGTAGCGCAGCGCTGCTGTCTGCGGTTTCCGGAATCGTGGAGGCCGGTGCGATGGATGAAACGCTGCGCTTGGGGGCCGAAATTGCGTCAGCCGTTTCAAGTGAGGTTGGAGAAGGTCTTGGAGGTGACTTGGGCGTTCCAAATTCCAGCAAGGGCTCGTCCTTGAATTTGACCCTACATTGATTGGACGGCGTATCAGAGCCTGGATTTACAGGGTCTTAGTCCTGTGAAATGCTGGTAGCGCTAAAGTATTCTTTCTGGGGAGAAGGGAGATGACAACCGATCTGATTATGTTGGCTCTGGTGGCTGGGCTAACGGCGCTTTTATGGCTTCCCTACATTCTAGCCCACATTGTTAACGTCGGACTGCTGCCAGCCTTGACCTATACAGCAGATGGAACACCGCTTCCTGATTGGGCGGCACGGGCCAAAAAAGCCCACTACAATGCCATTGAGAACTTGGCGCCCTTTGCCACCTTGGTTCTAATCGCGCATGTCAGTGGAACGGCGGATGAAACCACGGCGGCGGCCTCGGTGGTGTATTTCCTGGCTCGGCTGGCCCATTACCCGGCCTATGTGTCGAACATCCCCTTTACCCGCACGATAAGCTTTGCGGTTGGTTGCGTGGCATTGTTGGTCATATTCCTGCAGGTCGTTTTCTGAGCCGCCAAAGCGCGTGCAGACCGACGGCTGAGAGAATCACGGCGCCTCCGATGAAGGTCGCGGTCGGGGGCGTTTCGCCAATGCCCCACCAAACCCAAAAGGGGCCGAGCACGGTTTCGAGCAATAGCAACAGAGCAACCTCCGGTGCGGGTATGCTGCGCGGCCCCAGCGTGATAAGGCCAAACGCAACCGGCAGGACAAACATTCCCAATACCAGGATCATTCCTAACTGAGTGCCGTTTACGGCAAAGGGTGAAGCAAAGGGTAACGCCACCATGGCGGCGAGGAATCCGCCCAGCGCTGTCGCCGGAATCATGTTGAGGTCCGGGCGCATGCGGATTAGGACGAAAGTCCCAGCCAACAGCAGGGCGGTCATCAGCGCAAAGAAATCGCCTAGCAATGTGCCGTCGCCCAGTCCGCCGCCAACCACGATGACGACACCTGCAATGCCGGCGAGAATGGCGCACCAAGTTGGGGTGGCGACACGTTCGTGGAGAAAGATTATGGACAGCAGCGCAGCCAGGAGCGTGTCTGCGGATATTATCACCAAGGTGTTGGCCACGGACGTCAGGTGCAATGCTAAGATGAAGCAGAAGGCATTCGCTGCATAAAAGAGCGCAACAGCCAGGCCGTAGCGGCCCAGAGCCCTGAATTCGGCTAGAACACGGCCCTTTCGGTGAATGATGAAGACAGTCATCAGGGTGCCGGACATCAGGAAACCACGCCAGACCACCATGGAGAAGGGATCTATGTCGATGAGGCGGATCAGCAACGCATCGGGGGTTAGGATGAGAACGCCGAAAAGGGTCAGCGCAAACCCCTTCGCATGTGTTGTCTGTAAATTTTTCTGATCCAACGATTGTCACCCTTCATGGGTCGTTAGCGCTTGGCCGCAACACCACGCGCTGGACCAAGCCCACTGGAAATTGTAGCCGCCTAGCCAGCCGGTTACGTCCAATGCCTCGCCAATGAAATAGAGCCCTGGCACCTTGCGTGTCTCGAAGGTTTTTGAAGAGAGCTCCCTGCAGTCGATGCCGCCGGCTGTAACTTCGGCTTTTGCGTAACCTTCGCTTCCGGTGGGTTGGACGGGCCAGTTCTTGAGGCGCGCGCCAAGGCTTTCCAAACTACGGTCCGGCAGGTTTGCAAGGCTGCCTTCGGGCAGATGACGCAGCGCGATCGTTTGAGCGAGGCGATTTGGGAAAATCTCGGATAATACACTACGGGCTTCGCTTTTTGGCCGTTCCTGCTTGCGTGCTTTCAAGTAGGCCGCCGCATCGATGTCTGGCAGCAGATCAAGGTGAATTTCATTGCCGGGCTGCCAATAAGATGAGATCTGGAGAATCGCAGGTCCAGATAGGCCGCGATGGGTGAACAGCATGGCCTCACGAAATTTGGCTTTCCCGAACCGAGCCACGCAGTCCAGCGACAGTCCCGCCAGTGACCCGGGATCTTCTAACCCAATGCCTGCGCTCTCAACTGTCAAAGGCACTAAAGCCGGGCGCGGCGGCACGAGGGAAACACCAAATTGTTCCGCCAAACGATAAGCAAAACCGGTTGCTCCCATTTTGGGGATCGAGGGGCCACCGGTCGCAACAACCAGCGCCGGCGCTGCGGCGAGACTTCCATTCACGACGACATGAAAATCATCGGGCTTGGATATTTCCTGCACGTCTTGGTTCAAGCGCAGGGTCACGCCACCTTTGGCGCAACCCGCCAGCAATAGATCGACGATTTGACGTGCCGAGCCGTCACAAAACAACTGACCAAGAGTTTTCTCGTGGTAGGCAATGCCATGCTGTTCGACCAAAGCTATGAAGTCTTGTTGTCGGTAGCGGCTAAGTGCGGATTTGCAGAAATGCGGATTACCCGAAAGAAAACGTTCCGGGCGAACATCCAAATTCGTGAAGTTGCAGCGACCGCCACCGGAAATCAGGATCTTCTTGCCAACCTGGTTCGCGCGTTCCAGTAGCAACACGCGTCGGCCGCGCTGAGCCGCGGTCATGGCGCACATCAACCCAGCCGCGCCCGCTCCAAGTACGATGGCATCGAATCGCTCCATAGTGGCCTTCATGCACTCTGCCGGTGGGTCGCTGCAAGGACGAAGAACAAAAGTGCTGCCAAGGCCATGATCGCCGTAGCGAACAATAGGCTATCGTATCCTCCGAAAGTCCAGATGATGGCACCTAGCCAAGGTGCAAATGCGAAGCTTGCGGTCACCGGCATTGCAAGGACACCGTACACGGTACCGAAGTGCGCGCGACCGAGATATTCCGCCGTAACAACGGGTCGGAGTATACTCATAACGCCGATACTGGCACCTTGAAAAAGAACAAATAGAGGTAACAGCAGCAGGCTCCAATGGGCTGCAAAAAGGGCGGCGGACGCCAAAACCATCGACGCAAACGCTGTGGTGCAAATCGCCCGCGTCGAAACTCGCTTTTCCACCATGACCATGACCACGCGCCCGGCGACCTGCAGTGGACCGATGAATGATATAGCGACAACCGCGATCTCCAGCGATACGCCGCGTTCATCCAGCATTGGCAAGAAGTGGGTGATCATCATTCCGTGGTTCAGGTAGATGAGAGAGAAAGCAGTTGCAAGAAACCAGAAAACCGGATTGCGGAAGGCTTTGCTGCGGGCCATCCGTCGCCCGGCCTTTTGGCTATCGGGTGTCTCTGTTTCGGTTGCCTCGGAATTTGTGTTTCCGGGCCTAGTGCCTAGCCAGAACAGCGGGGCCGCAACCAAGAGGAGCAACACAGCGAAGGTCAGTGCGCTGACGCGCCAGCCAAATGGCTCGGCGAGAATATTCGAGAGCGAGAACGACAAAGTCCCGGCGAAACCCGCGACTAGAGCAACCAAGGTAATGGCCTGGCGCGCGCCGCCGCCATAGGTCCGGGTCAGGAAACTAAAGCAAGGGTCGTAAAGAGACCCGCCCATCATGAGCCCGATCAAGAGCCAAAGGCCGTAAAACTGCAACGGCGTCGAAACCAAAGTCAGGCTGGCGACAAGTAGGCTGCCGAAGGCGGCGCAACCGACCAACAGGGTGCGTCCGTGTCCCCTATCTATCAAACTTCCGGCGTAAGGTGTTGCCAAGGCAGAGACCACCAGGGCCAGGGTCATTGCGATGGTGATATCGGTCTTGGCCCAGCCAAAGTCCTGTTCCCAGCGGGGGAGCAGGGCTGGAAAAAGATAATAGAACCCCGCCCAGACAATCGTCTCGGCAAAGGCCAACTGCCAAATGGCTTTTTGCCCGAATTTCCGGGGCCGGAAGCGAAAATGCGGGGCAGGGGTGACAGGCATAGCGGCGGCGGCGCAATCAACGCTTCAGATGCACGGGCGCTCCGTGAGGCGTGCTGAGATAAGCATCGGTCCAGGCTTGCTTGAGATCGCTCAGTTGCTCGGGCGTGGCCAGGTTCCGATCCAGCAGCATCGTTTCCAACGCGGTCAGCCAGACGTCGTAATAGGCCGATCCGTCTTTCGGAGCCCCGGCAGCAGAAGCCCGGGCAAGTTCTTCACTAAAAGTTGCGGCCCATTCGGGCCAGGTGAAATGCCCCTGCTCCGAAAGCCTGACGGCGAGTGCGAAAACCTGCGCATGCCAGGGTTCGACAAAGACTGGCATATCTGACGAGGAAGGCACGTCAGGCAAGGATGGCACGTCAGACGAGGTTAGGCTCTCAGGCCGGCTCAAGATAGCTCTCCCATGCGTCCAGGGTCACCGAATCCTTGGCGCTCGCATGCCGACCCCACAGCTCCGTGGCATTGAAAGTAACGGCGTAAAGATGCTGCGGCGCTTCGCCAAGCCCTTTGGCGTTGCTGTCCGGGAACACATGGGCGCCATGATGAAGCGTAATGACGCCCTGTCTTCCTCTTGCATAGCGCGGCAGCCGTGTATGGCCGTCCGGGTTGTCTCTTGCGGTCCTGACTGAATCGCCAATTTTGAAACGGGGGGCTGTGTCGATTTCCCTAAGCACCGGGCCACCGCGGGCTAGCACCGCCGCGACCTTGTCGGCGGTCAACGGCGGTTGAGCGGTCGTCGCACCGCCATCGGGTTTGCCGCTTTGCAGCTCGCTGACTGTTACCAAGCCTCGATCCACCATCAGGTCCGCAAGCGCTGCAATCCAGCGCTCGTAGTAGGTTAGGTTCAGGTATTCCTGCGGTGCCAGACGCTCTCGGGCATGCCGCGAAGCGTCGATGTTCCAACGCCCCCATGCACCCATCGCGACGGTAATCGCCATGGCTTTTGCTTCCCACTCACTGTGGAAAACCGGTTCATTCTCCTCAATGGGGATGGCGCCGAAGCCCTGCATTCCGCCCATGTCATGGATGTTGTTCATGGTTGCTCGCTTCCTGAATCAGCGGACAATAGCTCCGTACCGATCATGGAGTTACGGGTGACGAGTTCGGCCAACTGTTCCTCGTTCAGACCGTCGGTACCCTCCGGGCGTTGGGGGATCACGAGATAACGGACCTCGGCCGTTGAATCCCAGACCTTCACTGCGGCTGTTTCCGGCAAGGTAACACCAAACTCACTAAGCACACCGCGCGGATCGATCACGGCGCGTGAACGGTAAGCTTCGGACTTGTACCAGACGGGCGGAATTCCCAAGACCGACCAGGGGTAACAGGAACAGAGCGTGCAGACGACCATGTTGTGTAGCGCTGCGCTGTTCTCCACGGCCACCATATGCTCGCCCTGGCGGCCGGTGAAGCCTAGGCTGGCGATGGCGGCGGTTGCATCCCTCAGCAACCAAGCCTTGAAGTCTGGATCGCACCAGGCTTTTGCCACTACCTTGGCGCCGTTTCTTGGCCCGATCTTGTGCTCGTAAGTCTCTATCAAGGCGTCAAGCGCCGCCGGGTCCACAAGCCCCTTGTCGACGAGCAGCGTTTCCAGCGCCTTCACTCTTAACGCCGGGTCCGAGGGCAAATGGGAATGAGGCGCATCATGCTCGTCGTGCCCATGCCCATGCCCGTGCCCGTGTCCGCTGTGGCTATGCTCCCGCTCTTTGTGGTCGTCCATAAAAGACCTCTTTGTCTCAAGGTTTGCCGAAAAGCCTAATCCCAAATTGCCGCGCTGTCAGCGGCGGCGATCCTTTATAAGGAGCGGTAAAGAATGTACCCGCCCAGTAGCAGCAGGGCCCAGAACAGGATTTTGCGGAAGTGGGTTTCGGACAAGCGCTTACGGAGCTTTTGTCCGCCGACCATGCCAACGAGTGCAGGAACGACACTCCACAAGGATTGCAAGCCCAGCTCCTGCGTCATCAATCCATGACCGCCGAGTGAGCCGGCCAAGGCAAGAGTCGATACCAGAAACAGCATGCCCATGGCCTGGACCAAAATGTCGCGCGGCAAGCCGAGCGCCTGCAAGTATAGAACACCTGGAAATATGAAGGACCCGGTCAAGCCGGTAAGAATGCCGTTGATACAACCGACCAGCGGTGACAACCAACCCTCCGCCCCGCCGGGCCTTGGTGCCTGTAAGCCCATGAGGCTCGTGGCGGAATAGAGGATGACGATCAAGGCCAGCAGCGCCGAGAGGATCGCCTCATCGCTGACCGCAAGCACACTGACGCCCAGCCAGGTCGTTAACACGACGGCCAGAAACAAAGGCCAAAGTCGCTTAAGCACTTCCCGCAGCGCTCCTCCTGCCACAGCTTGCCAGAGGTTGGTTATGAAAGAGGGGAGAAGTACGACAGCCATTGCGGTCGGCAAGCCCAGCGTCGCTGTCAAGGCAGCGATGGAAACGGTAGGCAAACCAAGGCCAACGACCCCTTTGACAAGCCCAGCGAGCAGGAAGATCACGGTAATGATGAGAAAATTCTCAAATTCCATTGTTGGCCCTACCGAACATTGGGTTTCCGAATCCTTGATCCCAACCACTATGGGCGATGGAGCATTTGCAAAACAGGTGCCTTTGTTGCAATGCTCCTTTGCAAGGGGCGCTGCCGGAAGTTGAGATTTTGATTCCTTATTCATCGACCCTTTGCCGGACGGTGAATGAAACGTTGCTTTCGAACAGGAGCGAAGACATGACGGAACTGGCGCGGCGGGCTTGGGTGCCGCAAGCCTGTGAGGACTACATTGCCGATATCGCTAGCCAAACGGCTGCGGAGCAAAGCGACGCACTGGCAGCGCGACTGGATAGCTTGATCGTGGAGAACAGGCGTATCCATGAAGCCGAGTGCATCAATCTAAATCCGGCAACGAACGTGATGAATCCAAGAGCCGAAGCTGTGCTGGCGGAGGGACTCGGCTCACGCCCATCTTTAGGCTATCCGGGCGACAAGTATGAAATGGGCTTGGAGGCTATCGAAAAGATCGAGGTGATAGCCGCAGCACTTGCGGCCGAGATTTTTCAGGCACCTTACGCCGAAATTCGTGTGCCTTCCGGCGCACTTGGCAATCTCTATGCTTTCATGGCGACCACAAAACCCGGTGATAGCATCATCGTCCCGCCGCCCGCTATTGGTGGGCACGTGACTCACCAAAAGGCCGGTGCGGCTGGTTTGTACGGGCTGGACATTCACAATGCCCCCGTCGATGCGGATGGCTACAGCTTGGATATCGCGGCGCTGAGGGTCCAAGCGCTGGCGCTGCGGCCCAAGCTGATTACCATAGGCGCTAGCCTCAACCTTTTCCCGCATCCGGTCGCCAAGGTGCGGGCTATTGCCGATGAAGTCGGGGCTTACGTGCTTTTCGATGCGGCACATCTCTGTGGGATGATCGCCGGAGGCGCTTGGCCGAACCCTCTGCACCAAGGCGCCCACTTGATGACCATGAGCACATACAAAAGCCTTGGTGGTCCAGCCGGCGGCCTAATTGTGTCCAACGACGCTGAACTGGCTCAACGCCTGGATGCGATTGCTTTCCCCGGTCTTACCGCGAATTTCGATGCGGCCAAGTCTGCCGCGCTGGCATTCACGCTCTTGGACTGGCGTGACCATGGAAAAGCTTACTCGTCCGCCATGCGCGACATGGCTCAAGCCCTTGCGCAATCCTGCCTTGCAGAGGGTTTGCCGGTATTTGCAGCCAAGAAAGGGGCGACGGAATCGCATCAGTTTGCGTTGGAGGCAGCGTCCTTCGGTGGCGGTCAGGCGGCGGCAAAACACTTGCGGCGGGCCAACTTCCTGACCTGCGGTATAGGATTGCCCCTGGCGCCGGTTCCTGGCGACATGAATGGCCTGCGATTCGGAACGCCGGAAGTGGTTCGTTGGGGCATGACGCCAAAGGACGCCCCGGAACTGGCGAAACTTCTGGCGGCGGCGTTGCGCAGTGATCACCCCGAAGTGCTGGCCGAGCAAACTATGGCGTTCCGTAGGCGTTTTTCCAGCCTGCACTACATTCGTTGAGGAAAGAGCGTTTCAATATGCCGCCAAGTCAGGAGAACCGGATTGCGTAAGAAGGACCCAATTCTTAGGAAAAAATCTGTGGAACGCTTGTCCGCGGTCTTTGGCGTGCTGGCGATTCTCTTTCCACCTGTTCGCTTGGTCCAGGACTCGGGGATGGTTCCGGAAGCACCTGTTACCTATGCATTCCTGTTCGAGATTCCGGCTAATCACCGTGTGGATTTTGGCTTGGTCGCGGTCGAACTCCTGGCAATCGGTGTTGCAGGTTACTTCATCTGGCGGTTCCGAACGCGAGATTGAGTGCGTTAGTGGCCCGATAAATTCTATCGGATTGGCTCTTTTCCCAGGGCCCCGCGAAGGGGCAAGTTGCACAGCAGTGCAGCATGGAGACGGTAATGCCACGAAATGAACTGGGTCAGGAGATCGGAGAGGCCCTGTCGGGTTGGAAGCCCAGAGCCGCGCCGCCCGGCGAGGCCACTATGGACGGCCGATTCTGCAAACTGGAACGCCTGTCCGCGGGCCGTCACGCCGCCGGGCTCTATGATGCGTTTTGTGAGGACAAGGAAAACCGTATTTGGACCTACCTTCCTTACGGACCGTTCGCGAGCTTATCCGAGTTTCGCGCCTGGATTGAAAGTGACGCATCGGGCGAGGACCCATTATTCCATACGATTATAGACGCGGCCGACGGCAAGCCAATCGGGGTTGCCAGTTACCTGAGAATCACCCCGGCGGTCGGTGTCATAGAGGTTGGGCACATCAACTTCTCACCCCGTTTGCAGCGCCGCGCCGCGGCGACTGAGGCCATGTACCTTATGATGGCCCGCGTTTTCGATGAGCTGGGTTACCGCCGATACGAGTGGAAATGTGATTCACTGAATAAGGGCTCAAGGCGTGCGGCCGAGCGTTTGGGCTTCCGGTTCGAGGGTGTTTTCAGGCAGGCAACGATCTACAAGCAGCGAAACCGAGACACGGCTTGGTACGCTATCCTCGACAGCGAATGGCCCCGCCTGAAACGGGGTTTCGAGAGCTGGCTGTCGCCCGGAAATTTTAACGCCGATGGGCAGCAGAAGCGTTCCTTGTCGGACTGTTTCCCGGCAGAGGCTTGATCCTACCAGGTAGCGGTGCTTCCCTTGCGGTTGATCCTTTAGATTTAGGCGGGGGGGGGGTAAGATGGGTGGTTACGCGGTCTGGCTCGACCTTTTAGGGGTAGCAGTCTTCGCTTTGACCGGAGCGTTGGTTGCCTCTCGGCAGCAAATGGACCTGATCGGCTTTGGCTTGATGGCGAGTGTTACCGGCGTTGGCGGCGGTACGCTACGTGACCTCCTTCTCGAGCGTTCGGTGTTTTGGGTCGACGATCCCCGCTATATCCTTGTTTGTCTGACCGTCGCACTCCTCGTTTACTTTGTTGCACCCGCAATTCAGCGCCGGTATGTGGTCGTGCTTTGGGCCGATGCCGTTGGTATTTCGACCTATGCCGTCATGGGCGCGCACTTGGCCTTGAAGGCAGGGGCGGCGGCACCTGTTGCGCTGGTTATGGGGGTGATGACGGCAACTTTCGGCGGTCTGTTGCGCGACGTCATCTGTAACGAAAAGCCCTTGATCTTGAAGTCTGAAGTCTACGCGAGCGCAGCCGCCATAGGCGCCTTGGTTCACATCCTTTTGGTGGAGCTGGGGACGAGCGTCACTATTGCCGCGATGCTCGGATTCTTGATGGCTTTCGCCATTCGGGCAGGGGGCATTGTTTACGGACTGTCGTTGCCGGGTTTCAAACCGCGTCCGCCACGTCCAGGCAGCGGCTGAAGAAATTAACGCCCGAAGGGAATCGTGTAGCTGAGAAACAGCGTATCGACGCCGGGATTATCGTCGCCGAAAACATTGCCATGGGACATGTGATACATACCCAATCCCACGCGCGAATCGTTCTCCAGCTTATATTGAGCGTCGATGGCGAAGCGCAGGACCACGTTCGATCCCAGGTCCTTGCCGTCTCCCTCTGCATAGACCGCCGGTGCCAAGCTGGGAGACAACACGAGATCATCGCCCAGGAAAACATCGAAGCGCCCGCCCGCATACGCCATCACGGAGCCGTCGGTCGTGACACCGACACCCAGCAATGGTTGCAGCTTCCAAATCGAAACTCCGGGCCGGAATTCGAGATGGGCCTCGCCAGCTTCGTCCACAGTGTCAATCGCGTCGTACCAGCCACCGCCCAACGTTGCATAATTCCCATCGTCCCGTTCCTGGTCGGCGATGAGTCCATAAAGCGCGATCGCCGACGCGGCGATACCCATGCCCCATACTTGCTGGGCTCGGGCTTGCGCCTGGGATGCCACTCCCGACGCCAAGACAGCGGATATGGCTAATGCAGTCCAGAATGTTTTTCTCATGTTTCGTGCCCCCCGTGTTTTAAGATCAAAACAACGTAACGCAGCGAAGTGGTGGAATCCAACCTCTAGATACAGCTTCAGTTTCGCAGAGGGCTCCCACCGACAGGCTCTTGCGGGTCATCAAAGAGGATGTGCGTACCTTCATGGCCCGCGCGGCCGCGCGGGTCCACGTCTTCCAGGAAGATATCGAAAGCCAGCGTGATCCTTTCCTGGTCACCCTTGTGGATCGAGGTTTCATGAAAGATGCCGCTGGGAAAGATCGTGAGCATGCCGGGGCGATTCTTGATCGCTATGCTGGTCTTCGGGTCCAATGAGCCTGCGTAGACATAGGGCGGGTAATAGATTGTCGCAGAGTCCTGGGAGGTGACACAGTAGTTGCCCGATAAATAGCTGAAGGGCGACTGATCATGGGAGTGAGGAGAAAGCCGCTCACCAGAGCGCACGACGTTCGCCCAACCCTGAATGTAGCAGCGGGTGCGCGGTGCGTGGGTTTCCTTCAGAAGCTTAATGTAAGCGTTCTTGACGAACTTTTGGAACCGCCGCATGCAGGGTTCTTGCCAAGTAAAGATATTGAAACCATGCCAGCGCGACGTCAGCCCATCATCAATTCCCGAAATGGGAATGGGTTCTATATCGTTGCGCAATTGCTGTTCTTTCGACAAGACAACGCTTCTAATCTTGCGATTCACCGCTGGATCGGAAAGTTCCTCGATAAAAAGAGGCACTGTCCAATTCGGGGCGAAAGGCGTGCGCGGAGGGGGGGATCTCCATGTGCGCAGTGGCATTCCTGAACGAACTCCAGCGGTAAGTGGTGTTCTTCAGAATGTAGAACATTCGTTACAAAAGGAATGCCCGCGCTGATCACGTTTGTGTAATATTACGTGAATTTAACGTTACCGAGGAAAGCAAGGCGTCAGTTGCTCAGGGCTTGGTCACCGCGGGACAGTCACGATCCTGCTTCGGCTTGGCATTCGGATCGGGGGGCGTTTCCTGGCACGCGAGATTGACTTTGCTGTCGTTGCTGGCGGGCCCGGCTGCCGGTTCAATCGCCAGCACGTCCCTCAGCGACTGATCGCTCGCCGTCTGGAATCGGTCAATCGTTTCGTACGTGCCGACTGAAATGGCCAGCGCCAATCCGGCGATCGAAAAATACACGGTGCGAAGCATCTGTCGCTGCTTCGAAAAGGCTCTCCTAAGGGTCGTTCGCGGTCTATTAAGACGCTTATCGTACATCGACCTAGTAACCTTCATAGACAGACATTCATAGAATCATAGGCGAATTTGATCAAAAACGCACCATAAATAGTGTTAAAAATATCAAAAGCATCAAGATATTGTGACTAGTTGTTAAAGTCGGTGATTACAGTAATGCCGGAACCTTTAAAATCGTCCATTTCTGAGAGTGCCTTGCCGGCTTGAGCGAGTGAGATGCGGTTTGTGACAAGGCGTCCCGGAGAGACTCGTCCGGCGGTAACCATATCAAGGAGGCTTGGGAATCGGTGTGCGGCCATGCCGCGGGTCCCCAGGAGCGTTAGCTGGCGTGAGTAAACGAGATCTAGCAATGCCAGGGTCGGGCGGGCGTGTTGATCAGTTGGCATGCCAATCTGCACATGGCGGCCCAGCCGACGCAAACCGTACAGCGAGTTGTTGAACGTCTCGGTGACACCCAAGGCATCAACGGAGACGTGACCGCCGCCACCGGTCATATCCCTCACACTTTCGCCGACGGAATCAGCCGTTCGCGCATTCAAGAGAAGAGTAGCGCCAAGGTCCTGCGCCAGAGCGAGTTTGGCATCGTCGATATCGACCGCCAAGACGGAGGCT
Organism: Limibacillus halophilus; assembly: GCF_014191775.1. NCBI lineage: Bacteria > Pseudomonadati > Pseudomonadota > Alphaproteobacteria > Rhodospirillales > Rhodovibrionaceae > Limibacillus > Limibacillus halophilus. The sequence goes on along the minus strand of NZ_JACHXA010000003.1, from coordinate 75,426 downwards.
CCCATCGCCGCCCCGATCATCACCGCCGATAGACCGATACCGCCGCACCCGTGGACGACCAGCCATTCGCCCGGTTTCAAGGTTGCGCGTTCGACCAGACCACGATAGGCGGTTGTGAAGCGGCAGCCCATGGCAGCGGCTTCGTCGAAGCTCATGGTTTCCGGCAGCGTCACGAGATTGAAATCGGCATGGGGAACGGCGGCCAACTGAGCGAAAGCGCCCCATCCAGAAAAACCAAGAACGAATTGGTCAGCACAGATCGTCGGGTCGCCAGCCCGGCAAACCGGACACTGGCCGCATGCCAGGATAAAGGGGGCCGTCACCCGATCGCCGAGACTGAAGTTCCGGCACTCAGGGCCGACTTCGACAATGCGTCCGGCAAACTCATGCCCTGGCACATGCGGTGCTTGGACGTCCGGATCGGCGCCGGTCCAGCCATGCCAATCAGACCGACAGACGCCGCAGGCTTCCACCGAAACAACGACTCCGTCTAGCGGGCAGTCCGGATCAGGGACGGTCTGAACGTGAAGCGGCCCACGAAACGCCTCGAACAATGCAGCCTTCACGTCTCAGCCTCCTGGAGGATTTTTTAGCCATCACTGCGCAAGCTTCGATCATTCACTCTTGCTTGTCGAGCGAGAGTGGCCTCGGGTGCAGGATGGGGGGAATTAAGCATCGACCCCGATTGTTTGGGCTGTTAGGGTTTGCCTCTTCCTAGCAACTCTAACTTCAAAATGACGGAGGATCGCTATGGCGACCAACGCCGAAATTGCTGCGCGCTTGCTACGCCACGCCGCTGAGTTTTTCAACTCGGTAGGTGAACAAAACCCAGGGCTGCAGGAGCAGCTTGGAGAAGAGGCGCGAATCTTCGCAGCCGTTGCCGACGTGGTCGAACAAGACCCAACCGGTTCGTCGTTCGGAGCCTCCGGTGGGGGCGAAGCAGACGAGGCCTGATTAATGTAGTCGCCGTTCTAGCGCGGCAATGTGCTACTCAGATAGCGTGCATTGAGCGGCCTGCGGGTGGCCTCCCTGAATCTCATCTTTCAGGTTGATCACGGCAACTCTTGCTGCCCCTCCATTTTTTGGCCATTCGATCGCGAAGACGCCGCCGGGCAGCTCAAGCGCCGCCCGGTAGGTGGTTTCGGTTTTCTCGGTCGGTGCGATCTGCCCGAAGACACCCAGACTGCCTTCGATATAGGTCGTGCCGTCGGCATAGGTCATGCTGAAAGGCTGCCCTACGCGACCGGTCCAGGTGCAATCGTAGTGCGCTAGTTCCGCCAGCGCTGGTTGCACGATGGCAGGCAGAAGCAGTGAGCCTGCAATCAGACTGCGCTTAAACAAAACCGACAGGGCGCCTCGATTACCGAAGACTGCTTTGTTCTTTCTGGATCCAACGGGCATGGCTTTTCCTCGCTTAGGTTAATTCCGGCAAGCTTCCGCAAACCCAAACCTACCGGCCGGTGGTCGGCCGTGCCACCGGTGGCTTGGCCTTATCTTAGGGACATGCTACCAGCATCATGCGGCATTTGTGATCGAAAGGAATATCCGCATGCAAGCTGGAAATGCAGCCCTGACACGTGGCGATCGCGTTCCAAATTTCCTTTTACCGGGGCTGGATGACAAGCTCTGGGTCTTCTACGACAAGGTCCGCGGCAAGCGAAACCTTCTGGTGCTGCACCCGGCAGGCGAGGGGACGGCTGTCGAGGTGATCGAAGGAATAGAGGCAGCCCTGCCGGCACTGACAAAGGCGGACATCGATCCATTTCTGCTACTCGTGGGAGCGGAGGCCACCATCCGGGCGGATATCTCAAAGCTCTCCAGACAGCCGTCATTCATGGTGTTTCAAGATCTAGAGAGGAAGGTCTATCCCGCGTTGGCCGGAGCCTTCGGGCGCGGCCCAGACCAGGCCCTGGCTCTGCTCCTGGATGAAAATCAACGGGTCTTGGAAGACCTTGGGGCACCGGATGCGCAGGTTCCGGCAAAGGCGTTGGCCAGCAGCGAGAAGCATCCCAGGCTTGGACCAACGGGAACGCTTAACAGTGTTGCCCCTGTCTTGATCGTCCCCAACGTGCTTGATGACGCTACCTGCAACGCCTTAATTGAGCGTTGGCACAAGCTGGGGCATGTCGAAGGGCTTGCGCAAAGCCGTGATGCGCAGGGGCGTGCAAAAGTGCTGGTGGCGCATGAAACGAAAAAGCGGCGGGATCACAGGATCACAGACGCAGCGGTAGCGCGGGATCTTTCGCAGTTGATCGGGCGCAGAATTGCGCCGGAATTGAGCAAGAGCTTCGGGCTTGAAGGCTTTGCTTTCGATCACTTCGTCGTGACTTGCTACGCTGCCGAGCGCGGCGACTACTTTCGACCGCACCGCGACAATACGACAAAGGAAACGCAGGACCGGTTGTTCGCGATGACTTTGAATCTCAACACGGATGACTATGAAGGGGGCGGTCTGCATTTTCCGGAGTACGGACCTACCCACTATGCGCCGCCGCGCGGTGGGGCGATTTTGTTCCCCTGTTCGTTGATACACGAGGCGACGCCTGTCACCAAAGGGCATCGGTTCACGTTGTTGAGTTTTCTGCGTCGCCCTCAAAAATCTGCGAACCTGAGCCCAATCGGTATCTGGGGTGCCGGACGCACTAAATCGACCCCAGGATAGGCTGTCGAAGTTTTCATGCAGTTAGGAGGACGTGGAGGTGGTTCAACAACTTCCAGCGAGAGTTGGCGATGAACTCAGCGAGGTCGACACCCCTGCCTTGATCGTCGATCTGGACGCCTATGAGCGGAATCTTGGCCTGATGGCCAGTATTGTCGGCGACTCAGGTAAGGCTTTGCGCCCTCACGCCAAGACGCACAAGTCACCCGTCATTGCATTGGATCAAATGGCCTTGGGCGCTGTTGGCATTTGTTGCCAAAAACTGTCGGAGGCAGAAATCCTATGGCAGGGCGGCGTACGCGACATCCTGATCGCAAACGAAGTCGTCGGCAAGCGGAAGCAAAGGCGCCTTGCCAAGCTGGCACGTTCGATGCGCCTGACTGTTTGCGTGGACGATATCGAAAACCTCAGAAGCTTGAACCAGGCCGCCGAGGAGGCAGACAGTATTGTATCGGTTTTGGTTGAAGTGGATGTAGGTGGCGGGCGTTGCGGCGTGACGCCGAACCTGGCCGGCAGTCTTGCCGCCGCCGCCGCTGATAGCCCGGCTCTCCGGTTTGCCGGGATACAAGCCTATCACGGAAGCGCGCAGCACTTGCGATCAGTGCAGGAACGTCAATCCGCCGTGGCCAAAGCTGCGAATCTTGCCGAGGCGGCGAAAGCGGATATTGAAGCGCGGGGTCTGGTTTGCCAGACCGTCACCGGTGGCGGAACGGGAACGCTCTTACAAGACATTGAGTACCCGATCTGGACCGAACTGCAATGCGGGTCCTACATTTTCATGGATGCGGATTATGGTCGCAATCGCGATACGCGTGGCACACCCTACGCGCTGTTTGAAAACAGCCTCTTCGTTTTGTCCAGCGTCATGAGCGTTGCGCATTCTGGAAAGGCCGTTCTCGATGCCGGTTTGAAGGCATTGGCTTTCGATTCCGGTCCTCCTACGGTGGCCGATAGGTCTGATTTTATCTATTCCGGGCCGTCCGATGAGCATGGAACCCTAACAATACCTGCACATGAAAAGTTGGCTTTGGGCGACCGAGTGAGGCTGATTCCCGGACATTGTGACCCCACGGTTAATCTTTATGATTGGTTCGTAGGGGTGCGAAACGACCGTGTAGAGCGAATTTGGCCCGTGTCGGCCCGCGGTGCGCTGTCATAACGCCCACCGACGTTAAATCCTTATTAACCCAAGTGAGTCATTATAGGGAAGAAGGGGTAAAGGCTGCGGCGAGAGCGGCCAGGGCAAAAGGGAGCGTCGGATATGACGCAACATGAGCAAGAGATGAAACCCAACATAACTGTCATCGGCGTCGGTGGCGCTGGCGGGAATGCCGTCAACAATATGATCGCCAGCCAACTTGAAGGCGTTGATTTCGTGGTGGCGAACACCGATGCACAGGCTCTTGAGCATTCTTCGTGCAAAAGCCGAATTCAGCTTGGCCATAAATTGACCGCTGGGCTGGGCGCAGGTTCGAAAGCTGAGATCGGCGCTGAGGCGGCAGAGGAATCAGAAGCGGAAATCAAGGCAGCCATCCAGGACGCCAACATGGTGTTCATCACCGCCGGCATGGGCGGCGGCACAGGCACTGGAGCGGCGCCCGTCATTGCACGGATTTCCCGCGAACTCGGTATTCTCACGATTGGCGTTGTCACCAAACCTTTCCAGTTCGAAGGCGTGCATCGTATGCGCTCGGCGGAAAAGGGCCTGGAAGAAATGGCGCGCCACGTCGATACATTGATCATCATTCCAAATCAGAACCTGTTCCGAATTTGTGATGAGAAGACGACATTCAAGGACGCCTTCAAGCTGGCGGACGCGGTGCTGAACTCCGGCGTCCGCAATGTGACGGACCTTGTCGTGATGAACGGCCTAATCAATCTCGACTTTGCCGATATCCGTTCGGTGATGGCCGGGATGGGCAAAGCCATGATGGGTATGGGTGAAGGCGAAGGCGAGGGGCGTGCCGTACAAGCAGCAGAAGCCGCCATTTCTAACCCGTTGCTCGACGATATAACCATGCGAGGGGCCAGGGGCGTTCTCATCAACATCACCGGTGGTCCGGACATGACACTGTTTGAAGTTGATGAGGCGGCCAACCGCATCCGCGAAGAAGTCGATGCGGAAGCCAACATCATCTTCGGCTCGACCTTTGACGACGCCATGGAAGGTAAACTGCGGGTTTCGGTCGTGGCTACCGGGTTTGATTCCGCAACAATAAAACCGGAACTCCAAGTGGCGCCCGCCGCAGAGTTTGATCAGGCGATGATTGTGGAGCCGAACACGGCGGAATCCGTATCTTCGGCCGGCGACTTTGGAGAGTTCTCAGGAGGTTCCCTGAATGGCGAGCCAGCCGATGATCAGGCCCTGAACGGTCATGGAATCGATGGCGACCAGGATAGTGACGATAGCTGGGACGCCTGGGCGCCGGAAAAGCCGTCCATCAATCCGCAACCGCTGCCGCTGCGTGGGGCCAGCGATGACAAGCCATATAAGAATGGCGACGCGCGTAGGGAATCAGCGTCGGAGTTTGGTAGCTTCGTTGACGGGAACACGCTGCGCAAATTGGACCCATTCGGCGACGATGACTGGGGCAAAAACCATGCCAATGGCGCGGCTTTCTTTGAAAATAAGCCGGAGAAGCCACGCCACACGGTTACACCGATGCCGCCGGTCTCCGGCGGTGAATCGCGCCAGAAAGTCGTCGATGAGGCTTTAGTCGAAGACGTAACCGCTTGGATCACACGCAAGTATCTGGGGCCCAAAAAAGCGGTTTCGGACAAGCCGGTAAACGGTTCTGCGAATGGTTCAGCTGCTGTCCTTTCACAACTGAACGGTCATGCAGCCGTTGCCGGTGATCTGGCGTCTACTTCGGAAGATAGCCAAACGGCAATGGATAGCGGCGCGGAAATGACGGCTGGCATCGCACAACCGGAATCCGAAAAGGATCCCGAAATCGCGGCGCAGTCTGACTTGGCGCGGGATGATGACTTAGGTCACGAAGATAACGCGGTCGCGAATGGAGCGCCCGATAGCGACCCAGTGCCTTCGTTTTTGCAAGAGGGGGCGACGATTCCGGTTGAAGCCTCCGCTTCGATCCCTGCCACCGACGAACCCTCCAGATCAGAGACGGACGACGACGACGAGGATCAGAACAGTGGCGGTTCCAGTGGCGCTCCGGAAACTGCTAAACCAGCCAAAGGTGGCGCGATCCGAAACTTGTTGCGGTCGCTGAACCCGATTAGTGGCGGGACGACCAATCGGCGCAGCATCGATACCGGACGCAAGGTCCTCGATCGCTTGAACCGACTACACGGTTATCCCGATAGCGAAGAAGGCGCTTCGCACGCCTAAAGTAGAGCTTTACCCTTTTCCGCCCCCGATGACTGCACGGGAGAAGCAACCATCCAGGAAATTGCCCTTTCTGGGTGGTTGTTTTCTTTTGAATGTTGGGTAGGCGAAGGAAGTCACCACCTGGCAGTTTCACGACGGTTTTCAGGTTAAGGTTAACGGCGAATCAATCGATCCGCAGGCTCACTTGATAAGGGCCGCAAAGTGGCGGCCGGCATGGTCTGTGAACAGGCTTGACTAAAAGCTTGGACGGCGATGCGAGTTGGCAGGAATCTAAGATAGAGGTGGGGCGTCGATCAGGACGCCAGCAACCTCGCGCGCACTTCATCCACGAGTTGCGATAACCCAAATGGCTTCGCGAGGAAGGAACCTTTGCCGCCGCGGACCAGATCGGCCGCTGAACGCTCGTCGAAGTATCCTGACATCAATATCACGCGAAGGTGCGGATGCAGCAGGCGTGCCTGCTGTACGAGACTGGCGCCATCGAGCGACGGCATGGAGATATCGCTAAGCAGCAGGTCAAACGATTTGGGGCTTTTAGAGAAAACCTTCCAGGCCTCCTCGCCGGATGAACAGCTAACCACGCTAAAGCCTGCATCCATCAAGGCCATGCGGGCCGAACTAAGAACCATCGGGTCATCGTCGGCCAAGAGAATGCGCCGGCCTCGGCAAAGTTCCGACAAATCCGGATCGTCACTCGATGCGTTGCTTGTGGTATCTGCGGCGACGGGCATCATGCGGCGCAGTATCTGGGCTGATTGGTGAGCGTCTTCCCGAATACCGTCTACGTTTTTGGGCGTGTTTTCCTTCGCTCTGCCGGCCGGCACACCAATGATCGAACTCTGAAGGCTTTCCATGCGCTGGGCGATTTTTGCCGCAAGACGCAGTTTTCCATGAGCTTTGCGCAGTTCTTCCCGCGAGCCTTCATCTTGGTGTTCTGGTGCCGTTACGGGGGCAGAGGATTCCTTCAACACAGCCTCCAATTTCTTATAGACCTAAGATGCGCCAGAATAGTTAACAAACTATTAATGACTGCAACGCTGGATTTAGGAGTCAGTATTAATTTCAATATTTATGATTGGAGTTATTGTGAAAAATCAGTGTGTTGCCGCCCCCTTAAAAACTTTCCAAATTGTCAGTTTGTATTTTAACTAGTTTTACCCACTTCCGTAACCGGTATCGAAGATGAGTTGATCTCGCTGGCGGACATCTTCCTCCAACTCCTGGAGCACGGCCGAGTAGAGGTCACGTATAGAGACTATGCCTGCAATGCTCCCATCTTCTGCGATGACGGGCAGGTGGCGAAATCCGCGTCGGCTCATCTTTTCAAGGGCGGTGAGGGCCTTATCTTCAGGACGGACGCTTTCTGGGTCCGGCGTCATAACCTCGCCCAGCGTTGTTGCGGCGCTATCCTTACCTTGATGTACTACACGTGCGACGACGTCGCGTTCGGTGAATATACCGGCCAGGCTTCCATCGTCATTGACAATCAGCACGGCGCCGATCTTGCGTGTCGTCATGATCTCGACGGCTTCTTGTACGGTGTCGTTCGCGGATAGAAGACTGAGTGCCTGGTCGGACACGATTCCCGGGACGATGTGACGTTCCATCTTGTTCCTCCCTCGCCATATGCCTAGCCTCATTGTTACATGAAACTCTTTGGAAATGGTTTCATGTTTAGCTCGGCACTAGTTTCGGGCGTCCTGGGGGGAAAGGTCAAGCGAAGGCCTACAAAGGCGAAAGCCGATGGCCCTTTCGGTCCACCGGCTTCGGCTCTTCTACGTTGCTAGGGAGGAAAGTGACTACCAGAGGGCCCCAACGTCTTGGGTCAATCCGAAAGCTATCGCACCGCCTCCCACCAATAAGAACACCATGCGGACGGCCATCGGCCCGCGGGTATCAAATAGCGGTGGCAACAGAAGCCCTGCGCCAACGGCTGCTATGACAATTTCCAAACCCATTTTGCTTCTCCTCACGCGCCTACGCCTCAAGGGCGCTTTTTGGCAACGGTGGCGTTGTCACCACCATGTTTGTCATTATTCGTGAGGCTTGCTTAACAAAGGCTTAAACAAGCGCCTAAAATTTTCCGGAAAATCATTATTTCTCTTATTAATTGTTTTCCGGATTGTGCAAATAACGTACTGAAACAAAACATAAAAACACTACATTCCCTGTGGCGCGTCCGCCGTAGCATGCATCTTTTTTGTTGATAGATTCTTTAAGGCTCTATCAATCAGTGATCGTTCAACGGTCGGTGGCCGGCTTTCATACTTGCAGGCTGACAGCACTTGTTCGATGACGAACTTCGGCTGATAGGCGGCCAGGGGCATGCCGTTGGATTGGATCATCTGTCCAACATACTCTATGGCGCCATCGGGGAACTCCAGACCGTTGGCATTGGCAACGGCCTTGAAGATGCGTTGGAAATCACTTGCCGCCGGGCTTTCGATTTCGATCTTGTAGGGAATGCGCCGAAGGAAGGCCGGGTCCATGAGGTCTTCCGGCGTCAGGTTCGTAGAGAAGATGACGAGAGCATCGAACGGAATTTCAAACGTCCGGCCGGTATGTAGCTTCAGGTAGTCGACGCGGCGTTCCAGTGGAATGATCCAACGATTGAGGAGGTGATCCGGCGCCACCAATTGGCGCCCGAAATCGTCGATCATCATGATACCGTTCAGCGCTTTCATATGAAGCGGAGCCTCATAGAACCCGCTGGCATTGTTGTACTGCAGGTCCAGCATCTCCAAGGTCAGCTCGCCGCCAACGATAATCAGGGGGCGGCGCACCGCGATCCAGCGCTTATCCAACGTCTCTTTCTCGATTGAGGTATCTTTCAGGATCGAGTTGTTCGGCTTTTCCTCTACCTTGATGGGGAAGTGCAGCGAGGGGTCGAAGATCTTGATAATCTCGCCGTCGATATCAACCGCGTGGGGAATATAGATAATGTCCTCAAACATCTTGTTCATGCGTTCGGCCAGCGAGCTCTTACCGTTGCCCGGTGCGCCGTAGAGCAGCATCGACTTGCCGGAATTGATGGCCGGACCGAGCTCCGATAACAAAGCATCGGGTACGATCAGATCATTGTAGGCATTGGTAATCTTTTCCTGCGGGATATGTGCGTTGCTGATTTTCTGCCGTAGGACGCGGTAGCAGAATGCGGATATCGACACCGGCGCCGGCCCGATGTACTGATTTCTCTCCAGTGCATCGGACGCATACTGGTTGCCGGCGCCTGTTAGCGCATAGCGAAACTGGCTGGAGGCCGAAGAGCCGGTTGACCCCAGAATTTCAAGCAATCTTTGCTCAACCGCTCGTTCAAGAATTATATTGATTACCGTGAAGGGAAGCTTCAAAGCTTCAACGCATTGGTTGGCGGTTTCCAGTTTCTGCAACAGCATGGTCTTGAGCAAAAGCTCGGTAATCTTTGTGTCGCGGAGGCCGGTCTCGGCCACGCTCATCGGTTCGGCTGGCGCTTCTTGAAAGAAGCGATCCAACGCTTCTGCCGATATAGCGCCTACTGCCACGAGATTGTCGCCAAGGCGACCGCCTTCGGCAAGCTGGCGCTGACGTGCAGCTTCGACCTGTTCGTCGCTGATCAAACCCTGTGCAACTAGAAGCTCACCGATGCGCATATCGTTTTTCCCCTCGATTAATTCCGCTAAAGGCGGTTCGGCAATTCGCCATATTGTACTGTATTGTATCTGTAGACATAATGCGGGCGAAAGGATGACAGGGGATGGTTTTGAAAAGCTTGCCTGTAGCGGGGCGCAAGCCCGCGCGCGCGCGGTTGCACAATTTGTTTAGCCGGCAGCGCAGAAAAGGCGATATCCCCTCGGATTTGCCAGAAACTGAAGACGTTGCGTGTCCGCCCGAACCACGGGACCAAGAAGCGTTGGAGCGGGAGAATGCCGAGCTTCGCGCTGAGAATCGAGAGCTTCGTGAAGCAGTTGCGGAGCTTCAACGGCTTTCTGATCTTGATCCGTTGTTGTTGATCCTCAATCGCAGAGCTTTTCTGCGGGAGTGTCAGCGCGCCCAGCAATACACGAAACGCCACGGGATCAAAGCGGCCTTCTGTTATTTCGACCTGGACGGCTTGTCGGCCATCAACAATACCTACGGCCATCCCGTTGGCGATCTTGCACTCAAGACGATTGTGGATTCGGTGCTGGCGGAAATTCGTGGGTCCGATGTTTTCGGGCGGCTTGGCGGCGATGAATTCGGCCTTCTGCTGGTGGAGGCCGACGTCATGGCTGCCGACCGGAAAATGTCCGAGCTTAAGCAACTGATTCAATCCAACCCCATTACGGACCCCGATAGCGGCGCCAAGGTCCCGCTTAGCATTACCTTTGGCGTCGAGTGGCTTGACCCTACTGCGATGCCGGAAAGCATCCTTGCGCGTGCGGACGCCACCTTTTATCGGAACAAGAAGCTGTATAATCGCCTGTTCCGCCGCTAAGCCGCAAAGAAGCGCTTTTTGTCGGTCGTCCAATCCTGGCGCCAATCGATATAATCCTTCTCGCTGATGGGCGGACAAATCAGGAATCCCTGCAAGTCGTCCACGCCCAGATCTCGCGTTAAATTCATGATGTCCTTCGTTTCCACGCCTTCGGCAACGGTTCGCATCCCCAGCTTGCGCGCAAGGCTGACGGCGCTCTCAAGAATGGCTCTGGAGCGGTGATCGGCAAGCGCCAACGATACGTATGATCGATCCAGTTTCAATTCGCTGGCGGGCACGTGCTGCAACTGGGTCAAGGTAGAATGGCCCGTACCAAAGTCATCGATAGCCAAGGTGATACGTTTCAATCTAAGACGAGACAGCACCTCGAAGTTGCGACGCAGATCTCCTAGGATGCTGGCTTCAGTTATTTCCAAAATGAAGTTGTCTAGCGAAAGGTCGAATTTCCGAGCTTTTGCTTGCAATCGGTCGGGGAAAGTCAGGTCGACCAAGGTGGCCGCACTGATGTTGATCGCAAAGAATGGCGTGTCTTGACCATCGCCCAAGCTTTTAGCGATCTCAAACGCCCGGTCGATGACCCGTTCTGTCAACTGATCCATCAAGCCATTTTCTTCACAGGTCGGGATGAAACTGGCAGGTGTCAGCCACTTGCCTTCATCCGTTCGCCAGCGGGCCAAGAACTCAATCCCCGTCACCGCGCCGGTACGCAGTGAAACCTTTGGCTGCATGAACAGATCAAGCGAACTGTCCATTTCCGCGACTACCTGTTCTTTGCTCAATTGTCTTGGTCCACCGCGGCGGCCCTTCACGCGCTTGGGTTCGTAGGCCGCCAGGAGTCTGAGCAGGTCCGCCGTATCGAATGGTTTCAGTAGCAACCCTAGAAAGTCGATCCGACAAGCATGGATCATGCTTGAAACGGTGGAAGCAAGGCTTTCTTCTTCACCGGTAACCATCAAGAGGCCGCCTGGAAAGTCGATCTCCGCCAGGTGCCTGATAAATTCGATGCCGTCCATCTCCGGCATGTTGATGTCACAGATGATGACATCGACGGGACAATGACCAAGTTTGTCGGCTGCTGTCGCACCATTCTCCGCTTGTTCGATTGCCGAGAACCCAGCCTTGCGCAAGCAGGTGGAGATTGCCCGCCGCAGGAGTGGATTATCGTCTACAATCAGAACGTTAGCTTCTTGTGGCGTCATAAGATCTCTTGCCAAATCCTGGCGTGCGGTGGACATCATGGTGAACTCAAAGCCATTTCGTTTTCTAAGTCAGCGAAGATCATTACAGGGCTTTGCTTAACAATTAGCTAAAACCCAATCGAAAATTAATCTGTGTCGTAAAATGCCTGCGGTCAGGGGTCATTCTGGCCAAACGGCGCGGCACCCCTGCTGGCGCCGGAGGGCCCCCACGACCCGGCACTGCGGATCGTAATTCTGGGAAAGATCGCATGCTGTTCCATCTCCGCGATAACCCGCTCTTTCTCGTCGAGCAAGCGGACACGCAGACGATCATGGCTTTCAAGCAAGGCGATGGTGCAATGAAGGGATTGCGCATGAATGATGTAGCTTTGCGGCAGGTACCCGCGACGCCGTATCCTGGTCTGCCGGCCAGCGTTCTCCGCAAAACATGTCATGCTGAAGTTGGCTAGGGTGCCGCCGGATAGCTCTAGCAGATAGCGTTCCGCTTTGGCCGAGCTTGGCTGCGCTGCCATTGCCACGACGAAAGTGAACGCAAAAGCCACGGCCAAGCGATACAGGGCTGATCTTCCTGACATGGCTTCACCCGATCCTCAACGCGCCTTCGGCCGAATCAGGAAGGTTACCAGGAACCCGGTGACGAAACCGCCTAAATGAGCCTGCCAGGCAATCTGCGCGCCTGCCAGCAAGTCGCCGACACCCATCAGCCCGCCGAACAGATTGAGCGCCATGAGAACGGCAGCAAGGACGACCGCGCGCCTGCGTCCGGCCGGGTTCTTGGATTGGAAGAGCAACCGGACCACCACACCCATCATGCAGTAGACTGCACCGGAAGCACCGATCATCACAAAGGCCTGTCCGCCCTCGAATACAGTTTGGGTCAGTGCGCCGGAAGCGGCGCCAATCACAAAAAAAGCAAGAAATGCCGGAATCCGGTAGGCGCGCTCCACCAAACTGCCGAACGCCATGAACATACCCATGTTGATCAATAAATGCGCCCAATCGCCGTGGAGGAAAGCATGCGTCACCAAAGTCAGGGTGGTTTGCACCGGGGAAACGAGTTGGCGGTCGCCAAAGAGGGCAAAAAACTCGTAAGGTACGAAGGCAAAATTACGAAAGGTCCACGATTGGGCCGCCGGGCCGAGGACCTGTAACAAGGCGTGTAACGCGATCATTCCCGCCGCCAGAAAAGTCACCGCCGGTGGCGCCAGTAGTATCGGTTGGCGTTGGAATTCATTGCTTTGTTCTGTCATCGGGTACTTTCCAAGGGCGTGGGAGCAGGGTGTCCAGCCTTTCGTCACCGCCGCCGCTGTTCAAGAGATTTTTTCTTGCGGCCTATGTTGCAGTGCGGCATTGTCCGCCGCGATCGCCACCGCCGCCGTATTTTAAGGAGCCTGAGTACAATGGATGTCAGCAAGATCCCTGTTGGTATAAACCCTCCCTGGGATGTGAACGTCATCATCGAGGTGCCGATTGGCGCCGCGCCGGTCAAATACGAACTGGATAAAGACTCCGGCGCCATGATCGTTGATCGCTTCTTGCACACGGCAATGTTCTATCCCTGTAACTACGGCTTCATTCCCCACACTTTGGCCGACGATGGGGATCCGGTGGACGTTCTAGTCGCTGGGCCCGTACCCGTTGTGCCTGGTGCTGTGTTACGGGCCCGTCCGGTTGGCGTTCTCGTAATGGAAGACGAGAAGGGGCTCGATGAGAAAATCTTGGCTGTTCCGGTGGATGCCTTGCATCCCTGGTATACGAACGTCAGCTCTTACCGCAGCTTGCCGAAGATTGTTTTGGACCAGATCACGCACTTTTTCGAGCACTACAAGGATCTGGAATCCGGGAAGTGGGTTAAGGTCCAGCACTGGGGTGAGGCCGAAGAAGCGTCACGCTTCATCGAAAAGGCTATCGCCGCCGAGAAGGCTTCTCTCAAGAAGTAAACGGCCGGTCCGCGCCTCTGATTAGGTCATGCCGCGAAAACGGCCAAGCGGTAGACTAAGGGCAAAAAGACTAGCGGCAGCGGCCACAACGGACGGCCCGCTTGGTGTGTCAAAGTACAAGGACGCCGTGAGCCCCATCAGCACCGCCGCCGCGGCACACGCCGTGGCCAGGACCGCCATCTGCTCCGGACTTGACGCCAGGCGTCGTGCAGTGGCTGCCGGAATGATTAACAGGGACGTAATCAGCAGGACCCCGACGACTTTCATGGCGACGGCGATGGTCATGGCGATCAGCAAAACAAACCCCAGTTTCAACCGACCGACGTGCAGCCCTTCTGCAGCCGCCATCTCTTCATGCAGGGTGACCAGCAGCAAGGAGCGCCAGAAGCGCAGAACGAGCAACAACACGACTGCTGCGATCCCGTATATCCAATAGATGTCACCTGCCCGAACGGCAAGAATATCGCCGAAAAGGTATCCGAACAGGTCTATGCGCGCGTTTGGGAGAAATCCGAGTGTGATGACGCCGAATGCTAAACCGGCGTGCGCCAGGATTCCCAGAATTGTATCGCCGGCTAGTTGTGACTGGCGCTGCATGAGCCAAAGCAACCCGGCCAGCATCAAGCTGCCGACCGTCACGCCGATCAACGGATCGATACCCAGCAGCAGGCCAAGCGCCACGCCGAGCAACGCATTATGCGCGAGGCTGTCGCCAAAGTAAGCCATGCGCCGCCAGACGACGAAGCACCCCAGGGGGCCGGCCATCAAAGCAACGCCCGAACCGGCCAGAAGCGCTCGGACCATGAAATCGTCCAGCATCAGGCCTGCTCCCCTTCCGAGTTGCCGTGATCGGCTTTCTGATGGGATCGCGTATCTTTTGGCAGAACCTCCCCCGCCAAGCCGTGCCGATGATCGTGTTCGTGACTGTAGAAGGCCATGACGCTGGCGGCGCGTTTTCCGAAAAGGCTGAGGTATTCCGGGTGCTGACTAACAGCCTCCGGCGCGCCAGAGCAGCAAATGTGATGATTAAGGCAGATCACGCGGTCTGTCCGCGCCATGACCAGATGCAGATCGTGCGATATGAGCAGGATGCCGCAGCCGTGGCGGTCACGCAGGTTCGCAATGCGTTCGTAAAGCTCGACTTGACCGGAGAAATCGACCTGTTGAACCGGCTCGTCGAGGACCAGCAAGTCGGGTTCGCGCAGTAGCGCGCGGGCAAGCAAGACGCGTTGAAACTCGCCGCCTGACAAGGACTGTATCGGGCGATCGACAAGGCGTTCTATGCCAACTTCACTCAAGCAGGCGCGTAATGTTTCGGCCGGTGCAGGGCGAGGCAGCGCCAAGAACCTGGCAACAGTGATGGGAATCACCGGATCGATGGAAAACCGCTGTGGTACGTAACCGATTTTCAGATCCTTACGCTTGGTTATTCGACCGCTCGTCGGCTTCACCAATCCCAATACAAGACGGGCAAGTGATGTCTTGCCAGCGCCATTGGGCCCGACGACCGTCAGTATTTCGCGCCGCTCGATCGTTAGGTCCAAACCTTTCAGGATTCCGTTGCCTGAGAGGCTGAGGCCGACACCTTCTAGCGTGACGAGAACCGGGCCCTCATCGGTTGGGCTTGTCATTGACCGCGGGCCTTTTCCGAATGCGGCCCCTGACATCGTCCACATAGGCCTTCAATCTCGAGTGTCCGGCGTCCTGCCTCGAACTTGAGGTGGGCGAGGACACTGTCGATTGCCTGATCTATAGCAGGATCGCTTACCTCCGCGGCAGAACCACAGTCGCGGCAAATCAGGAACTGGCTAATATGCTTCTCGCCGGGGACCGGGCAGCCGACGTAAGCGTTCAGGCTCTCGATACGATGGATCAAACCCTGTACCAAGAGGAAGTCGAGGGCGCGATAAACAGTAGGCGGGGCGATTCTGCCGCGGTCATTCGATAAGGTGTCGAGGATATCATAAGCGCCGACCGGTGCATGGCGGTTCCAGACGATCTCCAAGACCGCGCGCCTAATCTCGGTCAGCCGGAGTCCTCGTTTTTCACAGAGCGCTTCGGCTTCACCCAGAGCCCGTTCCTGGCAACGCTGATGGTCGTGCTCCGTTGTGCCGAAGGCTGCAGCAGTGGTGTTGAACCGAGTCACGGGCTTTATCCTCACCTGTTGGCATTGATTGATATGTTATAACATCAATGGTATGCCGAGCAAGCCGACACAAGTGAGGCCACGATTAACCTGGCTGATCCCCGCGTATTGCTTCGAAGGTCGCAAGTGCTCTTTGCCGGGCCGTCGCATGATCGACAATGGGGTGAGGATAGTTTTTCCCTAGCTGGACGTTCGCTTCCTCGAGCGCAGCGGCGGGCGCTTCCCAGGGCTTGTGAATCCATTGTTTTGGCAATGCTGACAGCTCCGGAACCCAGGTTCGGACATAGCTGCCGTCAGGATCGAACTTCGCCCCTTGCGTGATTGGATTGAACACCCGGAAGAACGGAGAGGCGTCGGCGCCACTTCCGGCTACCCACTGCCAAGAGGCGCTGTTATTTGCAATATCAGCATCTACGAGCGTCTGCGCGAACCAAGCGGCACCCTGGCGCCAGTCAATCAGCAGGTCTTTTATCAGGAAGGACGCCGTGATCATCCGCACGCGATTGTGCATCCAACCACTGACCCATAGTTGGCGCATGCCTGCGTCAACGATGGGATAGCCCGTGTTGCCTTTGCTCCAAGCCTGAAAGGCCCGACTGTCTTGATTCCAGGAAAATTTATCGAACTCGGGTCGCCAGTTGCGCGCGGGCAGGCTTGGCCAGTGATAGAGCAGATGATAGGAAAAATCCCGCCATCCCAGTTCACGAAGGAACGCCCAAGCAGCGGCTCGCAAGCCATCGCTTTTCCCGGTTTTCTCGCTGGCCATTAAAGTTGCCTGCCAGATTTGGTTTGGTGATATCTCGCCCCAACGCAGGTGTGGCGACAGGCGCGAAACCTGTTCTCGGTCGGGCCTGTCGCGACCCTCCTTATAATGACAAAGGCTTTTCTCCAGAAAGGTCACAAGCTGATCTAGAGCGCCAGCTTCTCCCGGCTGCCAGACGTCGGAAAAGCCGTTGGCCCAATCCGGATTGCGTGGCAGTAACCGCCAATCATCTAGACGCTCGCTGAAGCAGCGAACGGCAGGGTGCTGTGGGATCCGCGGCGCTGCCTGGACAGGAACCTGCCCGCGGTTCCGCTGGAGTGCGTTCCAAAAGGGCGTGAAGACCTTGAATGGGCCATCAGCCTTGGTTTTCACCGACCAGGGTTCGGCCAAAAGCGAGCCGTTAAAGCTTTCAACGGTCAGACCTTGAAGACGCAAGTCCTGTTTGATCTTGCGATCATGCTCTATCCCTCCAGGCTCATAACGGCGGTTCCAGAAAATCGCCGCTGCCTGTGTTTCCTCGACGACCTGCCGGAGAATTTGTTCCGGGTCACCACGCCGCAGAACCAAGGACATCCCTTGAGCACTCAGAGCTCCTTCGAGAGCGTTGAGGCTATGGTGCAGCCACCAATCACAGGCGGTTCCCGTTCCTGAATCATAATCCCTGCAGGTGTTGTCCCCTTTGGTTGCGTCTTCGAGAATGAAGAGTGGGACGACAGGCCCGCCCGCAGCCACTGCGGCAGTCAGGGCCGGGTTGTCGGAAAGGCGAAGGTCCCGGCGAAACCAAATGATGGACGTAACCATGGCCGCTCCTATCGCGCCAAACAGCTGTCTACGAAATAAAGTGAGCCTTGGATCATCTTTATTTCATCACGTTTGTTTTATGAGTGCCGTGCTTGTTCTTCGACTCTCCCGAGTTAGTTCCCAGACCAGACACGCTTCCGGCAGTGGGAGCCTGTCGATCACTAAACAGTAGCCATACGAAGGGAGAGAAAATTGATCAAGACGATGACTCGTTCGAAGGCGGCCCTTGCCGCCGCCCTGTTCTTACTTAGCGGTTTCGCGGCGCAAGCGTCGGACCCGCGGATGACCGGAAAAGATATTGTCGAGACAGCGGTCGCAGCCGGATCTTTTAAGACGTTGGTTACCGCAGTCCAGGCTGCAGGCCTAGTTGAAACGCTTCAGGGCGACGGACCTTTCACGGTCTTTGCGCCGAGCGACGATGCCTTCGCTAAACTTCCGGCAGGCACTGTGGAGATGCTGCTTAAGCCTGAGAACAAGGATAAGTTGGTAGCAATCCTAACCTATCACGTCGTCCCCGGCCGCGTTCCTGCCAAGGCCGTCATGAACAAGACGACCTGGGCCGATACCGCAAACGGCGAGAAGCTCTATATTAATGGCCTAGGTAATCAAGTTTTTGTCGGCTCTGGCCCCGGTGCTGGCAACCTGCCAATGGTGGTTCAGGCAAACGTTTGGGCAGACAATGGCGTTATCCATGTGGTTGATGAAGTGATCATGCCACCGGTCATGTAACGCTGCTTCGCAAGGTTGCCTTAAATGGAGTCCGCTATCGTTCAGCGGACTCCATTTTCTTTGCACCTGACGGTTGGATTCACCCAACAATACCGGAGGACAGGGTTGCGATGCTGCGTCGCCCGAGCAGATGGGTCCTGACCCCTGATTCAAACAAACCGGCAATCGCCGGATCGGATACATCCAGGCCGCCTGTCAAAGCCCCAAAGGCAGGTAAGATAAGGCGTTTCCCATCCTCAATGAAAGCTGGGCCGGTCAGGCGCTTGCCGCGGACCCTAATCGCGGCTTTAGGATGAAAATGCCCCGAAACCTCTCCTCCATTCAGGACACCGCCGGCTTGCGCCTGGTGGCGAAAAACAAGGGGCCCATCGCGCAGTTCTTCCATAACGTACCCACCCCAGCTACCGCGCGGGTCGGGATCGTGGTTTCCTGCGATCCAAATCCATTCCAGATGGGATGTCCAGGCCTCCAGCCAGCGACGGGAATCGGGTTGCAGACGGTTTCCGGCTTCTGAATCGTGGAAGGAATCGCCCAGACAGATGACCCGCTTGACCGGCTTGATGTTTCGCAACTCGTCGGTCAAGCGCGCCAAAGTTTCCTGGCTATCGTAAGGTGGAAGCAGTTGCCCCTGCCGCCAGAAACTGCTCGCCTTTTCCAGGTGCAGGTCGGCTACTACCAAGGTGGCGCGCGCAGGCCAAAAAAGTGCGCCGCTAACCCTCAACACCAAGTTGGCGCCGTTTAGCTGGATGGAATGTTCCTGTGCGGTCAAAGGCGTTAGAAAAGCTGCTGGTTGACTGGAAAGTACCACCCTCCGCCGTCTGCCTGCTTGGCTGCCGGAAAACGAGGGCGGCGATCGATAGCACTATAATGAGCGATCATGGCGCGCCGCTGCAACGTGGGATTTCTCGGGGCCGTGCCGCGGTGTAACAGTCTGCCATGCCAAATCAGGACGTCACCCTTCTTGGCAATGAACTGTCTGGTTTCGGCTCGCCGCCTGGCGATCTCCCTTTCACAGGCGGCGACCACCAAGGGCTCCGAGTACTTCGGCCACCCTCCATGCCTCAGATAGGGTGGCATCAAGCTGCGAACTTTCTCGCGACGCATGACCGGCCAGCGGTGGGAGCCGGGAACGTACTCGAACGGCCCTGAATCCGGGTGAATATCGTCCAAGGCAATCCAAACCGCAGCGTAGTAGCTATTGAGGGTTTCTGGGTTCAGATAATCGTCTTGATGCCAATTGCGTTGTGTGGATACCCAGTGTGTCAGGTTCAAGTGGAGGCCCATTGGCTCGCTTATGAGTTCCTCGAGCTTCGCTGCAAGGGGCGCGCAGGTGCAAAGTGCCAAGGCCTCCGGAACGTGCATGTAAGGGACTGCTGAGTTCCATCCATGCACCTTCGGCAGCAGTCGCCAGCGGGCCTCGGCGTAACTCTCCACCAGATCACTCGGCATGAAACTATCTAGAATGAGGTAACCCTGTCTTCGCCACAGCAGTTGATCTTGGGTCAGCGCGCTTTCATCACATTCCGTTCTATCCAAGGGCGGAACCACATCATCGTCTGGAATTTCGCTTAAATCGGCGAAGTCGCTATCGGGTGGATTCCAGGGCGACGCGCCCAGGTGGCGTGGACTACCCAAAAGCGGAATGCCGGATTCGGCAAACACGACCTCTAAAGTTAGATGCGACCTCGGTTCGGGCCAGATGATTTCGAAAGCCTTTGCCGACTCCTAGGCTTCCGATTCCTCAAACTGCTCTTGGTTAAGCTCGGAATTGGCTCGCGCACGTCCAAGCTCGATTTCGCCCGCTTTAACCACGACCTCTAGTGGCGTGCCATCGGATGATCGACCGACGGCCCAACCTCTGATCCGTTTCGGGGTGACCTCGGTGACCATGCCATGAGGCGTCACCGACGCCGTGGTGTGAGCCTTCAGCTTCAGGAAATTGAACATCACCGCCCCCCGGTTTCCTTGTTCTTTTTACGTGCCTGCGCTGTTTGTTCGCGCTGTTGCACAGATTAATCAGTATCGCTTATAGCCTCGGCAATCAATGCTCTCGCACCTTCATCGAAAAGCTCGTCCAAGGCCGCTCCATAAACCTGTTCCCGGCCTATCTCCAATAGGACAGGCAGAGCCAGCGGGGAAATTCGGTCCAAGCGTCGGTGCCGAATACGCCCCTTGATGCGCGCCAGCATACCACCTAATCGCCCGATATCGGTCAGACCGCCCGCGCTATCGGCCCAGGTGGCTCGCAGCAACACGTGGTCGGGCTGGTATTTTCGGAGAACGTCATAAATCAGGTCTGAACTGATAGTGACCTGTCTGCCGCTCTTCTCTGCGCCCGGCAGTTTGCGCTCGATCAGCCCGGCGATGACGGCGACGTTACGAAAACTTCGGCGCAACAAAGAAGACTCGGCCATCCAGGCCTCCAAATCATCACCCAGCATATCCTCGTCAAACAGCGCATCAAGATCGATCGCCGGCTTCAGGCTCCACACGGCGATTACGTAGTCTGTGGCCACGAAGCCGAGGGGGGAGAGGCCCATGCGCTCCATGCGTCGGGTTAGCAGCATCCCCAAGGTCTGATGCGCATTTCGGCCCTCGAAGGAGTAGGCAACCAGATACTCTCGCTCTGCGCGGGGGAATGTTTCGACCAGCAAGCCGTTCCGATCCGGCAAGAGAGAACGATGTTGCTGAAGCCGTAGCCACTCTCGCACAGCGTCCGGCAGGTCGTGCCAACGGTGCGCATCTTGCAACAGCGATCGAACCCGATCAGCCAGATAGGTGGATAGCGGCAGGCGCCCACCCGCATAAGCCGGAATCTTCGGGTCTCCCTGTCCGTCGGCTGAACAAAGTGCCGTATTTTCCTTCATGCCCAAAAAGCGGAGGAGCTGTCCTGCAAAAAGAAAGGTATCACCCGCGCGCAATCCCTGAATGAAGTACTCCTCGACTTCACCCAATACGCGCCCGCGGTGCAGGCGGACCTTGACCAAAGGGGATTCGACAATTGTGCCGATGTTCATTCGCAAGCGTTGTGCGTGGCGGGGATGGGTCAAGCGCCAGAGATTATCCGGTCCTAAACGGAGTCTTTGATAGCGGTCGTAGGTTTTGAGTGCGTAACCGCCGGTAGCCACGAAGTCCAACACGGCGTCGAAGTCGTCCCTGGATAGCCGGCGGTAAGGCGCTGCAGTTGTAATTTCGTCAAACAACAAATCCGCATCAAGTGGGCCGCTGCAAGCCATGCACCAGATATGCTGTGCTAGAACATCCAGGCCGCCCGGCTTCGGTAGGTCGCCGTCCAGTTCGTGCGCCATCACACCCTCGATGGCTGCCCGGCATTCCAGAACCTCGAAGCGGTTGCCGGGCACCAGCAGCGCTTTGGAAGGCGATTCCAAGCGATGATTTGCGCGACCAACCCTTTGCAGAAGCCGCGATACACCCTTGGGTGCCCCGACCTGTATAACCAGGTCGACCGCACCCCAGTCGATACCCAGATCTAGAGATGAGGTGGCGACGATGGCCCGCAGCGCGTTTCGCCCCATGGCGGCTTCCACCTTGCGTCGTTGCTCGACCGCCAGGCTGCCATGATGGAGAGCAATGGGAAGGTTTTCCTCGTTTAGATGCCACAACCCCTGGAATGTAAGCTCTGCTTGAGCGCGTGTGTTCACGAAAACCAGCGTCGTGCCATGTTTGCGAATGCGCTCATAGATTTCCGGCAAGGCATGCATCGCCATATGACCGGACCAAGGCAGTTGAGGCCCTGTTGAGAGAATTTGAATATCAGGCGCGGCGCCCGCTTTGCCTTCTATTCGTCTAACCCGATCATCATCGGGGCTTCCGCTCGGCGATACCCATGCTTGCAGGGCGCGCGGATCATGCACAGTGGCGGATAGGCCGACACGGCGCAGTGTGGGGTTGATGCTTTGCAGCCGTGACAAAGCAAGCGCGAGTTGGTCGCCTCTTTTACTTCCGGCCAGCGCATGTAGCTCATCCAGAATGACGCAGGACAATGTTGCAAAGACCGCTTCTGCGTCATGATAAGACAGCATCAAGGCGAGCGATTCCGGGGTTGTCAAAAGTATCTGGGGGGGGTGGCGGCGTTGCCGCTGGCGTTTTGCTTGCGGTGTATCGCCGGTTCTGGTTTCGCAGGTGATCGGCAAGCCCATTTCGGCGATGGGCGACAGTAAGTTCCTGTGAATGTCGACAGCGAGCGCCTTAAGAGGCGATATGTAGAGACTGTGAAGGCCCGGACGCGGGTTTTCGGCTAGATCAATAAGCGTTGGCAGGAAGCCAGCCAGCGTTTTGCCGCCGCCGGTCGGCGCGATGAGCAGAGCCGAACGAGCGTCGCGCGCAGCCTGTAACATATCAATCTGATGATCGCGGGCTTTCCAGCCCTTTGCCCGGAACCAGTCATGGAACCGGCGCGGCAGCAGTGGGTCCGGCTGTGCCACCGATTCGGCCCGACGGCTCAGTGTGTCAGCGCGGCGCGCAGTTGGTGCAACCGCTCCTCAAGCGTCGCCGCGTCATAGGGGAGAGCGGGGTGAGCGCCCCAAACAGGGCCGGGCCAGGCGTCATCGTCCTCGAAACGAGCAATAACATGAAGATGGAGTTGCGTGACCATGTTACCCAGCGCGCCGACGTTGATCCGGTCAGGCGTAAACAACCGCTTCAGCGCTAAGGACGCTAATCGCGCTTCAAGGAACAGGTCCCGGAGGTCGTCCTGGGCCAAGCTATCAAGGTCCACCGCGCCGGGGCGCCTTGGCACCAGGATCAACCAGGGATAGCGGACATCTCGCATCAGGAGAACCCGCGTCAGAGGTAGGTCGGAGATGAAGGCCGTGTCGGCCTCAAGGCGCTCGTGCAGGGCAAAATCGTCGGTCATGGAGGAAGCTTACTGTAGCGTTACCGCGCATGCCATATCTGGCTGTATGCGCGAAGAGATTCGGCCCAGAAACAATCCTGTCGCAGAAAGAATAGGGACATGGCGTTGCTGAGCTGACTTCGTTAGGGTCGGACACCTAAAGTCTATTCATTGCAGAATGCTGCCGCAGAAGAATTGGAAGGCCCTGATGTTTGCTGTCATTAAGAGCGTCGCCAGCTTGATGCTGGGAGCCTATCTGATGCTGGTGGGGCACAGTCTTCTGGGCATTGTCGTGCCATTGCGCCTGGAGGAAGCGGCGTCCTCTACGCTAGTAACAGGCGTTGTGATGTCCGCTTACTTCGGTGGCTTGCTGGTCGGCGCTATTCTCGGGCAGAAGGTCATCATCGCGGTCGGCCATATCCGCGCATTCGCCGGATTGGCAGCGATCATGACCGCCAGCGTGTTGGCGCTGCCGCTCTTCTTCCACCCTGTAACATGGTTTCTGCTGCGTTTCTTGGCCGGTGTTTGCATCGCCGGACTGTTCTCGACCATGGAGAGCTGGCTCAACGAACGTGCCGACAACCGCACGCGCGGTCAGGTTCTGGCCTTCTACGTGATGGTGAGCTACATCGCCATGATTTGCGGGCAGTTCCTGATCAATTTTTGGGATATCAATGGGCTGGAAGTGTTCCTGGTCGGCGGTATTCTGATGGCCGTTTGTTTGGTTCCAACCGCCCTAAGCAAGGTATCGCCACCCAGCTTGGAAGCCATCCATCCGATGTCTCCGCTTGAGCTTTACCGTGCGTCGCCCTTGTCGGTCATAGCCTCGGCGACTTCTGGAGTCATGCAAGGTGCCTACTGGGGTATGGGAGCAGTTTTCGCCAAGCGGATTGGCTTCGACACCTTCGAGGTTTCGCTCTTCATGGGGTCGATGTTGATCGGTGGCTTGGTGCTGCAATACCCTATCGGCCGCTTTTCCGATCGGTACGACCGTCGCAGCATCCTGCTGGTCATCTTGTTGATAACGGCCGCAGCTTGCGCTCTTGGAATGCCGATTTCATTGCACAGCGCGACACTGCCTCAGTTCTCTTTGTTCATTGTCGCAGGCATCATGGGCGGCGCGGTGGCAGCGGTCTATCCGACCGCAATGGCCCAGGCCTTCGACTATCTTCCAAAAGAGAAATTTGTGGCGGCTTCCAGCGGACTCTTGCTGGCCTACTCTGTAGGCGCAACGGGCGGGCCGTTGATGGCCGCGCTGTTGATGGATTCTCTGGGGGTTGCCGCCTTCTTCGGGTTCGTCGCCGCGGTCGCCTTGTTACTCGCAGCCTTTGTTATGTATCGAATCAAAGTGCGCGAGGCCAAACCGGTGGCGGAGCAGGGTTCTATGGTCGCCATGCCGCTACGCCTCTCACCGGTTGTTAGCGAGCTTGTTCCCATGCCCAGTGATCGTTCAGGCAGCGGAGCCAAGGAACGGGATGTAACACCCTGATTTTAATCAGGTTGCCGGTGAGAGCTGGTTTTTAATTGCACGTTCAATCAAAGAAGATATCATCGCCTCGGCTGTGACGCGGCTGTCTGAAGCTTGCCGAACAGTGTGTTTTTGGGGTCAAATTTGGCAAGGATTGCGATGGGGGTCGCGTCGCGGCAACCGCGTATGAAATGCCGAGCGGAACAACCGCGTGTGACGAACCGGTGAATTCGGGTTCGTGCTCAGGTGATAAAAAGCGATAGAACAGGGAGATTAATGACCATGCAGCGACAGATCATTTTTGCATCACTGCTGGCGGCAGGCACGTTGCTCGCCGTTCCCAACAGTCATGCGGCTGAAGCCGACGCCTGCAAGACGGTGCGGTTTTCCGATGTCGGTTGGACGGACATCACTGCGACAACGGCCGCCACTTCCGTGATTCTGGAGGGTCTCGGTTATGAACCGACGGCTCAGGTTCTTTCGGTGCCGGTCACTTACGCGTCCATGAAAAACGGTGACATCGACGTCTTCTTGGGCAACTGGATGCCGACCATGGAGGCCGACATCGCGCCCTATCGCGACGATGGCTCCGTGGACACCGTCCGGGTCAACCTGGAAGGCGCGAAGTACACCCTGGCTGTGCCGACTTACGTCGCGGAAGGCGGGGTGAAGAGCTTTGCCGATATCGCTGCGCATAAGGATAAGTTCGACGGCAAGATCTATGGAATCGAACCTGGGAACGACGGCAATCGCTTGATCCAGGAAATGATCGACAAGGACGCTTTCGGGCTGAAAGGTTTTGAAGTCGTTGAGTCCTCCGAGCAGGGAATGCTGGCGCAGGTCAATCGCGCGTCTCGCCGGAACGAATGGATCGTCTTCCTCGGTTGGGAACCGCACCCGATGAATGCGAACATCGATATGACCTACTTGGCGGGTGGCGATGATTGGTTCGGCCCGGATTTCGGCGGCGCGACCGTTCATACCAATACCCGGGCAGGCTATGTCGATGAGTGCGGCAACGTCGGCCAACTGCTCAAGAACCTCCAGTTCACGCTGGCGATGGAAAACGAGATCATGGGTGCGATCCTGGACGACGGGAAAGATCCGAACGAGGCAGCCGCAGCATGGCTGAAGGCCAACCCCGGCGGACTCGATGCTTGGCTTCAGGGCGTCACCACTTTTGACGGCAAGGATGGCTTGGCGGCCGTCAAGGCGTCTCTCGGGCTCTGATGCCAATGCCGGCTGCTTCCCGTGCGCCGTGAGCATGGAAGTGATTGGCGGGCCAGCGCAAGAACCGGGCAGGCGAGGGTGGCGTCGTGATGCCGCCCTCGCCGCCGCAGTCGGAGGCTTTTCATGGAAGAGTGGATCACCAGCAATAAGATCCCGCTCGGGCGATGGATCGATAGCTTCATCGGACTGATCCAGGACAATGCGGCCTGGTTCTTCGATCTGGTCACAGAAGGTCTTAAATTCGTTATCGAAGGCTTCATCGAGATACTCGAATGGTGTCCGCCATTGGTGCTGTTGGCCCTCATTGTCGTTGGAGCCTTCTGGCTGCATCGATCGTGGAAGCTATCGACAATGATTGGTCTGTCGTTGTTGTTGATCATCAACCTGGGTTATTGGCAGGCCACACTCGAGACTTTGGCGCTGGTGCTCGTCGCAGCAAGTCTGTGTATGGCGGTGGGCGTACCGTTGGGAATTGCGGCCGCGCACCGGCCCTGGCTCTTTACAGCCATGCGCCCGGTTCTCGACCTCATGCAGACCATCCCGACTTTCGTTTATCTGATACCGACCCTGATACTCTTTGGTTTGGGCGTTGTACCGGGTTTGATCTCAACCATCATCTTTGCGCTACCGGCGCCGATCCGCCTCACCCATCTAGGGGTTTCCTCGGTGCCTAAGCAACTGATAGAGGCCGGTGAGGCCTTTGGCGCGACTAAACGGCAGCTTTTGTGGAAAGTGGAACTGCCGCATGCCCTGCCGACCATCATGGCCGGGCTGACCCAGTGCATCATGTTATCCCTTTCGATGGTGGTCATCGCCGCGTTGGTTGGCGCGGATGGTCTGGGTAAACCAGTGGTTCGCGCGCTCAATACGGTCAACATCGCTCAGGGATTCGAAGCCGGTCTGGCTATCGTCATTCTGGCTATTCTTCTGGATCGTATCTGCAAGCAGCGTGAGCCAGGCAGGGGGAAGAAGTAACCATGTCAGCAGTGGAATTCGACAAGGTCGACATCATCTTCGGCGAAAAACCTGAGAGTGCGCTGAAGCTGCTCGATGCGGGAAAAACCCGGGATGAAATTTTGCAGGAGACAAACCAGGTTCTGGGTGTTGCAGAAGCTAGCCTTGCTGTCGAGGAAGGTCAAATTTGTGTCCTGATGGGGTTGTCGGGTTCCGGAAAATCCACCCTGCTGCGGGCGGTCAATGGGCTTAACAAGGTGACGCGCGGCCGTGTGTTGGTTCGGGATGGCGATCAGCAGATCGATGTCGCGAGTTGCGATGCCGCAACCTTACGGCGTTTACGCATGAGCCGGATTGCGATGGTCTTTCAGCAGTTCGCATTGCTACCCTGGCGGACCGTCGCGGAGAACGTGGGCTTGGGGCTGGAGTTGCGTGGATTGCCGCGGGCCGAGCGTGAAGCGCTGGTGGAGGAAAAGCTCGAACTCGTTGGACTGGATCAATGGGGCGCCAAGTTCGCGCACGAGCTATCTGGTGGCATGCAGCAGCGCGTAGGCCTTGCGAGGGCCTTTGCTACCGATGCTGATATATTGTTGATGGACGAGCCCTTTTCAGCACTCGATCCGCTGATCCGGGACCATCTCCAAGAGGAACTGCTGGAGCTTCAGCGCAGCCTCAAGAAAACCATCATTTTCGTTAGTCATGATCTGGATGAAGCGCTCAAGCTCGGCAACTCCATTGCGATCATGGAAGGTGGGAGGATTATTCAGCACGGCGAACCCGAGGAGATTGTGCTGAATCCCGCAAATGCCTACGTCGCCGAGTTTGTCGCCCATATGAACCCCTTGAAAGTGATGCGGGGCGGTACGTTGATGAAGGCGCTCGATAGCCTGCCGCGCGATGCGGACGATGTGCTGTTGGGGGCGGATGGGCGCTTGCGCCTATCATTGGGGCCGGATGGAGCGCCGCTTTCAGCGCGGATCGACGGGCGCGAGATCGTCTTGTCGAAGGACGGTGCCGGGGCACAGCCGGGCAATCTATGCAGCGCGTCACCGGACGAGGACATGACCAGCATCATCAACTTGCGCCATTGTAGCGGTTTTCCGGTCGTGATGGTCGAGCAGGGGCGTTGTGTCGGCGTGTGCGACGACGAAGCGATTTACGGCGGCATTCTCAAGCAGGGAAGCGCCGAGGTTGCCTGATACCGGCTGCCCTCAATCCAAAGGTCGATGGATCGGAAAGTAGTAGCCGCCGTGGCTGCTTTGCAGCGCGACGGGGAAATCGGGCCGACAATCCAGAGCGCTATAATGGGCAATGAAGGATTTACGCGGTCGCTGCGGATCCACCGGAACGGCCCCGCGGTGTAGCAGGGAGCCATGCCAGATCAAAACATCCCCCTTTCTTGCGATGAACTTCTCGACCCGGGCTCGTCGTTTGCAGATTTCCGCCTTGCAGGCCGGAACCACAAAGCGGTCCGCCCAGCGCGGCCAGTCTGCATTTCGCAAGTGCTGCGGCAGCAAATCGCGCACCTTTTCATTATCCAGGGTCGGCCAGCGGTGCGAGCCGGGCACGAATTCAAACGGTCCGGAATCGGGGTGGATATCTTCCAGCGCGATCCAGATAGCCAAGCGCCAGCTTGCGCCTTTGCGGCTGAGGTAAGAATCCTGGTGCCAGTCGCGCCGTGTCGATAGCCACCCGGTCAGGTTCAACTGCACCGCCATGGTCTTCCCGATCAGACTCTCCAGCACCTGGGCGAGTGGACCATAGGTGGAGAGCGCCATTGCCTCGGGCACATGCATGTAGGGTACCGGGCAGGTCCAGCCGGCCAATTGGCCGCAC
This sequence comes from Limibacillus halophilus, assembly GCF_014191775.1. Taxonomy (NCBI): domain Bacteria; kingdom Pseudomonadati; phylum Pseudomonadota; class Alphaproteobacteria; order Rhodospirillales; family Rhodovibrionaceae; genus Limibacillus; species Limibacillus halophilus. Next base: position 47,041 of record NZ_JACHXA010000003.1, on the reverse strand, counting down.
CGCTGCTGCCAAGCGTGGCAATAGGCGCTAATCATATTCGAGGGCATGAACTTCGGTAGAATGACATAGCCAGCCTCTCGCCAATGTATTTGGGTGGGGGTTAATCCCTCTTCGTCGATTGTGGCCTGGTCGAGGACGGGGGCTTCCGTGTCGTTGCGTTGGATAGTGATCTGCTCGAAGTCGACCTGCGGTGGCACCCAATTGTCCGGCGTGGTCTCCGCCGGGCTGTTCTCCAAGGGTTGGCCATTGATCATGAAGCGCACGGATAGCGCGCGCCGCTTCTCCGTCTGTTTCTCCATCGGTATTGGCAGGCGAAAAATCTTGGCGCCGGGAGGCGCGTCTTGGTCCAGACGAGCGTCGGTTGGCCCGGAAGCCTGGACGCTGTGTAGGAAGCGACCCTCGAGGAAAAGCCCTATTTCGAGGGTGCTTTGCGATCCACCTCCATCAAGAGCCCAACCGGTAATCGCGTCGTACGCCAGATGCAACACCTTGCCCTTCGGTTTGAGCGCAATGTTGTGTGGCCTGCTTCTGCTGCTATTCATTGGACTGCCCCCCCGATTGCGGACGATTTTCGTCCACGCGGCGCGCTTGCACATGACAGCGCGGCCTTGTTGCATGGGAATCTAGGAGGTGGTCCGGGGTTTGGCAATCACAGGTTTCGAAACCGACGAGCGCAAGAGACGATCATAGCGGTTTCCCGAGGGTTAAAGCGGCGCTATCTTCACGACCATCGGAACCGCCGGAAACCGCCCGGCTCAAGATGAAGGCGCTCAAATGAAGATCAAAGGCATTCTCTTCGATAAGGATGGGACGCTTATCGATTTCCACGCGACTTGGAACCATGCCTATCAATGTGCGTTGGAGGACCTGGTCGGTGCCGATCTGACACTGGTAGCCGAATTGATGGCGATAACCGGCTACGATGTGGTGTCGGGGCGCTTTCGAGCGGGAAGCTTGGGCGCTGCCTCCACGACCCGAGAGATTGCGGAGGCTTGGTTGCCGCGAGTTTCCAAGGGTATGACCTTGGACGAACTGGTGGATTGGATGGATGATCGCTTCGTGCGGCACGCTAGCAATGGAGCGGTAGCACTCACCGACTTACCTGCGCTTTTGGCGTTTTTGCGTCGAAGCGGCTTGGTAATCGGCGTAGCGACAAGCGACTCGGAAGCAGGTGCGAAGGCCACGCTCGCCTATTTCGGCTGTTCAGATCTTGTCGATTTTGTTGCTGGTTATGACAGTGGTCATGGAATCAAGCCTGGACCCGGGATGGCGCTGGGCTTCAGCCGAGCTTGCGGGCTCGCGCCGTCGGAGATCGCCGTGGTCGGCGACAATCTGCATGACATGGAAATGGCGCAGGCAGCCGGCGCCGGACTTCGTATCGCAGTGCTCAGTGGTACAGGAGAAATCGAGGCGTTGAGGCAATCCGCCGACCACGTCTTGCCGGATGTTTCCCATCTTCCGGAACTGTTGAATTCTTTCTGTTAAAAGCGAGGTGTGTCGTCGCCGTTCGCACCACCGTCGGCATCCGGGCCGGATCCACGGCGTCGATCACGTCCGCGCCGTCTTTCCCGCTGACGCTCGCCCAGAGGCGCGCCGGAATCGAGTTGACCTGCGCCTGCGGAGATTTTGCCGAGCCGTTCGGTCACCAAATCCACACTTGGAACCGGTCCCGGCAGGTGCGCTTCCAGTGCCTGACGCATCGCCCTGACATGCTCGGGAGTGGTGCCGCAACAACCGCCGATAATTCGCGCACCGGCGTCGAAAACCAAACCGGCGTAGTCAGCCATCAACTCAGGCGTTCCGCTGTAAACGATCTCGCCGTCCTTGAACTGGGGAATCCCGCAGTTGCTCTTGGCGACAAGGACATCGGTCTCACCCTTGGCGGTGCGCATGTGCAGGATCGCCATGACCAACTCGGCAGCGCCGGTGCCACAGTTGGCGCCGTAGCCCACCGGATGAGGTTCCATGCTTTGCATCAGGGCCGCGATTTGCCCAGGCGTGATCCCCATCATGGTGCGGCCATTGGTATCGAAGGACAGCGTACAAACGATGGGTAGACCGGTCGTGCCGGCGCCAGTTATGGCCGCTGTCAATTCCTCGATGGAGGAGATGGTTTCGATCCAAAGGACGTCTGCTCCACCTGCCGCCAAAGCCTGCGCCTGCTCGGCGAAGGCCTTTGTGCCGGCGTCGATAGACAAGGGGCCTATCGGTTCGAATATTTCACCGGTCGGGCCCATTGAGCCGGCAACAATCACGGGTCGGTCGACCGAATCCGCTGCCTTGCGGGCAAGCCTTGCAGCGGCAACATTCAATTCTTCAACGCGATCTTGGGCATTGTGCAGCTTCAAGCGATAGCGGTTTCCGCCGAAGGTATTGGTCAGGATGATATCCGACCCGGCATCGACGAAACTGCGGTTTAGATCATGGACCTTCTCGCTTTGCGCTGGATCGATGTTCCACATTTCCGGCGCATCGCCGCTTTGCAGTCCCGCAGCGAATAGATTTGTGCCGGTCGCGCCGTCGGCCAGAAGCCAAGGGCGAGTGTCAAGGAGTTGCTTTAAAAGGTTTGTCATCAGCGCCTGGGTGTTAGGAAATATTCGGGGTCGGTTTGCTCAAGCTATCGCCCTGAGCGCATTTGTGTAAAGTGACCTCCTGGTATCGTCTTTGGAAAGGCTACCCCCGCATGCGCTCGGCTTTCGGGTCGAAAAGCGGCTGACTGTAAAGGCGAGCGGGGCAACGCGCGCCCAGGATCTCAATCTCGACCGTTTGGCCTTCGCTGATCAGTTCATTAGGCAAAAATCCAAAGGCGACGGATTTTCCAACGAAATGCGCAAAGCCTCCGGAGGTGACGAATCCCACCACCGTATCGTCCTTCCAGATGGGCTCGTATCCCCAAACGTCGGCATCAGATGCCTCTACAACGAAGCTGCAAAGCCTACGGGCCGTGCCGCTCGCTTTCTCCGCCAAGGCAGCTGCCTTGCCTATGAAATCGGCTTCCTTGTTGTAAGAAATGAAGCGGTCAAGGCCGGTTTCCAACGGTGTGTAGTCCGGCTTGAATTCGTTCATCCAGGACCCGAAGGACTTCTCCAGGCGCAGGCTCATCATCGCCCGCATTCCGAAAGGCCGTAATCCAAGTCCTTCGCCGGCGGCAATCAATGCCTCGTAGAGCGCCTGTTGCTGGGCGGCGGGAACATAGATCTCGTACCCCAAATCCCCGGTGTAGGTAACACGTTGCACCAATGCATCGCAGATACCGACCTCGATCTCCGCCAGGGACATGAAGGGAAGGGCGCTGTTTGACACGTCGGCTCTTGTTGCGCGTGACAGCAACTCTCGGGAGTTGGGCCCGGCTATCTGAAAGCCAATGCGGTTCAACGAAACATTCTCAATGCGCACCGATCCGTCAGCGGGCAGGTGCTGCTCGAACCAACGCATGTGGTAGGCCTGGGCGGCATAGGATGCGGTGAGTTGGAACCGACCTTCGCCAAGCTTGGAAATGGTGAAGTCGCCAATCAGCTTTCCCCTTGGACTGAGCATTGGCGAAAGAGAGATGCGCCCGGTTTTGGGAAGGCGCCCGGCCATGATCCGGTCCAGCCAAGCCTGCGCGCCAGGGCCGGAGACGAGGTACTTGCCGAAGTTATGAATCTCGTTGATCCCAACCGCCGTGCGAACCGCACGGCACTCCTCGCCGACAGTGTCGAAGGCATTGGACCGTCTAAAGCTGGGCACTTCGAAAGGCTCTTGCCCTTCGGGTGCGAAGTAGTTGACGTGCTCCAGTCCAAAACCCTGGCCGAACACGGCGTTCTGGTCGCGCCAGATCGGATAGGCGGGTGTGGTGTTGAGCGGTCGCCCAACCGGCAGCTCCTCGTTTGGGTAGGAGACCGCGAAGCGCCGCTGGTAGTTCTCGCGCACCTTCTCCCGGGTATAGGCGCGGGTGCAGTAAGATCCGAAGCGTGCGACATCCATGGCAAAGACATCGCGCGACGGCTCACCTTCGACCAGCCACTCAGCCAGCGTCAGGCCGACGCCACCGCCCTGGCTGAAACCTGCCATTACGCCGCAGGCGGACCAGAAGTTTCGCAAGCCCGGTACCGGGCCAACAAGCGGGTTCCCGTCGGGTGCAAAGGTAAAGGGGCCGTTGATGACCCGCTTGATGCCGGCCGTCGCCAGACAGGGATAACGCATGAACGCATACTCCAGTGGCTCGGCGATCCGGTCCAGCTTGTCGGGCAGTAGCTCATGACCGAAATCCCATGGCGTGCCATCTACTGCCCAGGGATCACAGGCCTGTTCGTAGATACCGATGACAAGGCCGCGGCCCTCCTGGCGCAGATAACTCTCGCCGGTTGGATCCATGGCGTGGGGCAGTTCGTGCGCGCGCTCATAAACCTCAGGAATATCTTCGGTAACGAGATACTGATGCTCCATGGGGTGCAGTGGCAGGAAGACGCCAGCCATGGCGCCGACCTCACGGGCCCACAAGCCAGCCGCGTTTACCACATGCTCGGCGCGGATCGTCCCTTGCTCGGTCACGACCTCCCAAGAACCGTCCGTCTGAGGAATCAGCTCCAACACTTTGTTCCGCAGATATATTTCAGCACCCTGAAGGCGTGCGGCTCGAGCATAAGCGTGGGTTGTGCCGGAGGGGTCCAAGTGGCCATCCAAGGGATCGTAGAGCGCACCGATTACTCCGTCGGTATTGATGATCGGTGAAAGCTTCCTAATTTCGTCCGGCCCGACAATTTCTGTATCCAGGCCCATATAGCGGTGCTTCGCCCGCTCGGAAACGAGATAGTCCAGGCGTTCCGGAGTGGTGGCAAGCGTCAGGCCGCCCACATGGTGCAGGCCGCAAGACTGGCCGGATATTTCCTCCAATTCTTTGTAGAGGCGGATCGTGTAGCCCTGAAGGGCTGCCATGTTGGTGTCCGCATTGAGGGTGTGAAAGCCACCAGCCGCGTGCCACGTTGAACCCGACGTCAGTTCGGACCGCTCAATCAGCACCACATCTCTGCACCCAAGCTTGGTCAGGTGATAGAGCACAGAGCACCCAACAACGCCACCGCCAATGACCGCTACTTCAACATGCGTTTTCATATAGTTACATACCTTCTTTAAACTGACACATAACTTTAATTCACGGGCCTATCGATCTGCTTCTAACTATAGGTCTGGACACCGAAAAGCCGGTAACGGCTTCCGGGCAGCAAGCTGCTGGTACGCCCTACCACCAAATCACCGCACCAGGTTCTTCTCTTGACCAACAAGCAAGGTTCTCTTGGGCCTATCCGGAGATGCTTCTGTTGGCGCCGGTCGGGCAGCACGGCATCGACGGAACGTTCTGCCTTGGTCATGGGGCCGAGGGCGTCGAGGTACTCGAAAGTCGTGATCCGGGTGAAGTCCTGCACGAAGTAGTCCGGGGCGAAGGCCGGATTCACATGGCGGTCCTCCAGTTCGACGGGGACATCGTCCTCCATCTGCAGAACAAGAGAATGAAAGACGGTGCTGCCTTCCGCCAAGTCGAGCGCTCGCGCAGTTTGGCGGTCAGCCATTACTGTCTCCATAATAAGGACTTCGCAGGAGTATTTATGACCGCGCTCGATGATCTCCTCGCGCAGATTTCGGATTTCCAAAAGCGCGGATTGCGGCTTCGGTTCCGCCACGTAGGTCCCCGCGCCCTTAATACGATGTAGCAGACCTTCGTCGGTCAATTCGCGGAGTGCCCGGTTGACCGTCATGCGGCTGACGGAAAACTGCTCGGTCAGGTCATTCTCGGAGGGGATACGCGTGCCGACAGCCCAGCTGGCGTCGAGGATGCGTTCGGCAATGTACTCCTTTACGCGCCGGTAAAGCGGCGGGTCCGTATCATTGCTTTGACGCTTGCCTTTCTTAGCCACTGCGGCGACCTTTTCCCATTACGGCTATCTTTTCAATGAGTCATTAAAATCTGTATAGACAAGTTTATCGTGACTGACCAGCAGGAAGGTATTGTTTATGACGCAGGCGCTTTTTGATTTTCATGCGGGCGATCGGCCGCTTCTGATATCAGTGCCCCACGCCGGTACGGAGGTACCCAACGAGATCAGCGAGCGCTTCACGGAAGCTGGAAGGCTGATTGCTGATACCGACTGGCATGTGCCGCGTCTCTATGAAGCCGCCCGGGACAAGGGTGCGTCGCTTTTGGTCGCCCGTAAATCCCGCTATGTCGTCGATTTGAACCGGCGTTCGGATGGTAGGGCGCTTTACGGCGGGGCGGACAACACTGAGATCTGCCCCCTTACCACGTTTGACCGTGAAGCGATCTACCGGCCTGGAGAAGAGCCCGATGCGCGTGAAGTGGCGGCGCGTATCGCGCTGTATTGGAAACCTTACCATGACAAGCTTGCCGAGGAGCTAGAGCGGCTACGGAAACGACATCACAAGGTACTGCTATGGGATGCCCATTCGATCCGAAGCGAAGTGCCACGCTTCTTTGAGGGGCGCCTGCCTGATCTCAATTTTGGGACCGCGGGCGGGGCCTCGGCAGATAGCGAATTGCTGGAGGCGATGACGGCAGAGGCGGAAGACCAATGCCGGGAAAGCGGTCACAGTTGGGTTGCCAATGGTCGCTTCAAGGGAGGCGCGATCACACGGGGCTATGGCAACCCTGCCGGTGAGATTCATGCGATCCAACTGGAGCTTTCCCAGGCAACCTACATGGATGAGGCCGCCCCCTTCAGTTTCCTGGACGAAAAGGCGGCAGGAATTAAACCGGTCATCGCCAGCCTGCTGGATCGTGCGCTTGAGTGGATAGAAAAGTAACCGGTTACAGCGTGCGGCCATCCTTCATGCTGAAGGCAAGCGGATTGAAGCCGATGCGATAGCAGAGTGCGGCCGGGCGTTCGATTTCCCAGATCGCCAGATCGGCGCGTTTACCGACCTCTAGGCTGCCGATTTGGTCTTGCAGACCCAGTGCCTTGGCGCCGTTGATCGTGACGCCTCTTAGGGCTTCTTCCGGTGTCATGCGAAACAGCGTGCAGGCCATGTTCATCGTCAGCAGCAGGGATGTGAGAGGCGACGAGCCCGGATTGCAGTCGCTCGCCAAGGCGATCGCCGTGCCTGTGTCGCGCAGGTCGGCCAACGGGGGCTGCTGTGTTTCCCGCAGTGTATAGAACGCGCCAGGCAGCAGGACAGCCACGGTTCCTGCGGCGGCCATAGCCTCAACACCTTCGCGGCTGGTAAACTCCAAGTGGTCTGCGGAAAGCGCTTGGTAGCGAGCGGCAAGCGCTGCGCCGCCCAAATCGGATAACTGATCGGCATGCAGTTTGACCGGCAAACCGAGCGCGCGAGCGGCGGCGAAAACCTTCTCGGTCTGTTCGGGCGAGAACGCGATTGTTTCGCAGAATGCATCGACCGCATCGGCAAGGCCGCTTTCCTTGACATGCGGCAGCATGGCGATGATGGCGGCGATGTAATCGTCGCTCGATCCCTCCCAATCGGGGGGCAGGGAATGGGCACCCAAGAATGTCGTGCGGACTCCGATTTCACCAAACTCACCCAGCCAACGGGCGACCCGCAGCTGTTTGAGTTCTTGATCCAACGCCAATCCATAACCGCTTTTGATTTCAATCGTCGTGGCGCCCTCGGCCACCAAGGCGGCCATCCTGGGTCGTGACTGCTTGAAAAGTTCTTCTTCGCTGGCGTCACGAGTTGCTGTGACGGTTGCTCGGATGCCGCCACCTGCGCGAGATATCTCTGCGTAGCTTGCGCCTTCCAGACGCTGTTCGAACTCACCGGCCCGATCGCCGCCATAGACCAGATGAGTATGGCAATCGACTAGACCGGGAGTGATCCAACGGCCATCAAGGTCCGTGACTTCCCGCGCCAGACTGTCTGGCGCACCGGGCAGATCGCCGCGCTCGCCGCACCAGGCGATTTTACCTTCCGCTATCGCCAGGCACCCCTGGTCGATCGCCCCGTAGGGAGCGGCGCCGACCATTGTCGCGAGTCGGGCGTTGATGAGCAGTTGATCCCACATAGTCGATCCGTTTGTTGTTGTTCTGGCAGCTATTCTTGTCAGCGCCCGTCCTGCTCCCTAGAGTGGCCGCAACAATCGGAACGTGCAAGCAGAGGGACAGGAAGGCATGCCTGCTAAGTTATTCGCCCCGAGCGCGCTCTTGCCCAAAGGTTGGGTCGAGGATGTGGTTCTTGAAGTGGATGATACGGGCACACTGACAGCGGTCACGCCGGGTGGAAGCACTAAGGACTGCGAGGTCATGGGCGGCCCCGTCGTGCCGGGTATGCCCAACCTTCACTCGCATGCCTTTCAGCGCGCCATGGCCGGGTTGGCGGAAAGCCGCGGGGATCCGAAGGACTCCTTTTGGAGTTGGCGTCAGGTCATGTACGGATTCGTGACTCACATGACGCCGCGCCAGGTGGAGGCCATCGCCGGACAGCTATACGTCGAGATGCTCAAGGCGGGTTATACGGCGGTTGGCGAGTTTCACTATTTGCACCACGATCCGAAGGGCAAGAAATACGCAACCCCGGCGGAGAATGCTCACCGGGTCATGGCGGCTGCAGACCGTGCCGGAATTGGTATGACGCTTTTGCCAGTGTTTTACGCGCACAGCGATTTCGGTGGTAAGCCGGCGACCGCTGGACAGCGTCGCTTTCTCCATGATGCCGAGAGTTTTGGTGCGTTGCTGCAAGCCTTGGCACCGGCCTTTTCCGGGCGCAATGACCGGCGTTTAGGCGTCGCGCCGCATTCACTGCGGGCCGTGACGCCGGAGGGGTTGAACGCCGTACGCACCGCTCTGGACAGCCTCGACGCCACTGCGCCGATCCATATCCACGTGGCCGAACAGACCGCCGAGGTCGAGGCTTGCCTGGCTTGGTCCGGCAAGCGTCCCGTGGCTTGGCTGTTGGAAAATCAACCTCTCGATCCCCGCTGGTGTTTGGTCCATGCAACCCATATGACCGCCGAGGAAACAACCGGATTGGCGGATAGTGGTGCTGTTGCCGGGCTCTGCCCCACAACCGAGGCAAACCTGGGGGACGGTCTGTTCCCGGCAATCACTTACCTGGAGGAGGGTGGACGGTTTGGGCTCGGCTCGGATAGCCACATCTCCGTAAGTCCTTGGGAAGAGCTGCGCTGGTTGGAGTATGGCCAGCGGCTCGGTCATATGCGCCGGAATTTGCTGGTCGCGGCCAATCGCCCGAATGTTGGGGCAGGACTGTTCCTGGGCGCCCTAGACGGTGGTGCGCAAGCATTGGGGCGGCCGATCGGCCGACTTGCAGTAGGCGCACGTGCCGATTTCCTGGTGATAGACCCGGAAACGCCAACGTTATGGGGAAAGGCCGGAATGGCACTGCTCGACGCTATGGTCTTCGCGGGCAATGAGAATCCCGTCCGTGACGTAATGGTCGGCGGCCGCTGGGTCGTGCGCGAGCGGCGGCACGAAAAGGAAGAAGCGATCTTCGCTGACTACAAGGCGGCCATGGGCGCCCTCATGGCGCAGATGTGACCGCCGGTGTCTCCAGCGGACTGGACAACCTGCCGGCAGACGCGTTAGCCATGGCTGTATGACACAACTACAGCCTCTGCCCAATGTTGAGCGGTTCTATGACGACCTTGCAGCGCACTACCATCTGCTGTTCGCGGATTGGTCGGCTGCCGTGCGCAACCAGGGCCGACTGTTCTCGAAGCTGATAGAAAAAGAACTGGGCGAGGGGCCGAAGCGGGTTCTCGATGCGGCCTGTGGCATTGGCACGCAGGCGCTGGGCTTGGCGCTTGAGGGGCATCAAGTGCGCGGGACCGACCTTTCGCCGGGTTCCATCATGCGGGCCCGTCGCGAAGCCGATGCTTGGGGAATAGACGCAAAGTTCGGCGTCGCCGATTTACGCAGTCTTTCTGGCTATCTGCCCGGACCGTTCGATGTGGTGCTGGCGGCCGATAATGCGTTACCGCACCTTGAAACCCGCGAAGACCTGGAAACGGCCTTACACGAGGTTGCGTCAGTGCTTGCGCCGGGCGGTATTTTTATTGCGACCCTGCGTGATTATGATCGACTTGTCGTCGAGAGACCGCGCGCCACCAAACCGCGCGTTTATGAAGAGGACGAGGGCGGTCGGCGTATCCTTTTTCAGGTCTGGGACTGGGACAAGAAAGGCGATGGCTATGCGCTGACTCAGTATCTGATCATCGAGCGTGGCTTGTTGCAGGAAACACTGTCGTTCACGTCTCATTATCATGCTTTGCGCCGCGAAGAGTTGGAGCGCGCGCTGACTGTGGCTGGTTTTCAGGCTGTTTCTTGGCTTGAAAAATCCGAGAGTCAATTCTATCAACCTGCGATAATTGCGCGGCGCAAAGCTTGAGGCTTCCGCTTCGAAAGGTAAAAGCGTAAAAAATGCTGTCGGCAGGTTGAGGAGCCCATGTCATGTCTTGGGAACTTTATTTATCTTTTGTGGTAGCGACGACTTTACTCATTCTACTTCCGGGTCCTGTTGTTTCGCTGGTTGTCGCTAATTCGTTGCGGCATGGGCCAGCTTACGGGTTATGTAGCATTGCCGGGACACAGGCAGGCAACGCAATGCAGTTGCTGCTGGTGGGCTTCGGATTGGCGACCTTGATTGCCTTCATGGCCGAGTGGTTCGACTGGGTCCGCTGGATCGGCGCGGCTTATCTCATTTGGATGGGGGTCCAACGTTGGCGGGAAGCATCTAACCTGTCGGCGGCGTCGGCGGAACGGCGTAAGCCTTTCACTCACGTGTTTGCAGAGGGCTGTATCATCTCCCTCACCAATCCGAAATCGCTCGCCTTCCTGGCGGTTTTTCTGCCGCAGTTTGTCGATCCCACAGCAGCGGCAGGGCCCCAGGTTTTGTTGCTCTGCGTTACCTATTGGTTTGTGGCGTTGCTTGGCGATAGCGGGTACGTCATGGCTGCCGGCCGCATTCGGCACTGGTTGGCTCGTCCCACGCGGATGAACTGGGTCAACCGAATTTCCGGCTCGATGTTGATTGCTGGCGGCGCTTGGCTGGCGTTGCAGCGGAGATAGGTTCAGCTTGACTGTATTGGGGTGAGGCCGCGCGGAAACGACGCGTTTACGGGCGGCCTCACGCTATTGTTGTTCACTTCGATCGTTCTACCAAACTAACGGCCGAAGTGATCGAGCCATGGGTTCCCGGCCCAGGCAGTCGCTGCGACCGCCGCCAGGGCGGCAACGATCAGTAAAGAGCCAATTATCGTTCTCATTTTTTGCTTCCCCTTTACTGCCGACACAAGAAACGACGTTCCTGCCGCTCTTGCCGGTACAGTTAGGTTTGATCGGGTCGTGCGGCCGATCAACAGACCTGCAGGCGAAATGATTCGGATAGAACAATCCTGAGGCGAGACGTTCTCCCATCGTTCGTCGTTTTTTGTCGTCCTGACGCGAAAACAGGAAAAACTCATTGCGACACAAAGTTGTCTATACAGATTTTCCAGCAAGGATTACAGTCGAGTGAGTTTGGGGCATAGGGCAATTCACCGGGCTGGAGAGTATCTATGGAGCAAGACAGGGATAGCCGCCGAAACCGCCGCCGCCGCGGTGGTGCCGACGGAGATGCAGGGACTCTGGAACGCAGTCGTGCGCGTGGCGGCTTTCAGCAACTCCCCTGGCGCAATCTTGCCAACCCCTACAGTCCTATCGAGGTCGTCAGTGCGGACGGTCTGGAAGCAATACATCAGACGTCTCTTGAGATACTTGAGGAAATCGGCATGGATTTCCTGCACCCGGAGGCTCTGGAAATTCTCAAGGCGGCCGGTGCCGAAGTGACGCCAGGGAGTGAGCGCGTGCGCTTTGACCGTGGCCTGATCGAGACGGCGGTTGGAAAGGCACCTTCGGATTTTAAGTTGCATGCACGTAACCCCAAGCATGACCTGACCTTCGGCGGCAACAATATTGCCTTTTGCGAAGTTGCCAGCGCTCCCAATGTCTCGGATATTTCGGGCGGTCGCCGGGTCGGTAACTTCAAGGATTACTGTGATCTGCTGCGCTTGGGCCAGCAGTTGAACATTATTCATCTCTTTGGCGGGTATCCGGTGGAGCCGGTGGACCTGCCGCCTGCGACGCGTCACCTTGATGCGGTGGCGGCCTTCGTGACGCTAACGGACAAGGCCTTCCACGGCTATTCGCTGGGTCGCCAAAGAATCGTCGATGCCATCGAGATCGCCCGGATCGGCCGGGGAATCAGCCATGACCGGCTGTTGCGCGAGCCCTCCATATTCACCGTGGTCAACACGTCATCTCCCTTGCGTCTGGACGGGCCGATGATCGAAGGCCTGATAGAGATGGCGAAGCTGAATCAGCCGGCCGCAATCACGCCATTCACCTTGTCCGGTGCCATGGCGCCAGCCACGATCGCCGGCGCCTTGGCTCAACAGAATGCGGAAGCCTTGGCGGCTATCGCCTTCGTTCAACTGGTCAATCCAGGCGCACCGGTACTTTATGGCGGGTTTACGTCGAACGTGGATATGAAGTCAGGCGCGCCCGCTTTCGGGACGCCTGAATATTCGCGCGCTGCTTTGGCGGGTGGGCAATTGGCGCGTCGTTACGGATTGCCGTACCGGTCGTCGAACGTGAACGCGGCCAACGTCGTCGATGCTCAAGCGGCTTACGAATCGCAGATGTCCATCTGGGCTGCGGTTATGGGACACGGCAATATGATGATGCACGGTGCCGGCTGGATGGAGGGCGGTCTGACGGCCTCTTTCGAGAAGGTGATTTTGGATGCTGAAATGCTGCAAGGCATGGCGGAGTTCCTGCAGCCCATCGAAGTGAACGCCGACAGCCTGGCCATGGAAGCCGTGCGGGAGGTGGGTCCCGGCGGGCATTATTTCGGCGCGCAGCACACCTTGGCCCGCTACGAGAATGCCTTCTATAGTCCGATCCTCTCCGACTGGCGGAACTTCCAAAGCTGGGAGGAGGCAGGGGCTCTTACCGCTACAGAACGTGCACACCAGATTTACAAGCAATTGCTCACAGAGTACGAGCCGCCGGCATTGGATGCGGCCATCGCCGACGAGCTCGAAGCCTTCATCGCCAAGCGTAAGGAAGAAGGCGGGGCTAAGGCCGACTAAAGAGCGGGATCAGGCCTCGCCTGGATTTTGCAGCATACTGCCACTGATGTCATCGGGTTTACCAGCCAACCGCCAACGCTCCGCGGGATGAAGTGGCGGCTCCTTGGGCCAGAGGAGGTAACGCAGCACAATCTCCCAGTAACCCCGAAACAACTCACCGGATTCACGACCACTTGCCGCGTTAAGATCGGGACGGAGCGCACGCCACACGGCGGGGAGCCGATACCAAGCAAGGCCCGGTTGCAAATGATGTAGTGCGTGCAGATTGTTGTTAAGGAACAGCAGCGCAAAAGGCCATTCGGCTTGCTGTATAGCCGTTCTCGCACTTACCGACGGAACGGCTCTGTGCTCGGCGAAGGAGCGAAGCAAAGTCAAAGCCAATCCGGGATAGACGAAAAACAGCAGATACTTCCACAAGGGAAGACCACTGACTTCCAGCACCCACACAAGCACGAGGCATATCGCTAGTCCATGCTTTGCCCACCCGAAAAGAGCTTTCAAATCTCCGGAAATGATGGCTTTGAATATCGCCCTGCTTTGCAGCAGCAGTATCCAAAGCGGTCCGAGGATCAATCGTCCGAGGAGACAGTTGTGCAGTGTAAGGAACGCGCGGCCTAAAGGCCCGGCGCGACGCCATTCCCGAGCGGTTACATAGAATGACTCTGGGTCCAGCGCCGGATCGGTCAGGTTCTCATCCCGGTGGTGGGCTAAATGGCTTTCGCGGTAGCTGTCGAATGGAATGACCAGCCATAAGCTTGGAAAAACGATGATCTCGTTCAGCCAGTTCCATGGCGTCGGGTGTCCGTGAATGACCTCGTGCTGCAACGACCCATGCCAAGCGACGAGGTATCCTCCCAGGATCAACAAAAGCCAGTTGGGCAATGCGGCGTGATGGTAGGTGACCAGCGCAAACCCGCAGTAAATCGCAACAGCCACGACCAAGGTAGGAATTTCTATGGGCCTGATGCGGCGCGCTTGCGCTGCAAGAGCTTCGTGTGCCTGGCTTGCCGGGTTCGACCGGTTCGATGGTGTAGCCGCTTGTGAAACCGGAGCCGTCCCCATTACCCCTCGCGTCAATGAAAGTAGAAGTGATTTTGCACAACGATTGTTGCAGAAACACAACATTGATGACATAAATGCATCAAAATCCTATTCGGGTCAATTGATAAGTGGGGCCGATCCTGTGATGGAACGAAGCGAGACGGTTGAGAAGTTCCGTGAAAGATTGAGCCAGGTGATCGAGGAGCGCGGCGTAACACGTTCGGCATTTGCGACGGAAATCGGGCTCGATCGTTCGACATTGTCCCAGCTTCTATCTCCAGGAAACGAGCGCTTGCCGCGCTCCGAGACCATTGTCGCGATCGCCCGTGTAGCACAGGTTTCAGTCGATTGGTTGCTTGGTGTCATCGAGCAGGGGCGGGCGGGCACCCAACTGGTGGCGAATGCCCTGGAGATCGAACCAGGCGCCGGTCTGCCAATGGACGAGAGGCTGGAGCGTTGGCACAAGGAAGCCGTGGGCGCCAAGGTTCGCTACGTTCCCTCAACGCTACCCGACCTGCTGAAATCGCCGGCGATCATTCGCTATGAGTATGAAGCGTACGGCGCCTTGGTGCCACAAGCGCGGATCGAGCAGGCCGAAGCGCGGTTGGCCTACACACGGCGCCCGGAAACAGATATCGAGGTCTGTACGTCCAGCCAGTCGTTGCGCGACTTTGCCGAAGGGCGTGGCATCTGGGACCGTCTCGACCGAGAGGCCCGTGTAAAACAGCTTGAATCCATGGCAGAGCTGACGGAGGAGCTTTACCCAACGTTCCGTTGGTTCCTCTTCGATGGTTTGTGGCGTTATTCAGCGCCTTACACGATTTTTGGAGCCAAGCGCGCGGCTGTCTATCTCGGCAACATGTATTTCGTCTTCAATGGCGGCGAACAAATTCGCGCTTTGACACGGCACTTCGACGATCTGATCCGCGGCGCGCGAATGCAGCCGCCCGACGTGCCTAACTTCATCCTCGGATTGCTGCGCGATCTGCCACCAAAGCCGGCAAATGCGACTTCTGGCAAGACGGCTGCCAAGCGGGCTAAGGGAATGGCAAAGAAATGAACGCGGTCGCCGGTCTAACTATGTATGACCTTCCCGAGATCGCCGCCGCGACGGACCATTGGTGGCAGGGGCTCTCGCGGCATCTGAGAAGCGCTGGCTTCAGCAATCCGCCCGAACGGCTTTCGCGTGACCTGGAACCCCATGTGCTGTGGCGTCTTCCGGACTTGCTGCTGGCGCAGTGCTGCGGGTACGACCTGCAGTTGGGTGCATTGCCGCGGCCAACCTTCGTTGCCACGCCTTGTTACGATTTTCCTTACTGCGATGGGCCGCGATACTGCAGCGTGATTGTCGTGCCTGAGGATGCGCGTAGCAGGACGTTGGCCGACCTCAGGGGGACCCGAGCGGCCTACAATATGGAAGGCTCCCATTCCGGTTACAACGCGCTACGCGCTGTGGTGGCGCCGCTTGCCGCCGAAGGAAGGTTTTTCACCAAGGCCATAGAGACGGGGAGCCACAGGAACAGCTTGGCTAGCCTGCAGAGGGGTGAGGCGGATGTTGCCGCCATCGACTGTATCACTTTTGGCCTATTGGCCCGCCATGCTCCCCAGTCGGTTGCGGGGATCAGAGTGCTGACAACCAGTCCCTTGGTTCCAGGTTTGCCCTATATCACCTGCCCGGCGGCGGACCAGGGCAGGATCACAGCCTTGCGGGAGGCTTTGCTGGGTGCCGTCGATGATCCTAGCCTTGCTGAGCCGCGGGCAGCCCTTGGCCTCTGTGGGTTTGATGTAGAATGCCAGACAGAGTATATGGCGATAGACGCCATGGTGAAGAGCGCAGAATCCTTGGGCTATTCCAGGCTTTCCTGAGGGTCACCCCCAGTTCTCTAGCCGATCGTGTAATCTTACGTCATACTTTCTGATCTCCGCTTTGTGGGAGAGAGGAAGAGTGGCTTCATGACCGAAAGCCTTGGACGGCAGCTTGAACAGTTGGTTGCACGCTTGCGCGCTCAGCAGGAGGAACTGCGAAATCTTGACGTTTCCAGTCAAGAATCACGCGAGCCGGTGGAACTGGATCAAAGTCGCGTTGGCCGCTTGTCCCGGATGGACGCTTTGCAGCAGCAAGCGATGGCGCAAGCGACCGCGAATCGCCGCTCAATAGAGCTTCGCAAGATCGACGCGGCTCTCGACCGTATAGCCGATGGGGATTATGGTTATTGTCTGCGCTGCGGTGAGGGAATTGCACCGGAACGCTTGGATCTTGATCCGGCGACGCCGCTCTGCATCGATTGCGCCAGTATCCGCCGGGACGACAATCAGCACTAAATTCAGCGTCGATTTATGTCTCAAACAACAATTTACGGCAAATTAACCAGATCGAACAAACAACCACTGATATTTTAATCGTTGTCAAATTACGCGCCAATGACGAATTTTGGCTTGCCTTTTGATTCAGCAGCATTTTCGCAGTTTTCAATCAAAGAGCTGGGGGTCTGGACCCTGATTTCCTAGCCGTTGCCTCGTGCGTCGATGGTCCCAACTTCATCAATTGCAGGCGTAAACAAGGCTATTTGCCGGGGCTTCTTAGCTCAATAGCTTAGTGCTTTGGAATTAGGTCATTCACGGGCCTTCGCGACCATTATCGCAATCCAGTTGTTGTACAAAATACGACAAACACCTCATATCGTTTTGCCGTTAATAGGGAGAAAATAGCTCTAGCAAGGTTAGTGCGCGACTACGCATTCCGGAAGAAGAATCGGTCGGCAAATCCGCCTACATCGGCATGGACAGAACTGATGGGCGACTGACGATAACTGGGGGCCAGTTTGATGCAAGCACTTCTTTCATCTGCAATGTCACGAACACTATTGTTGCTGTTGGGGCTGGCGGCCGTACTCTATGCCGCAACAGGGGTTCCTGATGCGCGGGCGCAGTCGGCGGATCTCGCGCTTGTTTCGGATGACAATACGAAAGTTACCTTCGTTCGAAATTTTACGACCGGCGCTTTCATCAACGATGCCAACGATACGGTCAATGCCGGCGACGAGGTCCAATTCCTGATCAAGGTGCATAACCAAGGTCCCGATGCCGTCGCGGCAACGCCTTCCAGCCCCATCATCATCCAGGCACCTCATCCCGCGAACTTTACGCTCAAAACCGCCAGCAATAACGGCGATCCCGGCGTTGTCTATGACGCGGCGAACAAGCAGTTCCGGATTGAACGGACGGTGGCCTTCAATGAAGTGGTGCAGTTTCAGTATCGCTTCTACGCTTCGGCGGTCTCGACGGGGACAAACTTCACGGCGCAAATCAGCAGCGCACCCGTGCCCGACAGTAGGTCGGATAACGACAGCTTCAGCCGATCGGTCAACATCGTTGGGCCCTCTGCCGATCTGACCTTCAACTCTCCAATCTCCGGCTCAAAGACCTTCCTGCGCAATCTGACAGCGCCGGGCCAACCCTTCCTGACCGATGGCGCTTCGGTAAACCTTGGGGATGAGCTCAGCCTCTTCATCAAGATTCACAACCTCGGACCTGAGATTGCAGCGGCCTCGGCGGCGTTTCCGCTGGTTATCGCGCCAACCATTCCGGCGGGGTTCACCATTGAGCAAGGCCTCGTCTTCGGTCAGCCCAACTTCTTCTACGACGCCGCGACGAACCAGTTTCGCATTGAGCGCGATATCGCCGTCGACGAGAAGGTGCAGGTGGAAGTTCGAATCCGGGCAACTTCGGTCGTGGCAAACACCACTGTCTCAACTGTCTTTGCGGCCCTGCCCGTTTCCGATCCCGATTTGAGCGATGCCAGCAACACGTTCCAGCGAACCGTCAACACGGTGGGACCTATTGCCGACTTAACCTTCACGTCGCCGAATAATGGCTCGAAGACCTTTTTGCGTAACCTGACGGCAGCCGGTCAGCCCTTCTTGTTTGATGGCAATTCAGTGAACCTGGGTGATGAAGTTACCCTCTTCATGAAGGTTCATAACCTCGGGCCCGAAGTGGCAACGGCGTCGGCGGAGTTTCCGCTGGTCGTCGCCCCCACCGTTCCGGCGGGGTTCACCATTGAGCAAGGCCTCGTCTTCGGTCAGCCCAACTTCTTCTACGACGCCGCGACGAACCAGTTTCGCATTGAGCGCGATATCGCCGTCGACGAGGTGGTTCAGTTCGAATTGCGCATGCGGGCAACTTCTGCTGTGTCGAACACCACCGTTTCCGCCGAGTTTGCGTCGCTGCCCGTCTCCGATCCTGATTTGAGCGATGCCAGCAACAGGTTCCAGAGAACCGTCAATACAGTCGCGCAACCCGGGGACATAGAGATCATTTCGGTCATACCAGATCAAAGTACGGTGTTGGCAGGGCAGGAGGTGCTTTTCACGATTGCCGGCAAGAATCACGGAAACCTGGAGCTTACCACCGTTTATACAGACCTCACCGTGCCGCCGGGTCTGACCTTCGTCCAGTTCGAACCGGGCGGCAACGGAACCATTGTGGATCAGCCCGCGAACGGACTGCGCTGGAAGATCAACACCTGGCCAGCGGGCGTTAACCGCTCCATCACTGCGCGGTTCAGGGCCGAGGAATCGCCTTTGGGTGAACAAACCCTCATTGCGACCTACAACGGCGCCAACGCCGGCGGGCAAGCCGATCCCAACGGAACGAATAACAGCGCCAGTGCGGCAGTGACGACTTCCGCTAGCGCTGATTTAAGCGTGAGCCTTTCAAGTAATACGACGCAAATCCCGACTGAGGGGCAGGTGAGCGTGACCTTGATCGCCGACAACCTTTCGTCGATTGAAGCGGCAAGCAATGCAGTTTTTGACGTAACGATTCCGCCAACCTTTACCAATCCTACCACGGGACTGGGCGTGGGGACCTTTGGCAACGGACAATGGAGTGTTCCCTCTATAGCTGCTGGTGGTAGAGCGACTCTACAGATCACGCTTACGGCTGGTTCAACTCCAGCGGCAGATCAGATTTTCGATATTACGCGCAACGCCAGCACGCCCGCGGACCCCAATGCGGCAAATGACTTCGCCAGCCGATCGATAAGCATTGTCGAGAGGCAGGCAGACCTTGCCATTGGGCTGGAAATCGTCGAGCCGTTAACCTTTGCCGGCTCGCTGGAACAAGATCAAGAATTTACAGTGCTGCTGACAGCAGTTCTCGTTTCACAAACGTCCATGCCGGCGAGCGCACGCGTAAATTTACCCTTGCCGCCAGGTGTCTCCCTACCTTTTGGGCAGGATGCCTCGCCAAATTATGATCCTGCGACCAACATCTGGAGCCTGGAGAACTTCCAGCTGGGGGCGATCGACGATGGCGGCGGCGGTGCCGTTTATACATTTGTCGCCTCGCAACGAATTCGCCTGAAATCCGACCAATCGGGCCTACTGGATCTCGTCGCCAGTCTCGCCGATGCTACTGACGTTGAGGGTAAGTCCCTTTCCGATCCCGACCCAAGCAACGATCAGGCGGCTGTGTCCATTACGCTTACCGCGCCGCCGACCTTGATCGCAGACATAAACGTCAACACGCCAGCAGTCAGCCTACCGCCAGGTGTTGAGGCCTCTTCTTTGGTTCGTGCTTCGAATGGAACACCGGTGCTAGACGGGCAGCAGGTGTTCGTCGGTGAACACCTGGTTTTGCGCCGGACCATCACAAGCAGCGGGCCAGATGATCCCGGAGTGGGGCAGGACGGGTTGAATGATGATTCGCTGACGGTCGTCGCTCTATTTGGCGATGATGTCTTGTTCCCGCATTACCCGACCGGAGCGTTTCCACCGCCCGACGCTTTCTTGACTGTCCAATCGGACCCGGAATTTTTCAGAACCGACAACTTCAACGGCGGAGTATCCAGCGCCGCAATCACTATCAAGCCCACCACTGCGGTGACGTCACATAGCATTTCCGTATGGGCTCTCGGGAACAGTCGCGGCCTCTACGGACAAGCTGTTGATCCAGACGTTTCGGCAGGCAGCAACCGCTTCTCGGTAACCTTGAATGCTCAGCGGTCGCTCGGGGATCTTGCCGTTTCCTGGGATAACCCGTCAGTAAGCCTGGCGCAGGGTGAATGGGTTGAGCCGGTTCTGACCGTCACGAACCTGGGCACAGAGCCGATGTTCGGCATCAACCTCGATCTGTCATTGGACCAGAATGTACTCCTGCACGATCTGGAGATCTCGAGCGGAAGTGTTCAAGGGACGGAACTGGGAGGGTTTTCACTCGGCGCGTTACCCAGTTCCACGAGATGGCAGATTAATGCCCTAGAAGCCGGGCAATCGGCGACCATGAGGCTCTCGATTTTTGGCCGCAGCAATAGCGGGGCGGCGAGTTTTAGCGCCGCGGCAAGCAGTGCCGACAGTGACGACAACGACCCGGCCAACGACAGCGCTTCGCTGAACTTAACCTTCGGTCCGGCCAGCGGATCGACACAGCGACTGTTCGACCGCAAGATTGGTGAAATACCGCCGGTCAGCTACGGGTATGTGAAAGCCATTCCGGACAATATCGACGGCAGTGGGAATCCCAGCCCGTTTTTTGCGCCGGAATCGATCGTTTTCCTCTCGCCGCTCAATCCGCAGCTGCAATTGGTCAGCGATGAGATCAGCGATATCGCCATCGCCTACAACTCGGTCCGCCACGAATTTCTGGAGGTACTGGAAATCCGATTCAAGGCCAAGGACCCAGCGACCAGTACGGCTGATGCGCCTGATGTTTATGAACTCTACGCGGCGCGGATTGACGCCTTTACCGGCCAACCCTTGGACCGAGATGCGGATGGCTTCGCCGATCTGACTCGTTTGACCTGGACGCTGGACGACAGTCTTAATCTCAGCGCCCGGCATCCGGCCATAGCCTACAATCCGCAGGATGATACATATCTTTTGGCCTGGACCGAGATTGCGGCGGTGGAAGGGGACACGTTGGACCCCATGGTCCCCAAGACCGCGCGCTATCGGGAGCTCGCGGGCGATGCGACTTACGACCCGGCAAACAGAAGCGGCGCAGCCTTTCAGGTTGCGGCGGGCGCGAACCCGCAAGGATTGGACACCACGGCCTACAGCAGTACCTTCCGCCCGTCGGTTGCTTACTTGAGTGCATTCAACGATTTTGCCTTCGCCTTGGCCGGACGGCCCACGGCAGGTGATCCCATTGCGCTACCGGTTGATGAGGTCTTTGCCGGGCGCTTTGGGGTTAACGGCGGTGTAGCTTCGCTGATTTCCGACCATCAATACGGAGTCGTATTGGCCGGCGGTGCCGGTGCCGAGGACCAACGCGTTGGCCGCGTCACGATTGTTCCCGGGGCCGGTGATGCAGAACTGGGACTGGCTTGGGACATTGGCGAGCCGGTGCCGGGGCAGTTTGACTACGACGGTTCCGAAACGCTGCACAGCCGCGTTCACTTCAGCAAAGCAGACGCCGCGAGCCTGTTGCCTCTTGCCGGCGGCGCTGATGGCCGCGGCCATCTCGCTATTATTGACGAAGAGCCAGACGAAACGTCGATCATTCTGACGAAGCGCCCAAAGGAAGGATCTTTCCCAAATGCCTTCATTGCCCCGGTTGGCGAGGTAAGCACGCGTACTGCTTTTGAGCCGGATCTCGCATACGACAGTGCAGGAGACCGCTATCTACTGGTTTGGGCAGGCCGCCGGGCTGGTAAGAACTTTGCGCCGGATAACGGTCAAACGGAAATCTATGGTCGTATTCTCTCCACCAGCGGCGTTTTTACAACGCCAATCCGAAGGATATCTCGACCTTACGAAGGGGATATTGTCTATACGCCTGGACCCGGTGCGGCCTCGCCGTTGCACAATGCCGACAACCCGCATGTGGTTTTTTATCCGGGCCCCGGTACCTTCCTGGTCAGCTATGACGTTTGTGGGCATTTCGAGATTGAAAGCATACCTGGCGGCCGGCACTGCACGCCGGGCGTTAACATCGATCAGATCGACGCTGCCAGCGGCCTGCATACGGACATAAACAAGGATGGCCTATTCGACCGCGGTTATGCACTTCGTGTTCTCGGCAACTTCCCGATTGAGGATGGGCAAGGCGTGATCGATGGGTTCGATCGCGGCAATGATCTTGCGGTCGTGGACGATGGCCTGATTGGCCTGGCCATGCGGCGTCCGCTGGCTAGGGGCAAGAGCTATGGTGAGTGGCACCAGGCAGGTTTCCGTCGCTTGAACGTCACGACAGATGTGGCGGTTCAGTTGGATGCGAGCACATTCCAACCAGAGCCGGGCGCAGTGTTCGATCTCACTGTCACTCTCACGAACACCACCACCAACACGCAAGCAAACAATATTGTCATCAATGTACCTTTGCCTGGCGATCAACAGGGTGCGGGTCTCGTTTTCGAGTCCGGCTCTGGTTCGGCAGGTTGGAGTTATGACGTGGCCAGTGGTCAGCTTCGGCTTGACCAACTGCCTGCCGGATCGAGCGAAAGCTACATCATCACGGTTAGGAACTCCTTCTCCGATCAGGAGATCGCGGTAAACGCAGCGCTGCTTCGTTTGGCTGAGTTCGACAGTAACGCGGCCAATAACACCGCAGCGATCAATCTGCTCGTTCCTGCTGGTGCCGACCTCGCGCTGGAGTTGGGAGATCAGCAGATTTTCCTGACCGAAACCGAAGCCGTTACGATGACCCTGCGCGCCAACAGCGGTTCGATTGCAAACGCCGTGGTTTCAATCGTACCGCCGGGTCCCGGGTTCAGATTTATGCCCGGCGAGTTCGCTCCGTCGGTTGGTACTTTCGACGAGCCGTCCTTGACCTGGAGCCTGCCACCCGCCGTTAGCAGCGAGGAGGCGACACTGGCCTTCATGGTCGAAGGATTGGAAGCGGGCGATCATGATTTGACCGCCAGCGTCGTGGGTGAATTGCCGGATCCGTTCCCGGCCAACAGTAGTGTCACGGCCAATATGGCGGTTCTCTCCACGCATCCGATCACGGTCGATTCCGGTGAGCTGTTCGGTCTGTTCCCGCAGCCGGTGCCGTCGAACGGCCTTGCGCGAACACAGGTTACCGCGCAGGACGCACTAAGCCGTCCGATCAACTACAATTGGGTTGTGGATTGCCCGAATCTTTCTGACGAGCTTGTACCGTTCGACGGCAGTTTTGAATTTTCGGACCCAACCAGTGCGCAATGGGACTGGCGCGCGCCTTATAACCTTTCGGGCACAGATCAAATCTGCTCCGTTCGGGTTGAAATGAACGTTGAAGGCAATGCGCGGTCGCTTTGGTGGCCGGACGAGCAGAACGGTTCGGCGTTCACAGTCCTGGAACATCCAGGGCCCTTTACGAACTACGGTTTGACGGCTTTGGCCGAATCCCTTGTCGAAGCCGGAAGCGACCGTGTCCTGGGCGGCGTCGGCGAGCAGGCGCAGTATGAGTTTAACATCGTCAACTTGAGCCAAACGCCCGGCAGCAATCTGCAGATCGACGTGGTGCTCCCGGATGGCGTGGACTACGCCGCACACACGCTGGTTGGGAACGGCGCGTTTACGCCCGGTGGGACGCCCGGCGAAGCAGGGGTTTGGCAGTTAACCTCGCTCAATCCTTCGGCTGTCGCGACTCTAACCGTCACCGTTGACATCAATACGAACAACTTCGGCAATCCTGATCCGGAAGGCAGCGATTTGCAGACCGCGACGGCCACTCTGGTGAGCGCGACGCCGGCCGACCCGGATGGCGCAATGCCAGCGTCCGCTACGCTGGAGCGTTATCTGGTAAACCGGGTTTCGATCTTGCAGGAACCCTCCCTTTTCATTGATTGGGATACAATCCCCATTGCGGTGCAGGCGCTTGTGTCACAAGGCCAGGGACGGTTCCTGGGCCTGGAGGCGAGCAATTCCCTGGGGCGTCCCATGACCTTCCAGTGGACGCAATCCTGTACGGACGGTGTTAGTCTTGGCAGCTTTGACGACGCCAGCGCCGTTGAGCCGATCTGGACAGCGCCGCTTTTTGTCCCGGATGAGTTTCCGGCGGTTTTGAGTTGCGTACTCGACGTGACAGTGGGCGCAGGCGTCACAGCGAACGATGTTAGTTTGTCTTACTCAATCCGTGTTGCCGAGCAACCGGACGTCGATCTGGCCTTATCGCTGGAGGTCTTGGATAAAGCGGTTCTTCTGGGCGGCCGCGCACGGCTGCGCTTGACCGTTAGCAACAACGGTCCCGGTTTGGTAAACCTGGAATCCATTGGTTCCCTCACAGCCCGGCTGTCCTTGCCTGACGAATTGCAGCTGGACTTGGAATCGGCCGTGCCTGTTGATGCATTTGTCACCCAGGCGGGTGAGTGGTTCCCCACCGGTACGTTGAATGAAGGAGCCTCCACGACACTGGAAATCGATGCAGTCGCGACAAGCGATCCAGTGGGATTGGGCAACTATCTGCTGGCCGGACAGTTGGAAACCGCGCTAGTCGAGCCGGACTACGGCAACAACTTCTCCGGTCCTATCCGCATTTCGATCATCGATCAGGACCGTATCAATATCGAGGACCTGCTGGCGGTACCCGACAGCGCACTTTTCCAGGGGAACTATGCCGTAACCTTGACCGCCAGCAGCTTGCTGGGCGCGCCGTTAACCTATCTTTGGGACGATAGCGCCTGTGCGCTCGGCGATAGTGGTCGTTTCACCACCGCCGGTGGCGTGGAGGACAACACGCTCGAAGACCCCATTTGGATCTCGCCTCAATACAACGTTGCGGACTTTGGCCCTGCGCTTTGCACGCTCCAGGTAACGATTGACGACGGTGCCGGCGGTGCGGATCCGGTCATTGGCAGTTTGCCGGTCACGGTGCTGCACCCCTCGACGACTGGATCGGACATCAGCATCGATTTGCGTGTGTCCGATACCGCGGTGCAGGTTGGTTCCTTCTTCGATCTGATAGTAACGGCCAGGAACAACGGGCCCGACGCCATCAGCGCGGACAATGTGCAGGTATCGGTATCTTTACCCGCCGGGGCCTTGGCTGACAGCATAACTTTCGACGGGCTGGGCGGGGACAGCTTCGATCCTGTCGCTGCGGTCTGGACCATCGACAATCTGGATCGGGATCAAAGCCGCGTCTTGTCCGTCAAGGTCAGGATGATTGCGGAAGACATTCTTTCGTTCACAACGGCATCCCTTGGCACATCGAGCCAGGCCGACCCGAACCCCAATAATGATAGCGACGTTAAGTCCGTAGAGGGCTTCGGGCTGGTCAGTATCTTCTTCAACAGCTTGCCGTCCGTGCTGCCGAACCCGGTGCGGCCGCGCCAGAATGCCAATGCAACGGTGATGGCCTCGCTTGAAGGGAGCTTCATTTCATATGAGTGGTTCGCATTTTGCCCGGCACCTTTGGGTGGTAACGGCGCCTTTGCCGATGGAACGCCCGAGGATGGCCTCGGCAACAATTCGCGCGACGTAACCTGGACCGCGCCTGCCAATACAACGGCGATCCAACAGGACTGCGCTTTCTATTCCTTGGCGACGGCCACCAATTTGGGCAGTGCCTCTCGCAGGACCGATGTGGGTGTTATCGCCGAACCGGAGGCAGATCTGTCATTACTGGTGACGCGGACGCCTGCGGCGGTTTTCAGTGGCGAGGATGTGACCGTTACTCTAGAGGTGCGGAACGGCGGACCTGCCAACGTCAATCAAACGCAAGTAGATATTGATGTGTTGCCCGCCGATGGCTTGTCCTTCGTGTCGGTTGAAGGCGCTACACTCAATCAGGACTTCTCCTATAACTCAAACATCGGCCTTGGCCGCTGGCTACCGGGCGCCTTGGATTTTGATCCGCTTGATCCCTTGGTTGGGCGGCGAACGATTACCATGACGTTCCGTGGCGATGTTGGCGGCTCTGCCGGACAGGCTCGGACGGTTACCATCGATTCGACGGTGAGCGACGGCATGGCCAGCGACCCGCTTGGGGGCAACAACAACGGCGTTGTCAGCGTCGATGTGCTGGCAGAGAACAAGGCCTCTTTCACTCAAACGGCATCGGCCCTACCGGACCCGGTGGAGAGCGAGGGCACCACGCAACTGAGCGCCACGGCGATTGATGCGTTTGGTTTCCCTGTGGCCAGCTACAGTTGGAGCGCTTCTTGCAACGGGAACCTTGCGGGCAACGGTTTCTTTGTTGACGGTAACAACACCGCGCAATTGCCGCTTTGGACCGCGCCGCGCAACGATACGGGCGCGCAGCAGTTCTGTGACCTGACAGTTTTGGCTACGCCGACCGCGGGACAGGCTGAAAGTTCTACGGTGCGGGTTGAGGTCGACAGCATCCCGACATTGAATCTGTCGCTTTCCAAGACAGTCAACGCGAGCCCGGTCGTTGTGCTCTCGCGTCCCGAGTTCACGATCGTGGTGACAAACAATTCCCCGACCGAAATCGCCAAGGATGTTGTGGTGCAGGATAGCTTCCATGCCGCGGGTTTCGACGACCGGCAGATTGAAGCCATCAGCCAAGGGGTGTTCGATACGGCCGGTGGCGCATGGCAGGTCGGTGACATTCCGGCGGGCGGAAATGCAACGCTGGTCGTGTCTTTGCGGGCCACTGCTGCTGGGGTTTATAGCGGGTCCGGGAACCTTGCGAGCATCTCGGCGGCGGAAGTCATTGACAACAACGGGGCGGACGATTCCGACGGCGCGGATATCACCATTGAGGAAACGCAAACGCTGGCGTTCACTCTGATTGCGGACCCGATAAGCATTGTGTCTGGTGGGATGACGACGCTCACCGTTGAAGCGACAACAACGAACTTCACGGACCCGATTCCCTTCACAATGACCGAGGTCTGTGCCGGTTCGCCGGTTGCGGGGAGTTTCGACCCCGTCATCGGTGAAATCGCGCCTGGTGGAAATCCGCGCGTGATCACCGTCGATTGGACTGCGCCCGAAAACCATACTGGGGTAAATCAAGGGTGCAGCCTGACGATCACCGGTAGTGTGGCTGGTAGTGCGGAATCCAGCGCTACCGCCAATGTCACCGTGGAAACTCTTCCAGTTGCGGACATCGAAGTCAGCTTGGTCGGCGCCCCCAACGGCGTGGTCCTGGGAGAAAGCTTCCAGCTGCAAGCGGTGGCTGAGAACCTTGGTATTATAGGGTCTGACGGCGTTGTCGCACGCGTTCTGCTGCCGACGGGTTTTGCCGCTGCGCCGGGGAACTGGGCTGTCGATCATGCAAGCCGCAGCTTTGATCCCGCGACCGGACTCTGGCAGATCAATGCACTGGGCAATGGTGACGTCGCCACGCTGGACCTCACGATCGACGTAGAGGCAGTTGATCCTATCGCCAATCCTGAGCGGCTGGGCGCAAAGGCCCTGCAAGTCCGGCGTGTTGCGTCGGATGTGCCAGACCCCAACAGCGCGAACGATATCTTCGCGTCAATCCTTGAAGTGATCGATGACAACACGCTCGAACTTGTGCGGCGACCTGTAGCATCGCCGGCGAGCGTGATCGGTATGACCGATGTCGCACTGTTGAACTTCGAGGTGCGCGATCGCCTGGAGCGGCCCATCACCTACCTTTGGAACGCAGAGTGCGCGGTTGAGTTGGGAGGCCATGGCTCTTTTGACGATGTTTCGCTTAGAGAGCCGATTTGGAGTTCAGCGGAGAACACGGATCCGACTATAGACTACGACTGTTTGCTATCCGTCGAGGCATCCGTTCAAGGAGCACAGCTGCCTATCTCCGTTGATTTGGTTGTGCCGGTATTAAACCCGAACACTATCGGTATCGATCTCTCGACAGCAGTGGCCACAGATCGCCAAGCCTACGAGTTCGGCGATACGGTCCTGGTGACGGTGCCGGTCTCCAACAACAGCCTGCTCGACAATGCATCAGGCGTGGCGGTCTCGTTTGACTTGCCGCCTGGCTTGCAGTTCCTGGATTCCGACGATCCGGCGAACCTCAGCGCCCAGGGTAATGGGGTGTACAACTGGTCCGTCGGCAATGTCTTTGCATCTTCGACGAAAACCTTGACTGTGACGGCGTTGGCCATTGGCGAGGGAACGCAGGACATCAGTCTCATCGTGGCGGCCGCGGATCAAGCTGATCCGGTGCCGGACAATGATGTTTCCTTGGCGACAGTGTCGGTTGTGCCGGAAAACATCATCACGATCGACAGCATCTTTGCCAGCTCGAACAGCCTTATTGGCGGTGGCACGATTTCGGTTTCCGTCGTGGCGCATGACCTGTTAGGAGGCAATCCGCTAAATTATCAATGGGCGGTGGAGAGCTGTCTGCCATCCGGCGGCAGCGGTGCTTTCCTTGCACCAACCCTGGCGACAGCGAATTGGACGTCGCCGAACATCGGCCCTGCGGCGGATGGTGCGCTAAAGCAGACTTGCACCCTCACCGTCGATATCGACGACGGCGATGATCCGGCCGAACGCGCACAAGCGCAGGGACGCCTGACCATTGAAATATTGCCAAGCGATGCTTTGGGTTCGGAGCTGGTTGTACTCAAGCAAAGCGACAAGCAGGTGGTGCTGCCCGGCGAAAGCCTGAGGTTCTCGGTTCGCGTGACCAATGAAGGACCTGCAAAGGCGACTAACCTGGCAGTCACGGATGTGCTCAATCCTGGGTTTGTCCAGACCGCGGCATTAGCCGAGCAGGGTAGCTATAACGGGGGAATCTGGACCGTTGGCGATCTTGAGGTGGGCGCCAGCGCGGAACTGTTTGTCGATGTAATTGCGCGCGCTGAATCCGCCCCCGGTGTGGGAGACGGCGCAAATGGTCAGTTGCCAAACACGGCCTTTGTCAGTGCCGTTGATCAAGCCGATCCGAACCCAGGAAATGAGACCGCGCAAGTGGTGGTGTCGGTCATTCCGGAGAACCTGCTGGATATAGCCGGTCCCTTTGCATCGCCTAACAGCCATGTCGGCGAGGGTGTAAGCCGTTTGATGTTGACGGTTGAGGACGCCGTTTCCAATAGCAATACGAGCTATGCCTGGCAGGCTATCTGTCCGTCTTTGCCCGGCAGCGGCAGCTTCAGTGATGCGACCGCAGGCGAACCGTCCTGGGAATCGCCCTTCAATGGCACTGCCGAAACGGTAGTCTGCTCATTGCGGGTTGATGTCACTGTGACGGATGCGCTGTTCGGCCAGATTGTCTCAACCCGTACAGTACCGGTCACCTTGCTCCCCGCCGGCGCGGTCGGTGCCGATATCGATCTGCGCGTAACCTCGCTGGATACGGCGCTATTCGTTGGTGAGGTGTCATCAGCCATCGTCCGGCTGGAGAACAACGGCCCCGAAGCCGCGACGGACGTCACGATCTCTCTTGCGCTTAGCGATGAGCTAGCTGTGACCGGTGCACCCACTTTGTCGGGCGGAACATATGACAGTGGCGACTGGAGCGTCGCAGGCCTTGGCGTGGGTGAAGTGCTCACGCTCGAACTGCCGATCGCGGCCAGCGGTGCCGGTGCCGTTCCTGGGACAGGTTCAATCACCGCGAGCGTGACCCAGGTGACGCCGGCTGACCCGAATACCGGCCCGGGGTCCAATGACCCGACATCGCTGCTTTTCGACATTCTGGGGGACAACCAGATCGTCATCGATAATCCAATCGCAGCGAACCCGGCGGTCTTGATCGGAGGCGAAACGAGCCAACTGTCAATCGTCGCCCACGATGTTGACGGGTTGGGTGTGTCGTACCGTTGGACGGCGGCTTGTCCGGGGTTTGCTGGCAATGGCAGCTTTGCGCCCTCAAGCACGGCGGCAGAGGTCGTTTGGACGTCGCCCGCCAACACGACCGGAGCCCAGGATATCTGCACCTTGATGGTTGACCTGGATGCGCCGGGATCCAACGGTATTTCGGGCACAGCGGAGACCATGGCGGATATCACCGTCAACCCGACGGTCGATACGAATGTGGCCGTGACGGCCCAGGTGACTCCGTCGGCCATCGTCGTGGCTCCTGGCCTGGGAACAGCCGAGGACAGGGGGCTGCTGAACTTTGAGGTGATGAACCAAGGGGTGATCGATGCGACCGGCGTTCAGGTCGATATTCCGATCCCTGCAGGCCTGACCTTGATCGCGCCGGTACCGGGTAATTACACCGCCGGGACTGGTGAGTGGGCCGTTGGCACCTTGCTGCCTGGTGAGAGCCAAGTTCTGCAGTTGACTGTCGAAGGCTCGGCTGTAGCGCCGGGAAACAGCACGACCATCAACATCGAAGCCACTTTCCGCACTGATCTTTTGGGTGAAAACGACACTAATGCCCTGGATGACCTGGCAGCAGTCGCCCTGACGGTTGCCAACCGCAATGAAGTTACTTTGGACGGCATCCTGGCTAATCCTGCGAGCTTGGCGGGTGATGGGATCAATAGCACCACGGTCAGCGTAGAGGTAACGACCACTCTGGGCGACCCGGCAACTTATACCTGGAGTGCGGCTTGTCCAGCGGAGTTTGGCGGTAATCACGGGGCGTTTGACGTTACCGATCAGGCTGTCGTTGATTGGATGCCACCGGACAATCAGACCGGCCAGGTTGTGATTTGCAGTCTGACAGCAGATGCGACTTCCAGCGACGGGTCCACGTTGCCGTCGCTGGCAACCGTTGATATCCCGGTTCTGCCCAATGGCACCGACCCGGATGATGTCTTCCTGGTTCTTCAGGGTATCCCGAATTTCACGACGCTGATCGATGGGGAGACGCTGACCATAGATTTCAGCCTGACCAATTTCGGTCCGAGTGATGCAAACGGCGCCGAGATTACACTACAGTTGCCGGGGACCGGGTTCATGGTCACGGGTACCAGCGACGATCCGAACTTCGACGGCACGACCTGGAGCGTTCCCGCACCAATTCCCGGTGATGGCTCAACAGTGAACTTCACGATAAATGCGGTGGTCGATGCACTTGGCGGGACGGTTCAAACGCCGCGTTTGGTGAGCATCGAGGCAGCGGCTGCGGCGATCGAGAACGATCCGTTGCTGGACGACAACAGCGTGACGACAAGTCTGTCGATCGTTGACGAGAACGTTATCCAGATCACAGCGGGCCCGAATGCAGATCCGGACACGATATTGGGCGCCGTTGGTTCAACCCCGCAGGATCGTACGCTTAATCTGAGTGTGACTGCGATCGACGAGATCGGGCGCCCCCTTACCCATGCGTGGACTCTGCTTGGTTGTACTGGTGGCATCGACAGCGGCATTCTTGCCACGCCGGGCGAAGCAACGACGGATTGGGAAGGGCCGGTGAACACCACCGGCACGCCGCAAAGTTGTGACTTCCAGATAACTGTCTCGGCTGAAGGCAGCCAACCGGTTACGGGTTTGGTCACGGCAACCGTTCTGCATGATGGAGCGGCGGGGGCGGATATCTCACTCAAAGCTAACACGCCGTCGAAGGCTTCTACCTTCATTGGCGATCAGATCACCTATACGGTCACGATCCGGAATAACGGCCCTGTTGCGGCGACCGACGTTACGGTTACAGATTTGCTGCCAGGCAAACTCGGCTTTGTGTCCGATGACGCCGGTGGAGCCTATGACGATGGGACCGGAACATGGGCTGTGGGCGCCTTGGCGTTTGGAGAAGAGAAATCCCTGCTGATCACCGCTGACGTTCTCTTCCCGGGGAGTGTAGTCAACACCGCGAGCGTGACCTCGGTCGTGGCAGCCGACGGCAATGGCGATCAGAATCCGAACAACGACAGCCGTACTTCCATCATCGAGGTCGGCGCGCAGAATCGGATTCACGTCTCCGATCTGACAGCAACGCCCACGTCATTGATTGTCGGCATGGCGACCGCCGGCGAGCAACGTCTGGTGCAACTCGACCTGACCGCTTTCGACGACCTTGGGGCCGGATTGAGCTACGCTTGGACGGCGAGTTGTGCCGACGGCAACGCAGCAGATAACGGTTCATTCAGTTCCACCAGCATCCAGGACCCGATCTGGACGGCGCCCGAGAATATCTCTGGCGCGGGCGCTAATGCTCTTTGCACCTTAACGGTCAACCTGTCGGCTGACGGTGCAAGCGCCCTACAGGAAAGCATCCAGATCGTCGTTCTGCCTGAGGGACTTGCCGACCCGGATATCTCTCTGGCCATGACTGTTGACCGCGACCTTCTGGCCAAGGGGGAAATCGCCACATTCACGCTCTCGGCGAGCAACAATGGCGGTGCGGATGCCAGTAATGTAGCTATCCGCGATGTCCTGCCCGCAGGTCTGCTGCTGCAAACGGGCACCCTTCCGCCAGAATTCGATACCACAACGGATACCTGGACGATTCCGCTGCTTTCCGTAGGGCAGACGGTCAGCATTCAGCTTCAAGCTCAGGCCGTACGCGAGGGGTTCTTCGTAAACCTTGCGGAGCTGGCTGGTCTTGATGCGCCGGGCGTTGACGTCAACCCGCTCAATGATAGCGCCTTTAGGACCGTGACTGTCATTCCGGGCAATGCCATTGAGGTGTTGCAGGATATTGTCGCGAACCCAGATTCTCTGGTTGGGCAGGGGTTGTTCGCTCTTTCGGTTGAAGCTGAGGGCCTGCTTGGGCGCGGCGTCACAGCCACGTGGTCGAGTAGCGACTGCGGCGGCTTGGGGGTCGGTGCGTTCGATCCTGCCGTTGGGCAACAGACCAACTGGACATCTCCGACAAATAATCTGGCGGGCGCTAACGCCGGTTGCACCCTGACCGTGGATTTGACCGCCGACAGCGCCGAGCCATTGCAACTCACCAAGCAAGTCACTCTTTTGCCGACAGATATCACCACGCCGGATATCAGCCTGCGGTTGGAGGTGGATCGCCACATGGCTCTTTTGGGGGACACCGCACTCTTCACACTGACCCTGACCAACAATTCAATCATCGATGCGACCGGAGTCAGTGTCCAACTCGAACCGCTTGGCGATCTCTCCGCCGATCCGCGTGCGACCGGCTTTACCTTCCTTCAATTGATAGGTGCCGGCAGCTTTGACGCAGACAGCAGCGAATTGCTGGTTCCCGCGATTGCGGCAGGGGAGACCGCGGTTGCCCGATTCCTGGTATCGCTGGATGAATTGGGGCTCCTTGAAAATGAAGCGTCGCTGAACGGTACGGTCGAAGGCGACGCAAACAGTGGTAATGACGTCAGCCGGACGCAGGTGACTTCGCTGGCGGCGAACACGATCACCAGCACGATTCCGGCGACTATCGTGCCGCAGAGCCGCGTCTTGCAAGGCGACTTCCGTGTAATTTCCCATGCTGAAGACGCCTTGGAGCTAGGCATCGACTATCTTTGGTCTGCCGATTGTCCGGCACAGCCTGATCTTGGCGGCCACAGCTTTGCGGACCTGCTAAGCCGGAGCACGATCTGGGCCAGCGGCATCAACAACACTGCGCAGCTTCAGACCTGTAATATGTCTGTCGATATGTCCGCGCCTTTTGCAACAGATGTGACGGCAGGCCTTCAGGCGCATTTGCTGCCTGATCCTGCGGCAGGTGACGAAACTGATGTGGCCATTCAGGCAAGTGTCGATGTAGCGAACCCACTACCCGGCAGTCTTGTTACTTTTACCATTACCGCTGAACTACTTGGAGCAATCGCGCCTGATGAGGCGTTGGTCGTTGTCGCCTTGCCTAATGGCTTCGAGATAGAGAGCGCCACAGGTGATGGTGTGTTTGATCTAGGCCTATGGACCATAAGTGAATTGACCAGTGTGGCGACCTTGCAGGTAGCTGCGCGGGTAATGACCTCGACGGAGCAGGTTTTTATTGCAGATCTGGTATTTTTGAGCGCTGGAATGCCGCCGATACTGCTTTTCGACCTCGTCAGCGCCAACAATATATCTTTTGTAACGGTCACACCGCGCTTCGATCCGGGAATCACCTTCGGCGACCCCGCTATTACCGCGACACCAAATCCGGTTCTTTCTGCGGAGATCTCAAACCTTAGTTTGGACGTGACTTCTGATCCAACTGGGCTGACCTACTATTGGACCAGCGATTGCGGCGGGAGCTTCAGCGACGTCAGCGCGTCTAATCCTCAATGGACCGCTCCGGTGAACGCGACCTCCGGGCTGGTGTCCTGCACCTTAAACGCGGCCGTATCCTCTGCGACTGGTGGCACTGTTCGGGACATTGAGATTGATGTGCTGCCGGAAAATCAGAACAGCGATCTAACGGTGACGCAGGTGATTGGGAAGAATCCGCTGCTGGATCAAGAGAGCGATACAACGGTGACCTTGACCGTGAGCAACTCGGTTGGCGGCAACTTCGTCGGCGGTATCGAGATTACGCCTGATTTTGGCGGGCTGTTCCAGTTGGACGGCGCAGCGACGGGTGACGGCAGCTGGACCGGTGCTGTTTGGCAACTTACACCCGGGCTGGCACCGGGCGAAAGCGCCAACCTTGTTCTGCCGGTGACGGCGGCGGGTGGGTTGGTCTTCACGGGCGACCCGGCAGCGGTGACGGGGGATGTGTCCGCCTCGGTGACGGCGCGTGGCGGTGCCGAGACGGGTGCGGGCGATGAGTCGCCCAGCGAGAGCGTGACGATCTATGAGGAGAACCGTTTGACGGCCACGGTTCTGCCAGATGCCCTGGCGGTGGATTCCGGCGGCACCACGGGCTTCAATGTCGACGTCACCGATCTGGTGGGGAATGGCATCACCGACTACGCCTGGACGGCGACTTGCGCGCAGGCTGAAGATGGTTTCCCTGGTGCACGCCCGCAGGATTTGAGGGACAGCGACGGTACGCCGGCCACGGGGACGGGGGCGACCTTCACCTGGACCGCGCCGGTCAACAGCTATGACCTGCCGGGCGGTACACCGGCCGACGCCAACAGCGACTGCCGCATCGAGGTCGCGGTGACTTCCAGCGACGGTGCGACCGGGACGGCGGCCATGGGCATCATGGTCTACGGCGAGGATATCGATCGCGATAACCTCTTGCCCGACCAGAAGCCGGGCACGGCCATCTTCCCGGCGGCTTTCGCGGTCGATATCGCACCGGGCAGCCCACCCATGACCGGCTTCTTCAACATCGGCCACCGTCCGAATACGGCGATGACCGGTTGCCGGGTTGAATTGGCGACGCCCTTCAACGGCACGTTCTTTGCGCAGCCTTTCTCTTGGTGGGATGCGGGACGCAATCTGTTGCAGCCCAACGAACCGATGGACCTGCCCTCGGGTGTGTCCGGTCAGACGTGGTTCTTCTCGATGCAGCCCAACGAGACCTTCCCGCCGACGCGGATGGACCTGCAGGTGGTTTGCGACAACGGGGAATCCCAGGTGCTGTCGGAGTTCAACACATTGCTGCTGACCTCCGAGGCGGCGCCGGGACCGCGTGCGGTGGCGACGATCCTCTTCAGCCCCATCGGCAACCGGGCCCAGGTGCCGTTAAACACCGGCAACACCAACGGCTTCGGGGCGATCCGCAACGTCAATGTCGGCGGTGTGGTGGACCTGGTGATCGAATCGGTGCTGGACGACCCGCGCCCGACGCTGCCGGTGGCGATCGATACCTGCATCATTCCCATCGGCGCAACGAACTGTGCGGTGGACCGGGATGTCAATCGTCAAACCGTCGACCTGACCGACGACCCGGCCACGCCGGAGGATGAGTCGCTCCGCAGCTTCCGCGTCCGTCTGCGGGGTCAGGGTCAGTCGATCCCGCTCAACATTCTGCAAAACCGCCTCTACATGCGGCTGGAACGCCCTGACGGAGCTATCGTCGGTGCAAGCTCCTTTGCGGTCTGCACCACCGATAATGCGAACTGTTAAGAGGTAAACGAAGGCGGGGTGCTACCAGTCATCTTCGCCGTCCAGCGTCAGGAGATTCCCATACAGGTCGGGTCTCCTGTCGCGGAACAGACCCCAGGAGGCTCGCTTGGCGGCTGCGGCATCAAGATCAAAGGTGGCAATCTGGATACCTTGGCTGTCGCGGTCGGCTTCGGCGACTTTGGCACCGGTCTGGTCGGCAATGAAGGAAGAACCATAGAAGGTAATCTCGCCGCCGGCGCCTTCTTCCTTGCCGATGCGATTGGAGGCCACCAGGGGCACGAGGTTTGCTGCGGCATGCCCTTGCATCGTACGTTGCCAGTGGTCCTTGCTGTCGAGCGAGGCGTCTTGGGGTTCGCTGCCGATCGCAGTGGGGTAAAACAAGATCTCCGCACCCTGCAGGGCCATTGAACGTGCGGCCTCGGGGAACCATTGATCCCAACAAATTGCCGCGCCGATGGTCGCATAACGAGTCTTGCTGGCGACAAAACCGGTATCCCCTGGGTTGAAGTAGAACTTCTCCTGGTAACCGGGGCCGTCGGGAATGTGGCTTTTGCGATAGAGGTTCACGAGGCTCCCGTCGGCATCGATCACCACCAGCGAATTGAAGTAGGCATTGTTGGCTTTTTCAAAAAAGGAGACGGGCAGGACGACTTCTAGCTCGGCGGCAAGATCAGCCATCCGCGCGATGGTTGGGTGATCCTCCAGCGGATGAGCCAGTGCGAAGTACTCCTGCTTCTGATCCTGGCAAAAATAGGGTGTCTCGAAGAGCTCTTGGATAAGGACGATCTGCGCCCCTTGTCCTGCTGCTTCGCGCACGAGGGACTCGGCTTTACTGACATTGGCGTCCTTATCCCAGGAACAGGCCATCTGTGTGGCTGCGACCGTCACTTCGCGCATTTCATAGCTCCTTTCATTGCCTATCGAGGCGCCCCCGACGTCATTAGACGCCGAGGGTTCCTCAGGCATGATATCAGCCGAGCTTAGCTTTGGCCGCGTCCAGTCCGCTTCGCAGGATACTGATCAACTTGTCGATCTCGCTTTTCGTCAGAATCAGCGGTGGCGACATAATCATACCGTCGCGCACCTGCCGCAACATCAGGCCGTTTTTGATGCAGTGGTCTCGGCAAGCGATCGAAGCCTGATTGTTTGGGTAACGCTCGTGGGTGTCCTTGTCCTTTACCAACTCCACCGCGCCAAGCAGTCCCATGCCCCGCACCTCCCCGACCAAGGGGTGGTCGACCAGGCTGGCGAGGCCTTCCTGCAGATAGGGACCGGTTTCGTCGCGTACCCTCTCTATCAAGCCTTCGCGCTCGATGATCTCGATGTTTTTCAAGGCAACAGCACAGGCGACCGGGTGGCCTGAATAGGTGTAGCCGTGATTGAAGTCGCCACCCTCGCTGAGCGCGTCGGCGATCCGGTCACCTACCATCAGTCCAGAGAGCGGCAGATATCCGGATGTGATGCCCTTGGCCATGGTCATCATATCCGGCTTGATTCCAAGTTTCTGACTGGCAAACCAGGTGCCGACCCGTCCGAAGCCGCTAATAACCTCGTCTGCGATCAACAGAACGTCGTACTGCTTGCAAATACGCTGAATTTCCGGCCAGTAGGTCTCAGGCGGCACAATGACGCCACCGGCACCCATGATGGGTTCGCCGATGAAAGCCGCCACCTTGTCTGCACCCAGTTCCAGAATCTTGTCCTCGACGGCCTTGGCGGCCTTCTTTCCAAAACTCGCAGGGTCCATGCCAGCGCCGAAATCGTACCAGTAGGGCGGCATGACGTGCTCGAAACCCGGCAAAGGCAGATCGGCCTGCTTATGCATGGCAGTCATCCCGCCCAGACTGGCGGAAGCACAGGTTGAACCGTGATAGGCGTGCTCGCGGCTGATGAATACCTTCTTGTCGGGCTTGCCCATCAGGTTCCAGAAATGCCGTACGAGACGGACGACCGTGTCATTCGATTCCGATCCGGAGGAGCCGTAGAAAACCCGGTTCAAGCCCTCTGGCGCCAGTTCTGCGAGTTTCTCGGCGAGTTCGATCGGCGGCGGCGTCGCCGTTTTGAAAAAGGTATTGTAGTACGGCAGCTCCTGCATCTGCTTATAGGCGGCTTCCGCCAGTTCTTGACGGCCGTAACCGACGTTGACGCACCACAATCCGGCCATGCCGTCTAGAATCTGATGATCCTCGGAATCAGTGAGGTAACAGCCTTGGGCTTTGGTAATGATGCGTGTGCCGCCTTCGGCGTGCAGTGCTTTACTGTCAGTGAAGGGGTGTATATGGTGGCGGCGGTCCTGTTCTTTCCAAACCGTCGTGGTATTGCGCAGAGCTTGGGTCGTCATGATTTCATACTCCTGGAGGCTAACGGATAAGACGGGCGTCTATATGGCGGCACCGAATCTGCCGTCTGCTCGCGGCTGTTCGCGCAGGCAGACGGAATCGTTCCGCAGGCCTCTAGGGGTTATAGCCGATCCGGGCGCAGAGGATCATCAGGTCCTGGCGCCTTGATCTCAGCGATCCCTCGGTCAACCGCGCCGCTTCCAACTCCAACGAGCAGGGCTGCGCTTTGCCAAGAAGGTCGCCATAGAAAGTGATGAAGCGATTTCGCATGGTTCTCCTATAGCAGAAAACCAACCTTAGCCCAATGCCTACGGGTGAAGCAGGAGTGTGCTCTTCATCCGATCACATCAGACATTCAAAAGCAGATGTTCCCGTTCCCAGGACGAAATAACCCGCTGGTAGGCGTCCAATTCCTCGGCGCGCACTGCGCTTACGACGGTCACGAAATCCTCACCCAGCACATCCTTAATCGGTCGGCTGCCAGTCATCTTGGAGACAGCATCATAGAGTGTGCGAGGAAGGGTATGAGCCAAACGGTAGGCGCTCCCTTCGATAGGACGGGTCGGCTCCAACTCCTCCGTCATGCCCAGGTAGCCGCAGGCTAGTGAGGCCGCAATTGCCAAGTAGGGGTTGGCGTCCGCACCGGCTACTCGATTTTCGATCCGGCGGGCGGCAGGCGTGGAGACGGGAACCCGCAGGCCCACGGTACGGTTGTCGTGGCTCCAGTGCGTATTGATCGGCGCGTCCGCGCCAGGGCGCAAACGGCGGTAGGAGTTCACGTTGGGCGCCAGCAATGCCATTACCGCCGGCAGATACCTTTGCAATCCGGCGATGTAGGACAAGAACAGATCGCTATTGGAATTATCTTTCTTCCCGAACAGGTTCTTGCCCGTCTTGGCGTCCACCACGGACTGGTGGATATGCATTGAACTACCCGGTTCGTCTGCCATGGGCTTGGCCATGAAGGTCGCATAGACCTTGTGACGGTGTGCTGCCTCGCGGACGGTGCGCTTGAACAGGAAGGTTTGATCAGCCAACTCCAGCGGGTCGCCGTGATTGAAGTTCATCTCCATCTGAGCGGCACCTGCTTCATGCGTCAATGTGTCGATATCGATGCCTTGCGCTTCGCAGAAATCGTAAACTTCCTCGAACAGGGGATCGAATTCATTGACTGCGTCCACCCCATAAGCTTGGCGTGAGGTTTCCCGTCTCCCCGAGCGCCCGATAGGAGGTAAAAGAGGATAATCCGGGTCGGTATTGACCTCGACCAAATAGAATTCGAGCTCAGGAGCCACGACGGGGCGCCAGCCGCGCGCTTCATAGAGCCTCAAAACACGGCTGAGCACTTGGCGCGAGGCTATCTCGACCGGCGTTTCGTCATCCAGATAATAAGCGTCGGCAATGATCTGCGCGGTAGGATCGTCATACCAAGGGACCACTCTGATGGTGCCAGGGTCCGGCCGTAGATATACATCGCTGGAACCGGGGTCGGTCACACCATCGCTATCAGGATAATCGCCGGTCACTGTCTGGATGAAAACCGATTCCGGAATGCGCAGGCCATTCTCAGTCATTCCACGCAGGAATTTCTGGGCGGGAAGAATTTTCCCACGGGCGATGCCGGCCATGTCAGGGACAAGACATTCGACCTCTTCTATATGATGTTCTTCGATAAAGCGCTTAACGGCCGCAACGCCGCTCTCGGAAGACATGCAGAGTCTCGCTTCTCTATAAAATCTCGTTTCGAATTATTCGCCGGGCCGATTCTGGGTTGGACCTGGCGGTAAGGAATCTCAGGCCTGTTGGCTCCCATATGAAACTACGCTATGGCTATCACGAGACGCTTATTTGGGCAAGCTAGACTGATGAACGGATGCCCGCGAATCAGCGGAATATGGGCACTTGAGGCCTTCACACTATTGCAATCGAGGGAGCCGTAATGCCATCGGCCAACCATGTGGAGTCTTACTACGCGGCGAGTGCCAACGCCTTTTCCGTTCAGCCGGCGCTCCAGGAATCGGTGAATGCCGATGTCTGCGTGGTGGGGGGCGGATTCACCGGCCTTTCCGCAGCGTTGAATCTGGCCGAGCGGGGATTCTCCGTTGTGTTGCTAGAGGCCGAGCGCATCGGCTGGGGGGCATCCGGGCGCAACGGTGGACATATCGGGACCGAATATAACCCGGGGATCGACAGGATCGAGCAGTGGGTTGGCAGGGCCAACGCCCAGTTGCTTTGGGACCTTTCGGAGGAAGCCAAGGACATCATCCGGCAACGGGTGACCAAGCATTCAATAGACTGCGATCTACGCTGGGGTTACCTCCATGCTGCCGAGAAAAGGCGCCATCTTGCAGATATGGATGAAACCCTGGAAACCTGGCGCCGTTATGGCTACCGAGCCGAATTGAAGGTCGTTCGCGGGGCTGAGGTGCGGGCTTACTGCAATTCACCAGCTTATGTCGGCGGGCTTGTCGATGGTGGGGCAGGTTGGTTGCATCCTTTGAACTATTGCCTGGGTCTCGCAGCCACGGCCCAGGCCGCAGGCGTCAAATTGTTCGAGGGGACCCGCGTAACCAGGATTGAGGAAGGCAGCAAGGTAACGCTAGACACCGACAATGGCGCTGCCGTCACGGCACCGTTTGTCGTCATGGCCTGCAACGCATACCTCGGCGACCTCATTCCAAAACTGCGCCGGCGGATTATGCCGGTCGGGACCTACATCGGCGCAACTCGCCCCCTGCCCAAGGCCTTGGCCGAGGATTGTTTGCCAACCAATGCGACCGTGGCGGATCATAATTTTGTACTCAATTATTTTCAGCGCTCCGGTGACGACCGTATGCTTTTCGGCGGTGGCGTCAGCTACACGACATTGATGCCGCCGAACTTGCCTGGCGTCATGCGGCGCAAGATGGTGAAGGTCTTTCCGCAGCTCCGCGACGAGACATTCGAGTACGTTTGGGGCGGTTATGTCGGCATCACAGTGGAACGAACGCCACACCTAGGCCGGACGGGTCAGCAAAAGAATATCTACTTTGCACAGGGATACTCGGGTCAGGGTGTCGCCTTGACCGGAATAGCAGGAAAGGTTATCGCCGAGGCAATCGCCGGGCAGGCCGAACGCTTCGATGCTTTTGGAAAGCTGCCGCATTCCCTGTTCCCCGGTGGCAAATGGTTGCGTGCTCCGGTGTTGGCTCTGGCAATGACCTGGTACCGTCTGCGCGACCTGCTTCCCTAGGCTCGGGCCTGGCTTTTCCAAGTATGGCCGCACCTGCGACACAGCCGCTTTCTTGTCCCCAAGACCAGGGGTAGACCCGCCAAAACGAGCCCGGCTATACCGGCCAGCAGTGAGCGACCGCGATGGATATCGGCTCCACCGCATGCCGGACAAATCGAACCTGTGTTGGATTGATGGGTTCCTCGATCGGGCTGTGAAATCTCTTCCTGAACGGCTTGGAAAAATTCTTGGGCGGCCTGCAGCGAGTCAGCTTCGACTTGCAGGCGCACGCCTGTGGCGACCTCGTGGAACCAGACGGTTGATAGATGGTGTTCCTCCGGCAGAAAAACGAAAAAGCCCGCGTCCTCCAGCAAAGCCCGCAGGCTTCTCGCTTCATTCAAATCCGCGCAGGTGGTAAGCGTCGCCAGCCCGGGCACTATCTAAACCCTAATAGGATATGCCGAGGTATTCTTCCGGCGGCGTGAAGGCCATGCCATGTGCATCGGCGACTGCCTTGTAGGTTATCTTACCTTCCGCGACGTTCAGTCCCTGACGCAGGTGCGGGTCTTCCGCCAATGCTTGACGGCTTCCCTTGTTAGCCAGCGCCAGCGTGAAGGGCAGGGTGGCGTTGTTCAGCGCGAAGGTTGACGTGCGCGCGACCGCACCCGGCATGTTGGTGACGCAGTAATGTACGCAGCCTTCCTCGACATAGGTCGGGTGATCATGCGTGGTTGGACGACTGGTCTCGAAGCACCCGCCTTGATCAATAGCAATGTCCACCAGCACTGAACCGGGGCGCATGGCCTTGACCATATCGCGCGTAACCAACTTAGGAGCGGCGGCGCCCGGTATCAGGACTGAACCAATAACCAAATCCGCATCCACGACTCGTTGCTCGATCGCGTCCACGGTGGAATAGATCGTGTTCAGCATGGGGCCAAACTGCATGTCCAGTTCGTAAAGACGCTCAATGTTTCGGTCGATGACCGTCACATGGGCTTCCAATCCCATGGCCATACGAGCCGCATTTGTGCCGGCGACCCCGCCGCCGATGACCACGACCTTGGCGGCTGGTACACCCGGAACACCACCCAGCAGCATTCCCGAACCACCTTGTTCTTTCTCGAGACAGTGGGCGCCTGCCTGGATCGACATGCGGCCCGCGACTTCACTCATCGGGCCAAGGAGAGGCAGGCGACCCCGGCGGTCCGTCACTGTTTCATAGGCGATGCAGATGGCGCCTGACTTTACGAGTCCTTCTGTTTGTTCAAGATCGGGCGCTAAGTGTAGATAGGTAAATAATATTTGGCCTTCTTTTAACATCGCATACTCAGCAGGAAGAGGCTCCTTCACCTTCACGATCATATCCGCTTTCGCGAAGATCTCCTGAGCTGTGCCAATGATTGACGCACCAACTTCCTGATAGTGATGATCGTCAAAGCCGATACCTGCGCCCGCACGGCTCTCAACCATGACCTGATGGCCGTTATGAACCAGCTCACGTACGGAAGTTGGAGTCATTCCAACGCGGTATTCGTGATTTTTCACTTCCTTTGGCACGCCCACGAGCATGATTTATTGTCCCTTTTGCTATGGCCTGGTCCTGTTCGAATGGCGGGCTACCACGACGCGATAGCCCGCTGCTGCCTTTTCACGAGGCATTATCTTAGCGTCAATCCAGATCGGTCAGAATTGTGCGGATCGTTTCGAAAATCTGATCGATATGGCTCTTTTCGATGATCAGTGGCGGAGACAGCGCGATGATGTCGCCGGTCGTTCGGATCATCACGCCTGCATCAAAGGCCTTTCGGAAGGCCTCGTAGGCACGAGCACCCGGTTTGCCGGGGCGGGACTCCAACTCGATTCCCGCGATTAGGCCAATGTTGCGCAGGTCGATGACATGCCTTGTCCCCTTCAAGCCGTGAACGGCGTCTTCCCAGTATGGAGCCAATTCCGCCGCCCGTTCAAAGAGACCTTCTTCCTTGTAGACATCCAGCGTTGCCAGGGCTGCCGCCGCCGCGACTGGATGCGCCGTGTACGTGTAGCCATGGAACAACTCAATCGTGTTGCCGGTGTTGTCGGCCCAGTCCATGAAGGCGTCGTAGATGCCCTTGCGGCAGATTACGCCACCCATGGGGATGGTGCCGTTGGTCAAGCCCTTAGCACAGGTGATGAGGTCGGGCTGCACATCGAAGTGCTCTGTAGCAAAAGAAGAACCCAGACGCCCGAAGCCGGTAATCACCTCATCGAAGATCAAGAGGATGCCGTGTTTGTCGCAAATCTCCCGAAGGCGCTTGAGATAGCCTTTTGGCGGGAGCAGCACGCCGGTCGACCCGGCGACCGGCTCGACGATCACGGCGGCGATGGTCGAAGCGTCGTGCAAAGTGACGATTCGCTCCAGTTCGTCGGCCAGATGGGCGCCC
Organism: Limibacillus halophilus; assembly: GCF_014191775.1. NCBI lineage: Bacteria > Pseudomonadati > Pseudomonadota > Alphaproteobacteria > Rhodospirillales > Rhodovibrionaceae > Limibacillus > Limibacillus halophilus. The sequence goes on along the minus strand of NZ_JACHXA010000003.1, from coordinate 3,227 downwards.
CATTCGGGTTGCCCCTTGGAATAAGCCTGCTTCTCAAGGTTGAAGGTGTGCGGCAAATGGTCGACGCCGTTGATAAGCGGACCCCAGAACATGCGATTCTTGACGATACCGCCAACGGAGATTCCACCAAAGCCGGTGCCGTGATAACCGCGTTCACGCCCGATCAATCGGGTACGGGCTGCATCGCCGCGGACGCGGTGATAGGCAAGCGCAATTTTCAGGGCGCTGTCGACTGCCTCGGAACCCGAATTGCAGAAGAACACATGGTCGTAATCGCCCGAGAGCATGTTGGTCATGCGGCTCGCCAGCTCAAAAGGTAGAGGGTGGCTGACCTGAAAGCTCGGTGCGTAGTCGAGTTTGGCAACCGTGGCTTGAACGGCTTCCACAATTTTGCGGCGACCGTGCCCGGCATTGCAGCACCAAAGACCTGCCGTGCCATCAAGAACTTTCTTGCCCTCGGTGGTGGTGTAATGCATGTCCTGTGCTTCGGCGAGGAGCATTGGGTCTTTCTTAAACCCGCGGTTCCAAGTGAATGGCATCCAGAAAGCTTCGAGATTGTTTGGCGTCGGGTCGAAATCGCCAAGGCCGCTTGGCATCTCCATGGGGCTGCTCCTAATGACTGGTATGTTGAACGGGCCGAAAATACTATCGATAAAGAAAATTGACAATAGCGACCTAATATGGCTGATTATGAGCATAAATGTTATATATATTTAACATATTAACGACTAAGCAGAAGGTAAAGAATGTCGAGCCAGGATGGTTTTGATCTCGGGCAGCGTTTGCGCTCCTTGCGGCAGATGAATAAACTGTCACAGCGTGAGCTTGCAAAACGCGCCGGCGTTTCGAATGCGCAAATTTCCCTCATTGAACAAAACCGAACCAGCCCGTCGGTCGGAATGCTCAAAAGGGTCTTGGATAGCATTCCCATCTCGTTGTCGGATTTCTTTGCCTGGCAGGACACGCCGCGTGAGAAGGTGTTCTTTGCCAGTGAGGAAATGGTTGAACTTGGTCGGGGTAAGATTTCCTATCGCCAGGTTGGTCGCGACCTGACCGGCCGGGCACTGCAGGTTCTGTTGGAACGCTATGCGCCGGGCGCCGATACCGGCGAAAGCCTGTTGCGACACGAGGCGGAGGAAGCAGGCGTTGTCGTATCGGGAAGCTTGGAAGTTACCGTTGGTGATCAGAGGCGGATTTTGAAGGCGGGTGACGGTTATTATTTCGACAGTCGTCTACCGCATCGCTTCAAGAACCTCGACGGGGCGGAGACAGTGGTTGTATCTGCCTGCACCCCGCCCAGTTTCTAATGTTATCGGGAAAGTCTGGAGGGCCTCAAAGTGCCACGATCAATTGTGATCGTGATGCTCCTTGCGCCAGGCCTCACGTGCGGCTTTGGCTTCCTCGTGGGTGATCTCACCGTCGCTGTTTAAGTCGGCCTTTTGAAAACGGGCGAGTGCCATGGCCGAGATGTCGGCCTTGGTGATTACGCCATCGCCGTTTTCGTCCATTTTCTCAAACCGGCTTAGCGCTGCAGCTTCCGCTTCGACGGCGGAGAGAACGCCGTCACCGTTACTGTCCATTCTCTCGAACATCTTCCCATGGCGTGGTCCGGCGTTCACGTCGGTTACACCCGAAATGACAGCCAGAGTTGCTACCAGGATCGCCGCCAGGGGGAGGGCTGCATACTTTTTCATTTATCTTCTCCGTTCGATTTCTCAGGGGGCAGGCAAAATCGTTCATCGCCTGTCCTAAAGACTTACGCGGACGGTGTCTGGTTCATCCCCGGAGATGCTTCTCTAAATTTTTGGAGGCCTCAGCTTGATCGCCCCAACAGCTCATAGAGTGCAATGGCCGCCGCGTTGGAAACGTTGAGTTGATCGATCGGGGGACGGGTCGGTAAACGGACGAGCTGCTTGCAGGTTTCCCGCGTCTTTTGCCGCAACCCTTTACCCTCGGCGCCCAGAACCACGCAAATCTTCTCGACGTCGTTTGGAATGGCCTCCAGCGATTCCTCGCCTTCGCCTGCTAAGCCAACCGTTAGAAACCCCATTTTGTGAAGCGACTCCAGCGCCTGCGAGAGATTGGTCTCACGGATGATCGGCACGCATTCCAGGGCGCCGGAGGCTGTCTTGGCCAAGACACCGGTTTCCCCGGGGGAGTGGCGGCGGGTGAAAAGCAGAGCCGAGGCGCCGAAGGCCGCGGCCGAACGAATGACCGCGCCGACGTTATGCGGATCGGTAACCTGGTCGAGAGCGACGACGACGCAGCGCCCCGTTTCAGGCGGCCGCCAGTCGGAAAGGCGCAGATCGGCCAGCGGCTGACTGAGCATCGCAATACCTTGGTGTACGGCGCCCTCAGGCAACAGGCGCTCGATATCACGCCGATGCAGCTCTTCAATCTGGAGGGATGCACTTTGGGTCAAGGGCTCCAGCTCTTCGGCGAGTCGCCGCCGGGCCTCCGGCGTTGCCAGCAGCCGTCTTTTCTGACGTCTGGCGTTTGCCAGCGCCAGCAAGGTCGCGTGCTGGCCATAGATCCAGAGATCCTCCTCAGCACTATCTAAAGCTCTGGAGTTCCTTTGAAAGGAGCCCCGGTCTTTCGAGCCGCTCCTTGATTCACCTCTGTATTCGCCCCTGGGCTTGCGCGTGGTCATCGAAAATCCTAATCTGTTGCAAGACGATTTCACACGACCGGCCTTGTATGGGCAAGAGCGGGAATGTCGAGGTCGTTTTTTCGCATGTTCATCATTGACACGCGAGACGAAATCACCATAGTGCGCAACGCCGTTGCGCGTCGTCCGTAAGGTTGACGTGGAGGGGTGCCCGAGTGGCTAAAGGGGACGGACTGTAAATCCGTTGGCTTCGCCTACGTTGGTTCGAATCCAACCCCCTCCACCAGACGCCTGGGACGCGCGACGACGAAAGAGCGGGTGTAGCTCAATGGTAGAGCTCCAGCCTTCCAAGCTGGCTATGAGGGTTCGATTCCCTTCACCCGCTCCAGAGACATGGGAGGCAGCGGCCAAGGTTTGTCAGGTGGGTGACAACAGTGGTCGGCGGCTCTATTTGGTTTGGCGAGCAGGCCCAGGACAGACCCAAGGGCGTCCGGAACATGTGGCCGTAAAAGGGAACGTTAGCTATGGCGAAAGAGAAGTTTCAGCGTAACAAGCCGCACGTGAACGTGGGAACGATCGGTCACGTTGACCATGGCAAGACGTCATTGACGGCTGCGAT